>CAYNVY010000052.1:0-21791 GCA_964400745.1 uncultured Enterobacteriaceae bacterium | reverse complement strand
GGCCGCATGCCGTCGGCGGTGGGCTACCAGCCGACGCTGGCCGAGGAAATGGGCCGTCTGCAGGAGCGCATCACCTCGACCAACAAGGGCTCGATCACCTCGATCCAGGCCGTGTACGTTCCGGCGGATGACCTGACCGACCCGTCACCCGCGACCACCTTCGGTCACCTCGATTCGACCGTGGTGCTGTCGCGCGATATCGCCTCCCTCGGCATCTATCCTGCGGTTGACCCGCTCGATTCGACCTCGCGCCAGATGGACCCGCACGTGGTGGGTGAAGAGCACTACACTACCGCGCGCGCGGTGCAGCAGACGCTGCAGCGTTACAAGGAACTGCGCGACATCATCGCCATTCTGGGCATGGACGAACTGTCGCCCGAGGACAAGCTGGCGGTGGCGCGCGCACGCAAGATCCAGCGCTTCCTGTCGCAGCCGTTCGACGTGGCGAAGAACTTCACCGGCCAGGAAGGTAAGTACGTGCCTTTGAAGGAAACCATCAAAGGCTTCAAAGGCATCGTCAACGGCGATTACGACAGCCTTCCGGAGCAGGCCTTCTACATGGTCGGCGGCATCGAGGAAGCGGTCGAAAAAGCGAAGACCCTGCAATAAGATGATCCCGGGCTAGTCCGGCGTCGGGGAAAAGAGGTCCCAAGTCACATGGCTCATACAATTCACGTGGATGTCGTCAGCGCCGAAGAAGCCATCTATTCCGGCGAGGCGGAGTTCGTGGTGCTTCCGGGCGAGGAGGGCGAGCTTGGCATCTACCCCAAGCACACGCCGCTCATTACGCGCATCAAGCCGGGCACAGTGCGCATCAAACCGGAAAACGGCGGCGAGGAAGAGTTGATATTCGTCGCCGGCGGTATTCTTGAAGTGCAGCCCAATCTGGTCACTGTGCTCGCCGACACTGCGATCCGAGGACACGACCTGGACGAAGCCAAGGCGCTGGAAGCGGAGAAGCGCGCCAAAGAAAATCTGCAGGACCGGACGGGCAAGTTGGAATATGCGAAGGCCGTATCCGAGCTTGCTGAAGCGGCGGCGCAGATTGCCGCCATTCGCAGGCTGCGCCAGCGCAGGTAAGCCCTGTTCGGTCGGCGGGATCTCGCCGACTCTCCGAGTTGCCTGTAGTAGACGGTACTCGCCGCGACCGCCTTTGTCTTTCCCCCCCACGCGGCTCACGACTACGGAATTTAAATCTATGCGCATCCTGCTCCTAGGCTCAATCGCCTACGACAACATCATGGTGTTCGAAGGGCGGTTTCGCGAGCATATTCTGCCCGACCAGATTCATATGCTTAACGTCGCATTCCTGGTGCCGGACCTGCGCCGGGAATTCGGCGGTTGCGCTGCCAATATCGCGTATAACCTGCAGATGCTGGGCGGTGATCCGCTGATCATGGCCACTGTCGGCCAAGATGCGGATTCCTATTACAAACGGCTGGATGCGTTCGGCATTGCGCGCACGCACGTGCGCGAGGTCGCCGGTACCTACACCGCGCAGGCCTTTATCACCACCGATCTGGACGACAATCAGATCACCGCCTTCCACCCGGGCGCAATGGGCCACTCGCACCTCAATCACATCTCGGAAGCCGCGGATGTGGGACTTGCCATCGTTTCCCCTGACGGACGCGATGGCATGCTGCAACATGCGCGCGAGCTGCACGCGCTCAAGATTCCCTTCATCTTCGATCCGGGCCAGGGCTTGCCGATGTTTTCCGGTCCCGAATTGCTCGATTTCGTGCGCATGGCGCGCTATGTCGCGGTCAATTCATACGAGGGCAAGATGCTGGAGGAACGGACCGGAGAATCGCTGGCAGATCTGGCCAAACGGGTGGAGGCGCTGATCGTCACACACGGCAGCGACGGATCCGAAATCCATACGGAAGGTCAACGCTTGGAGATACCGTGCGTTAAGGTCGACAAGATAGTGGATCCCACCGGGTGCGGTGACGCGTATCGAGCCGGCCTGCTCTACGGTATCGCCAAAGGCATGGACTGGCGCGCAATCGGTCAACTCGCTTCGCTCATGGGCGCGCTCAAGATTGGCGCGCGCGGCGGGCAAAACCACAGCGCGACGCGCGCCGAAATCGAGACCCGTTATCGCCAGCATTTCAACGCCCAGTTAGTGTGAAAGGATCGGACATGAAGATTTCGGCGATGCTTGCCGTTGCAGGCGCACTAATCGTTGTTGCGCTCGTCAGCGGCTGTGCCAGTACCAGTTCAGGCAGTGTCTATTCGGGCGCCCAAACCCGAGGCGAGCAGACGGTCCGCATGGGTGTGGTCGAAAGCGTGCGTCAGGTCACCATCGAAGGCTCGAAGAGCGGTGTAGGCACGCTCGCCGGCGGCGCGATCGGCGGCGTAGCCGGCAGCAATATCGGAGGCGGCAGCAGGGGCAGTGCGATTGGCACCATCCTCGGCGCAGTCGCGGGCGGCGTGGCCGGTAGCGCGATCGAGCAGGGAACGTCCAAGACGCAGGGTCTGGAAATCACGGTCAAGCTCGATAGCGGAGAACTGCGCGCCATCACTCAGGAAGCCGACGAAGTTTTCCGGCCGGGCGAACGCGTCCGCCTGCTCTCGGGCAGCGGCGTCACCCGCGTTACACACTAGAACTCCGCGTTTCCGCAGCAATCGACGCTAGTCGGCGGTCAGCGCCCCGCGGATTTTGGCCGCCTCCGCTTCGAGTTGCTCGCGCGACGGATGCTTCGTCGGCCAGCTGAGCTGCATCCCGTCCTCGTCGTATCGCGGCACGAGATGCAGATGGAAGTGAAACACCGTTTGGCCTGCAGCCACGCCGTTGGCCTGGTACAACGTCACTCCGGGCGGTGAGTACACACTTTCAATCGAACGCGCTACGCGAGCCGCTGTCTGGAATACTGCCGCTGCGAGTTTGTCGTCCAAGCCAAAAATATTCTCGATATGCGGTCTTACCGTGACCAATACGTGACCAGGATTGACCTGGCCGATGTCCATGAACGCGAGCGTCGACTCGTCCTCAAGCACTTTGGTCGCTGGAATTTGTCCTTCCACAATCTTGCAAAATACGCAGTCGACCATGCAGTTCTCCTTACGACTCTGGATGAGTGAGCGCTAGCTGTCCGGCACCTGGCACTGCTCGCAGCAAACCTGGAACAGCCTTCTGTCCTCCAGGCGCACCGCGCTCAAGCGTCCGCCCCAGACGCAGCCGCTGTCGAGTGCGAGCAGATCCGGCCGCAGCTTCAGTCCCAGCGCGGACCAGTGGCCACAGATGATGGTATGGTCACGGCTCTCGCGGCCGGGGGCGTCAAACCAAGGGAAGAACCCCGGCGGCGCCTTGTCCGTCTCGCCCTTGGTTTTGAATTCTATAGTGCCATCGGCCTTGCAAAAGCGCATTCGAGCCATTGCGTTGACAATGACGCGCAATCGGTCGATGCCGCGCAAGCTCTCATTCCAGGAATCGGGTTTGTCGCCATAGAGCTGCCCTAAAAAGTCGCGCCAGCCCTCGCCGCGCAAAGCCGCTTCGACTTCGCTCGCTAGCCGCTGCGCCTGCGCAATGTTCCACTGGGGCAACAAGCCCGCGTGCACCATTGCCCACCGGCCTCGCACGTGCAGCATAGGCCGCCGCCGCAGCCATCCGAGCAATTCTTCGCGGTCCGGTGCGGCCAACACCGCAGCCAGCGTGTCGCTGCGGTGCTGCTTCGCTTTTCCGGCGGCGACGGCGAGCAGGTGAAAGTCGTGATTGCCGAGCACTGTCACCGCCGCGTCGCCCAGATCTTTCACCAGGCGCAAGGTATCCAAGGAGTCTGGGCCGCGGTTCACCAGGTCGCCGACGAACCACAGGCGGTCGCGCTCGCGCTCGAAACCGAACGCGGCCAACAGCTCGCGCAGCGTGCCAGCGCAACCCTGCACGTCACCGATCGCGTAAGTCGCCATCCTCAGAAGCCCGAAATAAGAATCAGGAAAGCCATCGAGCGCTAGATCGTCCGGTCGAGCCTGCGATACTGAATCGCCTCGGCGACATGCGCGGCGGCAATCGTCTGGCTGTTTGCAAGGTCCGCGATGGTGCGCGCCAGCTTGAGCACGTGATGATAGGCCCGGGCCGACAGGCTGAGCTTCGCGATGGCCTGACGCAGCAGGTTCTCGGCTGCCGGCTCCGGCGCGCAGCGCTTCTCGATCGCGCGCGTGGCGAGCTTGCTGTTCGCCATGCCCTGTCGCTCGATCTGAATCTGGTACGCCGCTGCGACGCGTACGCGCACGGCGCTGCTCGACTCACCTGCGCAATGCAGAAGCAAATCTTCCTGCGGCACGGCGGGCACTTCGAGATGCATGTCGATCCGGTCTAGGAGCGGGCCCGAAATCTTGCCCCGGTAGCGCATTACCTGGTCCGGTGTGCAACGACATTTCCCGCTGAAATGCCCAAGGTAGCCGCACGGACACGGGTTCATTGCCGCAATCAGCTGGAACCGCGCGGGGAATTCCGCCTGGCGCGCGGCGCGCGAAATGGCCACGCGTCCGGACTCCAGTGGCTCGCGCAGCATTTCCAGCACTTTGCGCTCGAACTCCGGCAGTTCGTCCAGAAACAATACACCATGATGTGCCAGCGAGATCTCGCCCGGACGCGGATCGCTGCCGCCTCCGACCAGGGCTACGCTGGAGGCCGAATGATGCGGGCTGCGCAGTGGTCTGCGGCGGAAATGCTCGACGCGAAACCCGCCTGATCCCAGCGATTGCAGCGCCGCCGATTCCAGTGCCTCGGCGTCGCTCATAGGCGGGAGTATCCCGACAAAGCGCGCCGCCAGCATGGATTTGCCGGTGCCTGGCGGGCCGACCATGAGCAGGCCGTGCCCGCCTGCGGCTGCGATTTCCAGCGCCCGTTTGGCGTGCGTCTGGCCTTTGACATCAGCGAGATCCGGATAGTCGGTTTGCGCCACCACTGCAGGCTCGGCGACGTAGGGCTGAAGCAACTCCCGCCGGGCGAGGTGCGCACACACCTCAAGCAATGATTTAGCCGGCAGGACTTGCGCCTCGCGCACTAGGCCCGCCTCTTCGGCGCTCGCTCGCGGCAGTACGAACGCCCGACCGCAGCGGTGCGCCTTGTAGGTCATGGCGAGCGCGCCACGGACCGGCCGCAGGTCGCCGGTGAGCGAAAGCTCCCCCGCGAACTCGTACAGATCGAGCTGATCCGAAGGCAGCTGCCCCGAGGCGGCAAGTATGCCCAGCGCGATGGGCAGGTCGAAGCGTCCGCTTTCTTTGGGCAGGTCAGCCGGCGCCAGGTTGACGGTAAGCCTTCGCGCCGGGAATTCGAAATGCGCATTGACCAGCGCCGCGCGCACCCGGTCGCGCGCTTCCTTAACCTCGGTCTCAGGCAGGCCGACTATGGTAAAGCTCGGCAACCCGCCGGCAAGATGGACCTCAACCGAAACCTCGGGCGCATCCATGCCGGCAAGCGCGCGACTGTGCAGCACGGCGAGCGACATGCCGTTCAGCCGGCTGGCTTGGAAACCTTCGCTTCCAGTTCCGCCACGCGCGTCTCCAGCGCCACAATCTGCTCTTGAGAACGAGCAAGCAGACGGGCCTGTACGTCGAATTCCTCGCGTGTCACCAGGTCCAGTCGGCCGAAAAAATTAGTCAGCAGCGCGCGCAGATTCTTTTCCACGTCCTTGGCCGGGCTCTGGGCCAGCAGCGCGCTGATCCTGGCGCTCAGTTCTTCAAACATACGGTTCTGCTGCATTCCATGCTCCTTTTCTGGTCACATTTTTCGAGTCTATCACGACCCATATAACGCGCCAGAAGTTGAATTGGCCAGCCGCACTCCTGCTGTGCAGACCGGGCAGGAGACGCACCATGATAAAGCACGACCCTGCTCGGACAGGTGGTGATTTTGTCTAACACGTTGATATATTGATAATAATAAACCTGGCACATGATGTGCTAATGGTTTGGGCATCAAGCTGTTCCCTAAACTCTTATCAGGAGTCACGAAATGCGCAAGCTATTGTTCGCCCCGATCATGCTGGCTGTGTCCGCTCTGCCTTTTGCAGCCTCCGCCCAAACCGCTGCGGCGCCGGCGGCCGAGCAGTCGCCGCACACTTTTACCGGCAACTTCGGCCTCTATTCCGAATATCGCTTTCGAGGTATTGCGCAGACGTTCAAGAAGCCTGCAATTCAGGGCGGATTCGACTACGCACATTCCAGCGGCATTTACCTGGGCAACTGGAATTCCAACGTCAGCGAAGGCGCTGGCTTTCCGGCGGCCAATCTGGAAATGGATGTCTACGGCGGCTGGAAGAAAACCTGGGGCGACTGGGGCCTGGATATCGGTGGCATTTACTACTATTACCCCGGCAGCGACGCCAATCGCACGGTTGGAACTGCGATCACCAACCCGAGGCCGGGCGGTGGAACGCATCAAGGTAGCGTAAACAACAAGGAAATCTATATCGGTGGTTCGTGGAAGTTTCTGTCCGCGAAGTATTTTCACTCCACCGGCGACTACTTCTCCCAGCCGGGGACCAAAGGCTCGAATTATCTCGACTTGACGGCAACCTACGACCTCGGCAACGGCTGGGGCATCAACGGCCATGTGGGCTCGTTCAAGCTCAAGAACTGGGATACGGGTACCGACGCAACCAAAGCCGACTATACCGACTGGAAAGTCGGTGTGACCAAGGACATAAGCGGCTGGGTGCTGGCTGCCTCGTACGTCGGGACCAGCGGCAAGGGCAGTTGCGACGTGCTGAATCCTGGCTACTACTGTTTTGTCAACAAGCTTCCGTTCGTCGCGGGCGTCTCGACCAAGAATGCCGCGAGCGGCACGGCTGTGCTCTCGTTGAGCAAGACGTTTTGATCCAAAACCACAGCCGGGAGCTCGACTTTGCTTCCGGCACAATCTTGACTAGGGGATCCTCATGAAACTGGTTACTGCGATCATCAAGCCGTTCAAGCTTGACGAAGTCCGGGAAGCGCTGTCAGCCATCGGCGTCCAAGGCATTACTGTCACCGAAGTCAAGGGCTTCGGCCGGCAGAAAGGTCATACAGAGTTATACCGCGGCGCGGAGTATGTGGTGGATTTTCTGCCCAAGGTAAAGATCGAGGCGGCCATCAAGAAAGAATTGCTCGACCAGGCGATCGAAGCCATAGAGAAGTCTGCCAGCACCGGCAAGATCGGCGATGGAAAGATTTTTGTGTTCGATCTGGCGCAGGTCATTCGCATACGCACCGGCGAGACCGGCGCGGACGCACTATAGGGAGATGCAAGATGAAGAAACTGATAGCTCTACTGGCTCTCTTCGGCGCCTGCCATTTCGCCGCTCCGGCGGTCGCGCAGGATAAAGCTGCCACTCCCGCGGCTGAGGCGAAACCTGCCGAAGCCAAGCCCGCCGCTGCAGCGCCCGCCGCTGCTGTTGCCGCGCCTGCTGCGGTTGCACCCGCGGCGGCTGCGACGGGAGCGCCTGCGCCGGTACCGAACAAGGGCGATACGGCGTGGATGATCGTCGCCACGGTGCTGGTGATCTTGATGACCATTCCGGGTCTGGCGTTGTTCTATGGCGGTTTGGTGCGGACCAAGAACATGCTATCTGTGCTGATGCAGGTGTTCGTGACGTTTTCCCTGATCAGCGTGCTGTGGGTAATCTACGGCTATAGCATCGCCTTCACCGAGGGTAACGCCTTTTTCGGCGGTTTCTCGCGCCTGTTCCTCTCGGGTATCACCGGTGACTCGACTGCGGCGACTTTCAGCAAAGGCGTGGTGATTCCGGAATACATATATGTCGTATTCCAGCTGACTTTCGCTGCGATCACGCCTTGCCTGATCGTCGGTGCTTTTGCCGAACGCGTGAAATTCTCTGCGGTGCTGCTGTTCATGGTGCTGTGGTTCACTTTCGCCTACCTGCCCATCGCGCATATGGTCTGGTTCTGGTCCGGTCCGGACGCCTTTACCGATGCGGCGGCCGCCGAAAAGGCGACGGCCACGGCCGGCTGGCTGTTTCAGAAAGGCGCCCTTGATTTCGCCGGCGGAACGGTGGTGCATATCAACGCCGGTATCGCGGCCTTGGTCGGCGCCTATGTGATCGGCAAACGCATCGGCTACAACAAGGAAGCCATGACGCCGCACAGCCTTACCCTGACCATGGTGGGTGCGTCCCTGCTGTGGGTGGGCTGGTTCGGTTTCAACGTCGGTTCCAACCTGGAAGCCACCGGCACCGCAGCCCTGGTGTTCGTCAATACGCTGGTTGCCACCGCAGCTGCGACCCTGTCCTGGCTGTTCTTCGAGAACATGTTCAAGGGCAAGCCTTCGATGCTGGGTGCCGCCTCGGGCGCCGTGGCCGGCCTCGTGGCGATCACGCCGGCGTGCGGCTTCGTCGGTCCGATGGGCGCGATCGCACTGGGCATCCTGGCCGGTGCGCTTTGCCTGTGGGGGGTGAGCGGTCTGAAGCGCCTGCTGGGCGCGGACGATTCGCTCGACGTGTTCGGTGTGCACGGTGTGGGCGGAATTCTCGGCGCCCTGGGTACCGGCGTGTTTGCCTCGCCTTCGCTCGGCGGCACGGGCATATACGACTACGTAGCGAACAAGGTCGCCCCCGACTACTCGATCATGAACCAGGTGATCATCCAGGCCACCGGCGTGCTCACCACGATCGTCTGGTCCGGTGCGGTGGCCTTCATCGCTTACAAGGTCGTCGATTTGGTGGTCGGTTTGCGAGTGCCGGAAGAAGAAGAGCGCGAAGGCCTGGATGTGACCTCGCACGGCGAGACCGCATACCACGTGTAAGCGTCAGGCGAAAACCGCTCCTGCGGGGCGGCTCTCATTCGGCGGGCATTCTTGTGGATGCCCGTTTCCTTTTGGGCGCACCCACGAGCTGTGTGGCAGGTTTGGCCAGACGCGTGAAATTTGCCGTGCGGCGGCGCATGGCGGTGAGGGCTGTCCGGCCTTTCGCGGTTAGAAATGGTTCGACCAGAAGCGCTACGCCTTCGGCTACATATCTGCCGAGGCTGAATTTTCCGCGCAAAGCCCAATGCTTCAGCGCCCACGCGTGACTGAAATTGACGTACTGGTATACCAGAAGATACTCGTTGACTTTGCGCATATAGCCTCCGGAAATACAGGCGCGCAGGCAGGTCTGCAGCAAACGATTGGTCCGGATTTCGTCGGCTTTCACCAAGGCCCGGCGGTCGGCGCGCAGCGACTTGGTCGAGCGGTAGGCAAGAACCGTCGCTTCGCTCAGTCCGTCAACTATGGTGCAGTACGCCCACAGCGCCATGCACAGGCGTTCTACCGGGTGCTTCACGCCTTCGAGGCGCGGCGGGATTTCCCTTTCGTAGGTTTCGAGAACCAGCTTGAGCGTAAGGAACAGAATGTCGGTTTTATCGCCGAAATATTGGTAGATCAGTCCGGTGCTGATCCCAGCTTCGCGTGCAATCTGCGAAATGGTCGTGGTGTAGTAACCTTCATCGGAAAACAGCTTGACCGCTGCGCGCAGGATCTGTCCCCGGCGTTCCTCCACCAGCCTGGCATCGGTGACCAGGCTTTCTACGTGTTCCGGCGATTTCATTGGCATTTCCCGCTGCAAATGTCGTACGCAAAGCCTTGATGCCGGATGCAAGCGCACCGGCTGCCAAGGCGGATCGCTACCATCCGCCCCGGATTGAACCAGGTGCCCGATGCCGGCGTGCGCCCGGCTCAGTTTCCTTCGAATGCCGGCTTCTGCTTGGCGACGAACGCGTTGAAAGCGCGCGTGAAATCCTTGGTCTGCATGCAGATCGCCTGGGCTTCGGCCTCGGTTTCCAGGGCCTGTTCGATGGTCTGATTCCATTCCTGATGCAGGCACTTCTTGGTCATCGAATGCGCGAACGCCGGTCCGTCGGCGATGTCTCTTGCAACCGCCTGGGCGCGTTCCAGCAGTTCTTCCTTCGGAACGAGGTCGTTGTAATAGCCCCAGGCCTGCCCCTCCTGCGCCGTCATCGCGCGTCCGGTGTAGAACAACTCCGAGGCGCGGCCCTGACCGATGATGCGCGGCAGGATCGCGCAGGCGCCCATGTCGCAGCCGGCGAGTCCCACGCGCACGAACAGAAACGCCGTCTTGCATTCCGGCGTGCCGTAGCGCAGGTCGCTCGCCATGGAGATGATGGCTCCCGCCCCGGCGCAGATGCCGTCCACCGCCGATATGATGGGCTGCGGGCAGGTGCGCATTTCCTTCACCAGGTTTCCGGTCATGCGGGTAAAGGCGATCAGCCCGGTCATGTCCATCTTCGTCAGAGGCCCGATGATTTCATGTACGTCGCCGCCGGAGCAGAAATTGCCGCCTTCGCCGGTGAACACGATCGCCCGCACGTCTTCCGCGTACTGTAGCTTGTGAAACGTGTCGCGCAGTTCGGCGTAGCTCTCGAAGGTCAGCGGATTCTTGCGCTCCGGGCGGTTCAGGGTGATTGTTCCGACGCGGTCCTTCACTTCCCACCTGAAATGCTGCGGGCGCCATTCGGCGGCTTTGAGTTTGTACATATGATTCTCCGGATGAGTGCTTGCTGTCGAAATGAGTCGGGATATGCGACTGCCTGCGTCGCGCGCGTTCAGCCTGCCAGCGTGAGCCCGCCGCTGACGCTGAGCGTCTGCCCCGTAACGAAGTCGGCGCGGCTGCTGGCGAAGAAGAGCACGGCGTCGGCGACTTCGGAAGCCTTTGCCAACCTGCCCATGGGTGTGACGCGGACGAATGCCTCGCGATGCTTTTCCGGCACCGCTGCGAGCAGGGGTGTGTCGGTCGGGCCGGGGCAGACGCAGTTCACGTTGATGTTGAAGCGTGCCATTTCGCGCGAGAGGGATTTGGTAAAGGCGATGGCACCGCCCTTCGCGCCGGCATAGACGGACTCGCCCAGACTGCCCACGCGGCCGGCGTCGCTCGAGACGATTACGATCTTGCCCGCTTTGCGCTCGATCATGGCGTCGACGAAAGCACGGGTGAAGGCGATCGGCCCGAGCAGGTTGAGGTCGATCACCTTGCGCCAGAAATCGGGAGTGTTTTTCACAAAGGGTTCGATCTTGCCCCAGCCGGCGACGTTGGCGACAATGTCAACGTGCCCGCGGCGCGCGTAGGCTCCCTGTTTGAAGGCTTCGATCGAGTCGAGGTCGGTCACGTCGAGACGGATGAAGTCGGCGCCGAACCCCTTGGCGCGGATCGCAGCGGCGCATTGCTCGCCCGCCTCCTCCGCGATGTCACCGAGCAGCACGTGCGCCCCTGCCTGTGCCAGTGTTTCTGCGGTCGCGCGCCCGATCCCCGAGGCGGCACCGGTGATTACCGCTGTCTTGCCATCCAATCGCATAATTCGCTCCAGAATAAGAAAAATTGCTGCCAGTACTGCCGCGCAAAGAACGTCGCCGGATTTGCCCGCGTCCGCGTCCGGCATAGGCGAACCTGCCGTCCCGCCCGCGCCACAGAAAGCGTCGATACTTGGTCGATACTTGACTGAATGAGTATTCATTCAGTATCATAAAATTAACATGAACCGAGGACATAACGCAAGAAGCAAATGTCTGCGCCGCCCGGCGAAGAGCGGGCGCTGCCCCGCCTGGAGCCGCGCAGGCGGGAAGTTTTTGCCGTCCGGGCACACTCGCGCGGCCGGGACCCGGTAGAATCGGCGCGCAAGCGATCTTCTCGAGCCGCCGGATGTTCCGGCCTTTTCGAGTCTTTCTGAGAGGGAGCCTTAAGTGAGTCATGTCGTTGAACTGTGGGAGCAGCCTTCCCTGCCCGTGATCGGTTCCAAGGACCGTTTTCCGGTGCGGCGCATCTTCTGCGTAGGCCGCAACTATGTCGAACACCAGAAGGAAATGGGAGGCGACGGCCGCGAGCAACCGTTCTTCTTCTGCAAGGCGGCGCACGATCTGGTGGCCGTCGATACGGGCGAGAGCGGCAGGATTTGTTACCCGCCCATGACCGGCAATTTCCATTGGGAAACCGAGATGGTCGCCCTGATCGGCAAGGGTGGATACAAGATCGCCGCAAAGAGGGCCAACGAGCACGTCTGGGGCTACGCAGTCGGTTTGGACATGACGCGCCGCGACCTGCAGCAGCTCGGAAAAGACAAGGGCCGGCCCTGGAGTTTCGGCAAGGACTTCGACCAGTCGGCCCCCTGCGGGCCGGTCACCCCCGCAAGCAAGGCGGGGCACCCGTCCAAGGCAGCGCTTTGGTTGAAGGTGAATGGACAAATGAAGCAACAATCCGACATCGATCAGATGATCTGGAGCGTGCCGGAGCAGATTGCGTTTCTGACGCAGTACTACACGCTAGAGACCGGCGACGCCATTTTCACCGGCACTCCGGCGGGCGTGGGCGCGGCCAAAGTCGGCGACGAACTCGTCGCCGGCATCGACGGCCTGGGCGAATTGCGCGTGAGCATCACCGCACCGCGCTGATCGGATTTGGGCGAACTCCATGAACGCCGCCGCCTATCTGCTTGCCACGGGAGAGCAAAGCGCGATCGCGCTGGAATGCGGCGACGAACGCCTGAGTTACGCCGCCTTGCGTTTGGCGGTGGCGCAGGCCGCGTCTGCGTGGCGCGAGCGCGGCCTGCGCGAGGGCGAGCGTGTGCTGGTGTTCGCGCCGGACGGCATCGACTGGGCGATTGCCTACCTCGGTGTCATCTGGTCCGGCGGAGTCGCCGTCGGACTTAATTCGCGCCTGTTCGAGCGGGAATTGTCCGTGGTGCTGTCGGAGTCCGGCGCGCGATTTCTCTGGTGCAGGGAAGATTCCCGCGCGCTGCTGCAGGGGCTGCTGGCCGACCTCGAACATCCGCCGCAGCTGGTGTTCGACGCGCCATGGAGCGCAAGCCTGCGTTCGATGAATCCGGCATCTGCGGCCGAGTTGCCCGAAGGCGCCCCAGCAATGTGGATCTATACCTCCGGCACCACCGGGGTCCCCAAAGCGGTCATCCATGCTCAACGCAGCTTCATCGCAAGCGCGGATTTCGCGCGCGAAATACTTGGACTGGGCGCACAGGATCGGATCTACGCCTCGTCCAAGATGTTCTTCGCCTATGCGCTCGGCAACAGTTTTTGCGCAGGTCTGCGCCTGGGCGCCACGGTCGTGCTCGATCCGGAGTGGCCCACCGCCGAACGGGTGGCTGAAATCGTCGAGCGCCACCGGCCGACCGCACTGTTCTCCGTGCCCACGCTTTACCTAAAAATGCTGCAATCCGGGGTCGCTCAGCGCTGCGCCGCGGCCGGCGTAAGACACTATGTTTCCGCCGGTGAGGGGCTTCCGGCGGCGGTGCGCCGAGGCTGGCTGGATGCAACCGGCGTCGCACCGGTTTCCGGCTACGGCGCCTCGGAAACGGTGGTTCTGGTTTTCTACTGCGATGACGAAAGCATGACGCTGAAACCATCTCCGGGCCTCGAATACAGCTTGCGGGATGACGACGGCGAGCCGGCACCCCGGCGCCTGTGGCTGCGGCATACTTCGATCGCGCTGGGGTATTGGCGGCGGCCGGACGCCGACTGCGACAGCTTCTCGGACAGCCGCTTTTCACCGGGGGATTTGTTCCGGCACCGGGACGACGGCCGCCTGGAGTTCTGCGGGCGGGACGACGACATGCTGAAGATTTCCGGGCAGTGGGTCAGCATCCTGCAAGTCGAACAAGCGCTGCTCGGCGCAAGCGCGGGCAGCGTGGACAGTCTGGCCGCGGTAGGTTTCGAAAATGCCGAAGGCCTGGTGTCCATCGCCTTGTTCGTGGTCCCTGCCAACGAAAGGGAATCGGAGGCGCGTGAGCGCATCGATGCAGGCATAGCAGCGCTACCCAAGCTCAAGCGCCCCCGGTCCGTCAAATGGGTGAAGGAACTTCCGCTGACCGCGACCGGAAAATTGCAGCGGCGCAAGCTCAAGGAGCAGCATCTCGGCGGCGTTGCTTGAACCACGACTGAGCGAATCGAACGCGGCCGCTATCGTAGACAATGAATCCGGCACCAACACTCGAGGAGACTCCATGCTGCCACCGAGAATAGACACCAAAGCCGTACAGGCCGCGATGGGCGAATACGCCGACAGGAAGGAAACGCTGGCCCAGCGTGCAGCCATCTACGAGGAGCTTATCGGTTTCGTGCCGCCGCGCATCGAAGCGCGGCTCAATGTCACCGGTGCGCTCGACCCGGAAATGGTCGACCTGCAGGAGCGCATGCGCGAGCACGGCATGTATCCCAAGTGCTTCGATACGAAGACCGCGCAAATGATGCTGTTCGGCATGCTGCTGATGGACATGAGCGACGCGGCCCAGTTGCATGCGATCGCAGCCCGCCGCGCCGGCGCGAGCTGGGAGGAGATGCAGGCGGTGATCAATCTTTGCTTCCTGTTTCGCGGATTGCCTGCGGCCAATCGCGGCGCGGAAATCCTCGCCAACGTCGCCAAGCGCGAGTCCGAGGCGAAGCATGCTTGAGCCGAGTGCGGTCGCGATGCCGTCCGAATCGTGTACGATGCAAACGGTTTCGTACCGGGGCGACCTTGCTGCGCGCGATCGCAATTTGCGGCGCCTAGCGATTCTTTTGAAAGTACCCCCGCCAACAGGGTTTGTTGGAATGAGCACCGCCTACTGAGCGGCGCCGTAAGAAAGAGAGGAGATCACCATGAAAAGGCTTGCAGTTATCTGCGGACTTTCCGCTCTGCTTGGAGCGGCACCGCTCGTCCAGGCGCAGGAAATTACGCTCAAAGTAGCGCACTTTCTGCCGCCGCCGTCCACCGCCCATTCCAAGTTCATCACGCCCTGGTGCGACAAGATCAACAAGGAGTCCGGCGGGAAACTGAAATGTCAGATCTTCCCTTCGATGCAAATGGGTGGAACGCCGCCGCAGCTGTACGATCAGGCCAAGGACGGCGTCGCCGACATCGTCTGGACCTTGCCCGGTTACACCGCGGGACGCTTCCCACTGGTCGAGGTGTTCGAACTGCCCTTCATGATGCTCAAGCCCGAGGGAACGAGCCGCGCGCTCTGGGACTGGGTGCAGGCCAACGATCAGGCCGAATTCAAGGACGTGAAGCCGATCGCGTTCCACGTGCACGGTCCGGGCGTATTCCACATGACGAGCAAGCCGATCCGTACGCTGGCCGATTTCAAGGGCTTGAAATTGCGCGCACCCACGCGCCAGACCAACAGGATGCTGGCGGCCTTCGGCGCGACGCCCGTGGGCATGCCGGTGCCGCAGGTTTCTGAAGCCCTGTCCAAGGGAGTCATCGACGGCGCCGTGATTCCGTGGGAGGTGGTGCCCGCGGTCAAGGTGCAGGAATTGGTCAAGTTCCACAGCGAAACCGACTCGTCGCAGCCGGCGGTCTATACCTCGGCCTTCATCTTCGCCATGAACAAGGCAAAATACGACAGCCTGCCGCCGGACCTGAAGAAAGTGATCGATGCCAACAGCGGCGCGGAGACCTCCGCCTGGATCGGTAAGGTGTTCGGCGAGGCCGATATCCCGGGCCGGAAAATGTCGGAGAAGAACACCTTCAATACCATATCCGCCGCTGAAATCGAAAACTGGAAGAAAGCCGCGCAACCGCTTCTGGACGATTGGGTCAAGGATGCGACGGCCAAGGGCGCAAACGGCAAGGCTTTGCTCGAAAGCGCACGCGGGTTGATCAATAAATACAAATAGGCGGCGTTGAATCACGCTGGTGGCGCCTTTGCGAAAGGCGCCACCGGAACCCGGGCGCATTGGTATCGACACGCTTGGCAGGAGGGGGCATGAGTATTGAGGCCCGCAGTATCGCAGTGCTCGGCTGCATCGAGCTCGAGGAAGAATCGCTTCGGGATGCGTGCAGTCAGTGCCGGGGGCGGGGATGAATCCGGGGGTCATCGCCGCCGCGGTCGTTCCCCATGTGCCGACGCTCGGCCTGGCCGAGAAAACACCCGATTTTCAGATCACCCTGGCCGATGGAGCGCGCGCGCTTGGCCGGGAGTTGCGCGCGCGCAAGCCCGATTTGTTCGTGGTCAATTCCTCGCACTGGATTTGCACCTTCGGCTGGTATGCCACCTGCCAGGCCCGGCACGAAGGCATATGCGTGGCAGACGAAGCGCCGGATCTGATTCCGGGCATTGCCTATTCGCGCAAAGGCGACCCTGAATTCGCCTCCGCGCTGATCGAAGCGTGGCAGGCGCAGGATATTCCAGGCGGACGCAATGAAACGCCGCACTACGCCTGGGACTACGGCAGTCTGGTGCCGCTGCTCTATCTCGACCCGCAAGCCGAGATTCCCGTGGTGCAGATTCCCACAGTGATCATGGCCGATCACGCCGAGTGCATGAAATGCGGCCGCGCCGTGCACGAGACGGCAAAACGACTCGGCAAACGGGTTGTGTTCCTTGCCAGTTCGGCTTTTTCGCACGACCTGGTGCGCGGCCGGCCCATGCGGCCCAAGCCGGAGCGCGAAGCGCTGGACCGGCGTTTCATCGATCAATTGAAGCGCGGCGCAGTAAATGAGGCGCTGGCATGGTTCCCGGAATACAACCGCGCCGTCGTGGCTGAAATGAACGGCAAGCCTTTAGCCGCGCTATTGGGCGCATTGCAGGCGCTCGAAGATGACGGCGCGAAGCTCGCTGGCGAACAGTTCGGCGGCTATGCACAGTCATCGGGCAGCGGCAATGCCAGCGTTGCCGTCTGGCGCGAATGAGCGCGTTTATCGCGGAGGAGTTCTAGAATGACGCAATCGCAAACCGTAGCGCCCAGGCCGCCTGATGTAATCGGAAGAGTGCTCGCCAGGCTGTGCAATATCTTCGCCGCCGCCGGCGGTGTAGTGCTGATTGCGATTACCGTCATGTCCGCATCGAGCATCGCCGGCCGGGCGCTGTTCAGCAAGCCCATTACCGGGGACTTTGAACTGGTGCAACTGGCCTGCGCGGTGTGCGTCGCCGCCTTTCTGCCCTATGCCCAGCAGCAGCACAGCAACATCATCGTCGATTTTTTCACGGTCAATGCCGGTCGCAAGATACGGGGGCGGCTGGACGCATTCGGCGCATTGGCGGTGGCCTTCGTTACCGGTCTCGTCGGCTGGCGCACGGCGGTCGGCGCGACGGTGGTCTACGCCAACGGCGAGACTTCAATGCTCATGGGCGTGCCGATCTGGATTTCCTACGCCATGATGGCGCCCGGCTTCATGCTGACCTCAGCCGTAGCCGTACACGCGGCCTGGGAATACTGGCGCGACAGCGGCGAGGGCGACGGCAATGAGTAACCTTACGTTTGGCATCCTCCTGTTCAGCGGAATGCTCTGCCTCATGGCGGTGCGGGTGCCGATCGCCATCGCCATGTTCCTGCCGGGTGCCGTCGGCTACATCGTCCTCTCGGGCTGGGACCATTTCCTCAATTTTGCCAAGGGAATGGGGTACGCGCGGTTTTCGATCTACGATCTGTCCGTCATCCCGCTGTTCTTGCTCATGGGCTCGTTTGCGACGCAAAGCAATCTGAGCAAGGCGGTATTCGGGTTCGCCAACGGCCTGCTCGGCCGCTTTCGCGGGGGCATGGCGATGGCGTCCGTGCTCGCCTGCGCCGCTTTTGGATCCATCTGCGGTTCCTCCGTCGCCACCACGGCAACGGTGGCACAGGTCGCCTATCCGGAAATGCGGCGCCTGAAGTATTCCGGCCGCCTGGCGACTGCGGTACTGGCGGCAGGCGGAACCCTAGGCATACTGCTGCCGCCTTCGGTGACGCTGGTGGTCTACGCCATCCTGACTGAACAGAACATCACCAAACTTTTTGCCGCAGCCTACATCCCGGGCGCCATCGCCGCGCTGGGCTACATGATCGCGGTAGCCATCTATGTGCGGCTCTACCCGGGGCACGCGCCGCTGCAGACCATTCCGAGCCAGGAAGAATTCAAGGACAGCGCAAAGAACGTGTGGCCGATACTGGTGATCTTTCTGACCGTTTTTGGCGGAATCTACGGCGGGCTGTTCACCCCCACCGAGGGCGCGGCCATCGGCACCCTGTGCACCTTTCTATTGGCTGTGACCAAGGGCGGTCTGAGCTTCGCCGGGTTCAAGAGCAGCTTGCTCACCACGGCCAAGACCTGCGGCATGATATTCATGATTTTTCTCGGCGCCGACATGATGAACGCGAGCCTCGCACTGAGCCAGATGCCCAATGCCTTGGCCTCCGCGGTCGCCTCGGCGGGATTCCCGCCCATGGCGATCATGGCCGGCATCATGGTCTTCTACATCATGCTGGGTTGCGTGATGGACGAGCTGTCGATGATCATGTTGACCATCCCGGTGCTGTTTCCGGTGGTGATGGGACTCGACTTCTATGGGCTCAACCCTACCGACAAGGCCATCTGGTTCGGCATGCTGATTTTGATGGTGGTCGAAATCGGGATGATCTTTCCACCGGTGGGGCTGACGGTGTACATCATGAACAGCCTGGCAAAGGACGTGCCGATGACCGAAACTTATCTGGGCGTCATACCGTTCCTGATGTCCGATGCCGTGCGCATGACGCTACTGCTGCTGTTTCCCAGCATCAGCCTGTTTCTGGTGCACTTGATTCGGTAGGGACTGCGTGCGGAGGTTCATGGCCAGGGTCGGCTGCTGCCGCTTCGTGGATCGGCGCGCCTGTTATTACGTCTGGCGGCAGTGCGTTTCGCGCACGAAGAAGAGCAGCATGAGCGCGGCGCCCAGCCAGACGAGCATCAGCCCGAACCCTGCGCGATAGGCATCGAAAGCGTAGATGCGAACCCCGTCGGCGAAAGCCCCGCCCCAGCGCAGGTCGAGCATCCAGCCCACCATCGGCGGCATGATCATGCCGCCCAGCATGTTGCCCATGTTGACGATGCCGCCAACCGTCCCCGCGAGCCCGGACGCCACCGATTCCTTGGCGATGGCGAAGCCGAGCATCGCGCAGGCGGAAGCGCAACCGGTCAGTCCGAGCAGCGCAACCAGCACTGCGAGCGGCAGGCCGGGCAGCAACAGGGCCGCACACCATCCGGCCGTCGCCAGCAGAGCGCCCGCCGCATAGAGCGGCTTGCGGCTGCGCATCCGGTCGGAGAGCGCCCCCACGACCGGCGCTGCGAGCGCCCAGCACACCAGCAACAGCGAGGTGACTGTCGCCGCCTGCGCCGTCGTCAGTCCGTAATGCGTGGTGAGAAAGGGCACGCCCCACAGACCGCCGAAGGTCAGGGTGGGTCCTGCGACCGCGCCTGAAATCAGCGATACCAGCCAGACGTTGCGGCTCGAGAACGAACGCCTGAGGCCCGCAAGAACGGAAGTGCGCCGCATGGGACGCGCCGGCGCGTAACTCCGGTAGCCGCGCTCGGCGGGATCGTCGCGTACCGCAAGCCAGATCACCGCCGCCAGCAGGCCGGTTACCGCACCGGAAACGGCAAGCACGCTGCGCCAGCCGAACGCATCGACGAGCAATCTTAGCGGCACGCCGGCTGACACGGCGCCCACCATGCCGCAGGCGAGCGCCAGTCCGGAGAGCATGGCAAAGCGCGCCGGCGCGAACCAGTGGCTCGCGAGCTTGAGCATGGCGACGAAGGCGACGCCTACCGAGCCGCCGATCAGCATACGGCCCAGGCTGGCGCCGGCATAGCCAGGCGCCAAGGCGAACAGCAGGGTGCCAATAGCGGCTAGGGCTGCACCGGCAGTAAGCACTCGCCGCGGACCCCATGAATCGGCCAGTACGCCTGCCGGTATCTGCATCAGTACGTAGCTGTAGTAATAGAACGCGGCGAGATTGCCCAATGCCGCTGCGCCCAGCGAAAATTCGCTCATCAACTCGCGCGTAATGACTGCCGGCGCGACGCGCTGGTAAAAGCCGATCAGGTAAAGCAGGGCGCCCAGTCCCCAGGCGGCAACGGCCAGGCGCAACGGCGGATAGTCAGCCTGGGATCGGGGCGGAGCAGACACGGTAAGCGGCCAAGGACGTATCGGAATTCGCAGTCGAGATGGCGCGCGCTTCGCAGTTCACCGAGCGGCGCGGGATCGAAGTATAAGGCTTTCGATTACGGCACGCGAACCGCACAGGCCTGCGGATGGACAAGCCTCCCGCCAGCAGGATAAAATCCGGCACTGCGCCGATTTGATTTCAGATTGCGGGCGCCGCCGGTTCAGTCCGGATGAAAAACAAATACTGCTAAAGCGCGGGAACCCGTACCTGGCTGGCAGGGCGGGTTTTTTTATTTGCTGGTTCCACACCACATGAACAAGTCGACTCAATTGGAACATCTGCTCAAGCAGCGCATTCTCATTCTGGACGGTGCCATGGGCACCATGATCCAGAGCTACAAGCTGGCGGAGGCGGACTATCGCGGTGAGCGCTTCGCCTCTTTCGGGCAGGACCTCAAAGGCAATAACGATCTTCTTTCGCTGACCCAGCCCGGCATCATCCGCGAGATTCACGCCGCCTATCTGGACGCGGGCGCCGACATCGTCTCCACCAATACCTTCAACTCCAACGCCCCGTCCATGGCCGATTACGGCATGGAGGGATTGGTGTACGAGCTTAACCTCGAAGCGGCGCGCATCGCACGCGCGGCCGCAGACGCCTGCATGGTCAAGGCGCCCGAGCGCCGCTGCTTTGTTGCCGGCGGGATCGGACCGACCACCAAGACCGCGTCGATTTCGCCCGAGGTCAACGACCCCGGCTTTCGCAACATCAACTTCGACACGCTCGTTGCTGCATACAGCGAGTCGCTGCGCGGTCTGCTCGACGGCGGCGTGGACCTGATCCTGGTCGAAACCATTTTTGATACGCTCAATGCCAAGGCGGCGCTGTTCGCGATCGACTGCGCGTTCGAGGCGCGCGGCAGGCGTTGGCCCATCATCATCTCGGGCACGATTACCGACGCCTCGGGGCGCACCCTCACCGGCCAGACGCCGGAGGCGTTCTGGAACTCGGTGCGCCATGCGCGGCCGCTCGCGGTCGGCCTGAACTGCGCTCTGGGCGCAAAACTGATGCGGCCGTATATCGAGGAGCTGTCCAGGTTTGCCGACACCTATATCAGTTGCTATCCTAACGCGGGGCTGCCCAATCCTCTGGCGGAGACCGGATACGACGAGACGCCGGCCTCGACGTCCAGCCAGCTCATGGAATTTGCCAGCAGCGGCTTCCTGAACATCGTCGGCGGCTGCTGCGGCACCACGCCGGCGCATATCAAGGCGATCGCGCAGGCGGTCAAGGGTGTGCCGCCGCGCCAGGTGCCGAAGATCGAGAAAAAACTGCGCCTGTCCGGGCTGGAGCCGCTCAACATCGGCGACGAGTCCCTCTTCGTCAACGTGGGCGAGCGCACCAACGTCACCGGTTCCAAGGCGTTTGCGCGTCTGATTCTCGCGGGCGATTACGGCTCTGCCCTTGCGGTGGCGCGCCAGCAGGTGGAGAGCGGCGCGCAGATGGTGGACGTGAACATGGACGAGGCGATGCTCGACTCGGAAAAGGCCATGGTCACTTTTCTCAACCTGATCGCCTCCGAGCCCGACATCTCGCGCGTGCCGCTGATGCTCGATTCATCCAAGTGGTCGGTGATCGAGGCCGGGCTGAAATGCGTGCAGGGCAAGGCGGTGATCAACTCCATCTCCCTCAAGGAGGGCAAGGACGAGTTCGTGCGCCAGGCCAAGCTCGCGCGCCGCTATGGCGCGGCGGTGATCGTCATGGCCTTCGACGAGCAGGGCCAGGCCGACAGCCTGGAGCGGCGCAAGACCATCTGCCGGCGCTGTTACGACCTTCTGACCCGGGAAGTCGGTTTTCCCGCGGAAGACATCATTTTCGATCCCAACATTTTCCCCATCCCCACCGGGATCGAAGAACCCAACAACCACGGCCCCCACACCCAACCAGGCCACCCCTGGGACCC
>CAYNVY010000051.1:0-21826 GCA_964400745.1 uncultured Enterobacteriaceae bacterium | reverse complement strand
CCATGGTGCTCGCCGCCTGCCCGAATCCGGACATACTTGTCAACAACGCCGGCGGTCCGCCGCCCGGGGATTTTCGCAACTGGACGCGGGACACCTGGATCGCCGCGCTGGACGCCAACATGCTCACGCCGATCGAACTCATCAAGGCCACCGTGGATGGCATGATCGCGCGCAAGTTCGGCCGCATCGTCAACATCACATCGAGTTCGGTGAAAGCGCCGATCGAAATCCTCGGTCTCTCCAACGGCGCGCGCTCCGGCCTCACCGGTTTCGTCGCCGGCATCGCGCGCAAGACCGTGGCGCACAACGTCACCATCAACAATCTGCTTCCGGGGACGTTCGACACCGACCGAATCCGCACCACCGTGGATATGCAGGCCAAAAACCGCGGCATCAGCGTCGATGCGGTGCGCAAGGAGCGCATGGCGCAATGCCCCGCGGGCAGGTTCGGCGATCCCGCCGAGTTTGGCGATGCCTGCGCTTACCTGTGCAGCGCGCAAGCCGGCTACGTCACCGGTCAGAATTTCCTGATCGACGGCGGCAGCTATCCGGGAACGTATTAAGGACCGCCTGCGCATAAACCTCGCGCAGGCTGCTCAAGGGCTCGTGCCTGCGGCGCGCGGCAGTGCTTGTTCTCAAGGAAGCAAGGACCGCCTGCGCACAAACCTCGCGCAGGCTGCTCAAGGGCTCGTGCCTGCGGCGCGCGCGCAAATTGTCTAGCCGCGCCCGCTGGCGAGCAGTGCCTTCACTGCATCCGGCGTCGGCAGCGGCGCGACTGCGCCGAATCCGGTAGTGGACAGCGCCGCCGCGGCGTTGGCGTAGCGCGCGGCATCCCACAGGCTGTCGCCCGCCGCCAACCGCGCGAGGCAGGCGCCGCAGAAGCAATCACCGGCGCCGGTCGCGTCGACCGCCTGCACCTTGTAGCCGCCGAGGCGCTCGCGCCTCGCACCGTCGCTCGCCAGCACGCCCTCGGGCCCGAGCTTGAGCAACACGGCTTTTGCGCCCAGCCGGTGGGCCCAGTCGACGATCGCGTCTGCGTCGGTCAGTCCCGAGAGCGCCTGCGCATCCTCCACGCTAGGAAAGAAGTAATCGGACATCGCCGCGGCAGTCATGATCAGTGCGCGCGCCCGGGCGAGTGGCCACAACTTCAGGCGCAGATTGGAATCGAATGCGATGCGTGCGCCGGCGGCGCGCGCGCAATCGAACGCGGCGAGCACGCTATCGCTGGCGCTGGCGCTGATCGCCATGCTGATGCCCGATGCCTGTACGAAACGGGCCGAGCGTATGAGCGCCAGCGGCAGATCCTCCGGACGCGCGCGGCTTGCCGCCGACCCGGCGCGCAGATAGCTGAATACATGGCCCGTGGCATCGTGGTTGACGAAATAGACGCCGGTATGGCTGGTCGCGTCCCGCACCACGCCGGAAGTATCCACGCCCTCCGCGGCCCACAGATCGAGGAACATGCGGCCAAAAGCGTCGTCGCCCAGGCGCGTGACGTAGGCGGTGCGCGCGCCCAGGCGCGCAGCCGCGATGATCGTGTTCGAGGTGTCGCCGCCAAAACCTTGCAGGTAGTCCGCTTCGCCCGGCCGCGGCTGATTGAATTCAATCAGCGGCTCGCCTAGCGCCAGCACATCGAATCGGCTCATGTTTTTCCCGGAGCGCCCGCCTCACCCGGCGCAAGCCGCCTTATTGAACTGCCGCCTATGGATCTATGCAAGCAGATACTTGCGCGCGTGATCGACGACCCGCTCGCGCTCGCCTGCGCGCAAGGCCGCGGTGTCGATGATGTTGTTGCCCACGCCGACCAGCGCGGCGCCTGCGGAAAAATAATCCTTCATGTTCGCGAGCGAGACACCGCCCGTGGGGCAGAGCGCCACCTCGGGGAATACCGCGTGCAAGGCGCCCAGATGCGCCGGTCCGCCGCTGGAAGCCGGAAAGACTTTGACCACGTCGGCTCCCTCGCGCGCCGCGGCGAGCACCTCGCCCGGCGTGTAGCCGCCGATCAGAGCGAAGCGTCCCGCGGCATGCGCGCGCGCCGCCATGCCCGGGACCATGCACGGGGATACGAGAAAATCGGCTCCGGCGGCTATGCAGCGGTCTGCGCCTGCAAGATCAAGCACGGTCCCAGCACCGATACTCGCTCCGGGACCCATGCGCGCGCGCAACTCCGCAATCAGTTCAACCGCGCCCGGCGTAGTCAAGGTCAGCTCGATGCAGGCGAATCCGGCCTCGACCAGACAATCGACGGCGAAGCGCGTTTCCTCCGCGGAGGCGAGGCGCAGCACCGGCACCACGCGCTGCCGCATCAGGCGCGCACGCATCTCGCTGGCAGCGATCAGGGTCACGTCACGCAGCGCCTGGCGCTTGCTTCGCTTGAACGCGGCGAGCCATGGGCAAACCCCACGGACGCACCTTTACCTCGGCCGTGCTGTACGAGGAAAACATTGACGACCGCCTTTGCGCTCGGCGCCTGGGAAGACAGCTTCTTGCTACTTGGTTCCCGTGGTGCCGGTGGTGCCGGCCGCAGCCGGAGTCGTAACGGTATCGTCGTTGGACGACGATACGGCAGCCGCGACCGCAACCACCGCCACCGCCGCGGCAACCATCCCGGCAGTAATCCCGCCCACGGCAGCGGCCGACGCGCCACCGGCCCCTGCGCCGCCTGCGCCACCCGCACCGCCTTGCTGCTGCTGCGCCGCGGCGCCAGCTGCAACGAACATGGACACGATCAAAACCGTCAGAATTTTTTTCATTTTATCTCCTGTGATGAACCGTAAATATAGCCGAATTTCGTTCTGTTGCATTTGCGAATAATCATGTCCGGTACCGTATTGTCGGCAATCCCCTGCAAGCGCAATATCCCCCAAAGGTAGCGGTTCGAACAAGACCAAAGTCTAATCCGGACAGCGCCTGGATTGCTTTACGGCTCCAAACGCGGCACCTTGAGCGGAAATCGGACATTCAGATCTAAAGCACATCGAAGCACATCGCATGCCAATTTCTTATTCGTTCTATTTCAGGGTGCTGCAAAAAACTGCGGGGCGTGGGTTAGTTGCGACGCCTGGCCGTGAGGCGTCAGACCCTTCAACCGCACTGCGGCGGTGCGACTTGACAGGGCGCTCAAACCGATCGGCCGCTACACGTTGAAGCGGAAGTGCATGACGTCACCGTCGTGCACGACGTATTCCTTTCCCTCCAGCCGCATCTTCCCCGCCTCCTTGGCTCCCTGTTCGCCCTTGCAGGCGATGAAATCGGCGTAGGAAATCACCTCGGCGCGGATGAACCCATGCTCGAAGTCGGTATGGATCACGCCGGCCGCCTGCGGCGCAGTCGCGCCCACCTGCACGGTCCAGGCGCGCACCTCCTTCGGACCCACGGTGAAATAGGTCTGCAAGCCCAATAGCGAGTAACCGGCGCGGATGAGTCGATCCAGGCCCGGCTCTTCCAGGCCCATGTCGGCGAGGAATAGCTGCTTCTCCTCGTCCTCCAGGTCTGCCATCTGCGCCTCGATCGCGGCGCAGATCGCCACCACCGGGGCGCCCTCCGCCTTGGCGTAGGCCTCGACCCGGGCCAGCAGCGGATTGTCGCGGAAGCCCTTCTCGTCGACGTTGGCTACGTACATCGCCGGTTTCGCCGTCATCAGGCACAGCGGTTGCAGCACCTGCTGCTCCTCGCGCGATAATTCCAGGCTGCGCGCGGGCCGCGCTTCGTTCAGCACGGGCAGCACTTTTTCCAGCACCGCCATGATGCGCTGCGCTTCCTTGTCCCCTGACCTCGCGACTTTCGAATAGCGCGCCATGGTCTTCTCCACCGTAGCCAGATCGGCCAGCGCCAATTCGGTGTTGATGGTTTCGATATCGCTTACCGGATCGATCTTGCCGGCGACGTGCACCACGTTTTCGTCGACGAAACAGCGCACCACGTGGGCGATGGCATCGGTTTCGCGGATGTTCGCCAGGAACTTGTTGCCCAGGCCTTCGCCCTTGGACGCACCGGCCACCAGGCCGGCGATGTCGACGAACTCCACCACCGCAGGCAGGGTCTTCTGCGGATTAGCGATCACCACCAGTTTCGCCAGCCGCGAATCGGGCACCTCGACGATGCCGACGTTCGGTTCGATCGTGCAGAAGGGATAATTCTCCGCCGCGATGCCGGCCTTGGTGAGCGCGTTGAACAAAGTTGACTTGCCGACGTTCGGCAGGCCGACGATTCCGCATTTGAGAGACATGGTTTGAGCCTTGGATCAGGTGTAGACGTGCAAAGGACTGCTAGTGCTGGCCGTCGTGTTCGGACGGCGTTTCGCTTTTTGGCGCATCGGGACGCGGGGGCTTGGGCTTGGTATGCAGTTTGTGCATCGCCGCGGCCATCTTGTCCGCAAGTATCAGGTCGAACACCGACAAACCTCGATCTATCACGCCCTCGATCAGGTCCTGCTCTTCCTTTCGGGGCGGGTGCAACACGAAATCGGCCACCTCCTGCTCGCTTGCCGCAATATCCCGCGGATGGCCGATGCCGATGCGCAGGCGCCAGAAATCCGACGCGCCCAGCTTCTCGATAATGTCTCTCAAACCGTTGTGGCCGGCGTGGCCGCCGCCCTGCTTGATTTTCACGCCGCCCGGAGGCAGATCGAGTTCGTCGTGCGCGACGAGGATAGCGTCGGCCGCAATCTTGTGGAACTGTGCGATCGCACCCACCGCGGCTCCGGATTCGTTCATCCAGGTCTGGGGCAGCAGCAGCCACACCGGGCCGGACGCGGTATCGAGCTTGGCCGTCAGCGCGTGAAACTTGGCTTCCTTCCTCAGGCTGACGCGGTGCTGCGCTGCCAGCCGCTCAAGCAGCCAGAAGCCTGCGTTATGGCGCGTGTTCTCGTACTTCTTGCCCGGATTGCCCAGGCCTACGATGAGTTTGATCGGCATTTTGGCACCGCTCTAAAAAACAAGGCAGAGGCCTGGGCCTCTGCCTGTTCTTGCAAAGCGCAAGCGAATTACTTCTTGTCCGATTTCTTGTCGCCCTTGTCGCCCTTGTCGCCGCCTTTTTCGGCGGCGGGTTCGGCAGACTGCTTGCTCGTCGGCACTTCGGCCGGTGCAGCCGCTTCGGCAGCAGCAGCGTCGGCCGCGTCATCCGCCACTTGCGCACGCGGAATCTGCACCACCGCGACCGGCGGATTTTCGTTGCCGTGCAGGATCGCCTCCACGCCCTGGGGAAGCTGCAGGTCCTTGACGTGCACGATGTTGCCCAAGGCCAGATCCTTCAGGTCCACTTCGATGAACTCCGGCAGGTCCGCGGGCAGGCAGCGGATCTCGAGATCGCTGATGACATGGCTGACGATGCCGCCGGAGAGTTTCACGCCCGGCGATTGTTCGGCATTGATGAAGTGCAGCGGCACCTTCATCTGGATCTTCACGTCGGCCAGGACGCGCTGAAAGTCGATGTGCTGAACCTCGACCCGGAACGGGTGCATGTTGACCGCCCGCAGCAGGACCTGCTCTTTCGCACCCTCGATATTGAGCGTGAGCACCGAGGCGTGGAACGCCTCCTGCCGCAGCTGGTGATACAGCGCATTGTGATCGAGCTCGATGACCACCGCCGGCTGCTTGCCCCCGTATACGATGCCGGGGGTCTTGCCTTCACGGCGCAGGCGGCGGCTCGCTCCGGTGCCCTGCTTGCTGCGCTTTTGCGCGTTGACTTCTATTTGCATGTTGCACTCCAGGTTATGGCGGCCCCGCGACCAGGTGCCGCCGTTCAAAAAATCTGCTGTCTAAATGCCCTACCCTATTCGCTGAACAGGGAACTCACGGAATCCTCGTTGCTGATGCGCAGAATGGTCTCTGCCAGCAGGTCGACCACCGTGAGCACGCGGATCTTGCTGCATTTCCGCGCGTCTTCGCGCAGCGGGATGGTATCGGTCACCACCACCTCGTCCAGCGCCGAATTCGCGATGCGCTCCACCGCCCCGCCCGAGAGCACGGGATGCGTGCAGTAGGCGAGCACCTTGATCGCTCCCTCGTCCTTCAGCGCCTGCGCCGCCTTCGCCAGGGTGCCGGCGGTGTCCACCATGTCGTCCATGATGACGCAGGTGCGGCCCTTCACGTCGCCGATGATGTTCATCACTTCGGACACGTTCGCCTTGGGGCGGCGTTTGTCGATGATCGCCAGGTCCGATTCCAGGCGCTTCGCGAGAGCGCGCGCGCGCACCACGCCGCCGACGTCGGGCGAAACCACCAGCAGATTTTCGTAGCCGTGCTTCCACAAATCGCCCAACAGGATGGGCGCGGCGTAGATGTTGTCCACCGGCACGTTGAAAAAACCCTGAATCTGGTCCGCGTGCAGGTCCATGGTGAGCACCCGGTCCACGCCCACGGCCTCGAGCATGTTGGCCACCACCTTGCAGCTGATGGCGACCCGCGCCGAGCGCGGCCGGCGATCCTGCCGCGCGTAGCCGAAATACGGGATCGCGGCGGTGACGCGCGCCGCCGACGCGCGTTTCAGCGCGTCTATCATGATCACGATTTCCATCAAATTGTCGTTCGTGGGCGTGCACGTGGATTGCAGCACGAAGCAATCCCTGCCACGCACGTGCTCCAGCAATTCGATCATGACCTCGCCGTCGGAAAAGCGGCCGACGTTGGCGCTGCCCAGCGGGATATTGAGGCGTTTCGCCACCGCCGCAGCCAGTTGGGGATTGGCGCTGCCGGCAAAAACCATCAGGTGGTCATAAGCCATATTGGAGCCTGGTCGTCTGACGGCAGAAACTGTCCGCCCGGACCCGCCACTCAGCGCAGCGGGACATTCAAATGCTGGCTGGGGAGGTAGGGATCGAACCTACGAATGCCGGAATCAAAATCCGGTGCCTTACCACTTGGCGACTCCCCAAAAACTCTCGCAGGCTGTCAAAAAAGCAGTCAAAACAACCCGAAAAAACTAGACAACAACGAAACATAGCCACCTCGACCGCCTCTGACCAGAAGACGCGCAGCAGGCGCCCTTCCTTTTTCAATCGCCGGCTAATCGAGCAAGCCCTGCAGCGGATGGCGTTCCAGACCCCGCGCCACGAACCCGCGCATCGTCCGCGGCAACTCTGCTTGCGCTGCGTAGGCCGCGGATTGGGTCGAATACTCGGCAAACACACAAGCGCCGGAACCGCTCATGCGCCCTTCGCCATGCTGATTCAGCCAAGCCAGATGGCGCGCCACTTCAGGATAGTGCTTACTCACCACAGGCTCTAGGTCGTTACGCAAGGTGCGCGTTTTAAGCCCGTCGAAAAAGGCGGTAATTCTGATTGGTTTTGCCTCCCGTGTCAATTCCGGGTAGGCGAAGACCTCGGCGGTAGGCACCGCCACCGGGGGCACCAGGACCAAATACCAGGCGTCGGGAAGCACAATCGGCGCCAGCCTCTCGCCCACGCCCTCGGCGAACGCGTTCCCGCCGAATACGAATACCGGCACGTCGGCACCCAGTTTCAGCGCCAATTGCTGCAACTGCCCGCGCGCCAGACCCAGCCGCCACAGGTGATTCAGCGCGAGCAGCGTGGTGGCCGCGTCCGAACTCCCGCCGCCCAGTCCTCCGCCCATTGGTATGCGTTTTTCCAGGCTGATCTCTACGCCCCCCCGATGCCCGGTAGCCTGTTTCAGGAGCCGGGCGGCGCGCACGCACAGGTCTTGCTCCGGCGGGACGCCCAGGAGGGGCTGGCGCAGCACGACTTCCTCATCCTTGCGCGAAACATAGCGCAGGGTATCTGCGAGATCGATCAGCCGGAACGCGGTCTGCAGTTCATGATATCCGTCGGGCCTGCGGCCGGTAACGTACAGGAAGAGATTGAGCTTGGCCGGCGCGGGCCAGTCTTGCCCCCAGCCGCTCACGGCGCCCCCCGCCACTGGTCGATCACGAGGCGCAGTTCCATTTCGCCGTGAGTCATGCGCAGACGCGAAGGCAGCCCGCTCTCGAGCGCATAGTCAAGAAACTCCACCAGCCAGCCGGATTGCCGCAACTCGGTGAGGCGCTGCGTGCCGTCCCTTTGCACTTGCGCCGGCACCCCCCGCGCCGCGCGGCCGCGGACCCAGTCGGGCATGCCCGCCAGCGGCAAGCGCCAGCCCAGCACCTGCTCGGTCAGCGTTTCCACATCGCCCGCCCGATACACCTTTTCGTCCGAGGTGGTCAGGCTCGCCACCGCGTCGCGCCAGACGACGCGCGCCATGCCCTGACCCAGAGGGGAGGAAAACAGCAGATCGTCGCTTGCGGCGTCATGCTGCCAGGTGATTCTGCCGCTCGCCGCTTCGCTGCCGTATTTCACCGACACCCGGCCTGAAAGGTAGAAAGCGTCGCTTCCGGGCACAGGTGCGGCGGGCGCGGGCAACTCCTCTATCGCGGCGCACCCGGCAAGCAACAGGCAGAAGCAAAGCAATGCAGATCGCATGACAAATACTCGGAATCCCGCTACGGGAGACAAATTAATTCAGCTACGCGGGTTCGACTTCGCAGGTCCGGGTTCGCCGGTCCTAGGGCTTGAAGCGCTTGATCGTTTTTGTCAGCGCGTCGTTGCCCGGCGTCTTTTTCTCTGCCTCCAGCCAGATCTTTTCCGCTTCACTGCGCTCGCCGGAGACCCAGAGCACCTCGCCCAGATGCGCGGCAATCTCGGCGTCCGGGCGCGCCGCATAGGCCTTGCGCAGATATTCCAGTGCCTGCTTGTTGTTGCCGGTTCGATACAGCAGCCAACCCATGCTGTCGATGATAAACGGATCCTCGGGCGCGAGCTGCAGCGCCTTCTCCAGCAACGCCTGCGCCTCGGGCAGCCGCAGATTGCGATCGGCAAGCGAATAGCCGAGCGCGTTGTAGGCATGCGCGTGTTCCGGCTGCAGGCTGATCAGCTTTCTCAGATTGAGTTCGAGCAGATCCAGGTAGTCGAGCTTTTCCGCCAGCATCGCATAGTCGTAGAGCAACTCGGGCTGATCCGGCATGCTGTTCAACGCGCCGCCGATGAGGTCGAACGCCTCGCGCGCGCGATTCGCGTCACGCAGCATCTGCGCCTCGGTCAAAAGCAACTGCGCCCTAGCCTGGTTGGTGCCGGCGTCGACCTGCCGCAGATGAGCGCGCGCCGCATCGAGCTTGCCCTGCTTGTTCAGCACCAGCGCGTAACGCGTCTGCGCCTGCAGATACTGCTCGCCGTTCGTCACCTCTTCGTACCAGCGCAGCGCATCCGGATAATTCTTCTGCTCCTCGGCAATCTGGCCCAGGTACATGCGCACGGTGTTTTTTTCGCGGTACGGTAGCTGCAGCAGACGCTTGAAGTTCGCCTCCGCCTGCGCGTAGTCCTGCAACTGCAGCGACAGCACGCCCACGGCGAAAATCACTTCGACGTTGTCGGGAAAGCCCTTGGACAGGGTCTGGAACTCGGCGCGCGCCTCCGGGTACTTGCGCTCCGCCACCAGCACGCGCGCATAGCTCATGCGCACGTCTTTTGACTTGGGATACCTGTCGAGGAAGGTCGCCAGACGCTGCAACGCCAGCGCGTTGGATTGGCGTTGCAGCAGTTGCGCTTCGAGAAGGACGGCCGGTTCCCAGTCGGGCTTGAGTCCGGCTGCGATCCGCGCTTCGGCGAGAGCCAGCTCCCTTTGTTCGGCCGCGGCCGCGGCCTGCGCCACCGCGAAGTGCGCCTGCGCCAGCTTGGGGTAGGGTTGCGCCAGCTGCTGGACGATTTCCAGGGTCAGCGCCTTGTCCTGGCTGTTGGCGAGCAGCCGGCTCAATTGCAGAAAGCCGTCCGCCGCGCTGCCGCCCTCGGCGGCAAGCAGCTTTTGCAGATAAGGCAGCGCTTCCTTGTGCCGCTTGCCGTTGATGAGCAAGCTGGTCAGCGTTTGCAGCGCCTGCGTCGAAGCCGGTTCGGTTTCATACCAGATCTGCGCCGCCTCGACCGCCGCCATGGGCATGCGCGCGTACAGCGCGATCTCGGTCGCGCGCTTGGCGATGCGCGGATCGCGCGTGCGCTTGGCGAGATCGGCGTAAGCCTGCGCCGACAGACCGAGAGAACCGCGCTGCCCGGCGATTTCAGCCAGAAGGTACTCGTACAGCACCGCCTCGGTCAGGTCCTGATTGGGCAAATTGCGCTTGGCGGAAGCTGCGGGGGCGGCGGCAGGCTTCGATGCCGTTTGCTCGACTTCGTCCTCCCTGCCTGAATTTGCGGCAGGCGCAGCCTCCGGCTGCACCGGCCCCTGCTGCGCGCAGGCGACAAGCAGCAGGCCGAGGCCGGCGATCAGGGCCAGACGGACGCGGTGGCGTAAGGAGGAGTGCGGACGAGACATTCTGGCGCGGATTGCTTAGCGTGGGGGGTACATATTAGGTATATTTCTCCGCCAGTACAAGATAAACCGGTCCTCGTCGCCCATGCCTGAACTACCCGAAGTAGAGATCACCCGCAGGGGCATAGAGCCCTGCCTCGCCGGCAACACCATCACCGGCGTACGCGCGAGCGGGCGCAAATTGCGCTGGCCGGTCCCGCACGATCTGGCACTGCAGCTCACCGGCAGGCGCATCGCGCGCATCACCCGGCGCGGCAAGTACATCCTGATCGAGTGCACCGGCAGCGGCGGTTCCGGCTGGCTGATCCTGCACCTCGGCATGTCGGGCAGCCTGCGCATCATGGACAGCGAGACGCAGCCGCAGCGGCACGATCATTTCGACCTGTTGCTGGGGAAGCAATTGATGCGCCTGCGCGACCCGCGCCGCTTCGGCGCAGTGCTGTGGGAGGGCGGCGATATCGCGCGTCATCCCCTGCTGGCTGACCTGGGCGCCGAACCGCTGGAGGCAGGTTTCACCGGCGCGGTCCTGCACGCAGCGACGCGCACGCGCAAGGCGGCGGTCAAGCTGGTCGTGATGAACGCAAATATCGTGGTCGGCGTCGGCAACATCTACGCCAACGAGAGCCTGTTCCACGCCGGGATCAATCCGCGCACCCAGGCGCGGCGGCTGTCGCTTGCGCGCTACGACCGGCTCGCGGCCGCGATCAAATCTACCTTGGGGCAGGCGCTGGAAGCCGGCGGCAGCAGCCTGCGCGACTTCGTTCACAGCGATGGGACTTCAGGCTACTTTCAGCAGTCGTACTACGTGTACGGGCGCGCCGGCATGCCTTGCCGCAGTTGCGGCGCGACGATACGCCAGCTGCGGCAGGGGCAACGCTCCACCTTTTACTGCCCCTCCTGCCAGAAATAGCCGGCGTCCCGGCTGGCGCAAGGCCTAGGGTCTGTTGACATTCAGCACATGAGCGATGAATGTCAACAGGCCCCAACGTCGAGGCGCTTTACTTCTTCGCCATCAAGCCCTGGTACTTGAGCAGCAGCGCCTCCTTGCTCTCGACATAGGCCGGGTTGACCGGGATGCAATCCACCGGGCACACCGCCGTGCACTGCGGTTCGTCGAAATGCCCCACGCACTCGGTGCACTTGTCCGGGTCGATGACGTAAATCTCGTCGCCCTGCGAAATCGCCTCGTTCGGGCACTCCGGCTCGCACACGTCGCAGTTGATGCATTCGTCGGTAATCATTAAAGCCATGGGGTCCGCCTAATCCAAGAAAAGCATTTCTTACGCACCGCCCATCTGGCGGACTTTGTCCCTGATGCACTGCTCCACCACCGGCTGAACGAATTTGCTCACGTCTCCGCCCAGGGTCGCAATTTCGCGCACGATGGTGGCCGAAACGAACATGTGCTGCTCGCCCGGGGTGAGGAACAGCGTTTCGACATCGGGATAAAGGTTGCGGTTCATGCCCGCCAGCTGGAACTCGTACTCGAAATCCGAAACGGCGCGCAAGCCGCGCAGTACGACGCGCGCTTCCTGGGTCTTGATGAAATTCATGAGCAGGCCGCGAAAGCTCTCGACGCGCACATTGGGATAGATCGAGACGACTTCGCGCGTCATGGCCAGACGCTCGTCCAACTGAAAGAACGGCTGCTTGGTGCGACTGTCGGCGACGCCGACTATCACCTCGTCGAACAGCTTGGAGGCGCGGCGCACCAGATCCTCGTGCCCGCGCGTGAAAGGATCGAACGTCCCGGGATAAACCGCTCTAGTCGCCATAAATCACCAAGTAGTCACCAAAGAGTAATGCACCTGTCCGGCGCGGCCCTGCCGCCGGATACGCCAACCGTTCTCTTGCTCTAGAGCGTCGTGTTCAAAGCCCTTGGGGTCGAAAACCTTGGGGTCAAAAAAGTTTTTGCTCTCCACATACACCTGCCCGCCGGGACCAAGCAAGGGCGCCACCTTGGGCAGCACCTGCAGCAGCAGGTCCGAACCGAACGGCGGATCGAGAAACACCACATCGAAACGCGCTGCCGGATCGGCCACCGAAGCCGCCGCGAATTCTAGCGCATCCGCGCAATGCAATTGCAGGTTTTTCGCGCACAGCAGCTCGGCATTGCGCCGCAGCGCGTCGCACACGCGCCGGCTCTTTTCGACCATCACCACGCTTGCGGCGCCGCGCGACAGCGCCTCGAAACCAAGCGCGCCGCTGCCGGCGAAAAGGTCCAGACAGCGCCAGCCTTCGAGATCCTGCCCTAGCCAGTTGAACAGGGTTTCGCGCACACGGTCGGCGCTGGGGCGCAGCCCTTCATGGTCGGGAAAGCTGATGCGGCGGCTGCGCCACATGCCGCCGATGATGCGGACCTGGTTACTTTTTGCCGCCACCGACGACGACCGTCACCAGATTGTCGATGCGCAAGCGCCTGGAGAATGCCGCGCGAACCTCGGCTGCCGTGACCTTCTCGACCCGGGCGGTGAAATCGTCCAGCCAGCTCAGCTGCAGCTGGTAATAGCCGATCACAGCGACCTGGTCCAGCAGCTTTCGATTGCTGTCTATGCGCAGCGCGAAGCCGCCGGTCAGATTCTGTTTTGCCGCCTTCAACTCCGCGGGACTCGGGCCCTGTTGCAGAAAACCGTCCAGCACCAGACGCACGCGCGCCAGCGCCTCATCGGCCTGCTCGTTCTTCGTCTGCAGGCCGATCTGGAACGGGCCTGGCTGCGCCAGCGGCTGGAAATAACTGTAGACACTGTAGGCATAACCGCGCTTCTCGCGCACCTCCATGTACAGGCGCGACACGAAACCGCCCCCGCCGAGTACGTAATTGCCCACCAGCATCGGGAAGAAATCCGGGTCGCCGCGTGCGATCGCCGGCAGGCCGAGCAGAATATGGCTTTGCGATGCAGGGTGCGCAACGTGCAGCGTTTCGCCCTGCGGCGGCGTCACCGCCGGCAGCGGGGGCGATGCGCCCTGCGCGCGCGGCAATCCCGCGGTAAGCTGCTCGGCGATGCGTCCGGCCAGGGCGCGGTCCGCATCGCCTATGATGGCAACTACCGCGCGCTCGGCGACGTAGTTCGCGCGATAGAACCCTTCCACGTCGGCGCGCCGGATGCGTCCGACCGTATCGGGTAGCGGCGAAAGCGCGTAGGGATGCCGGCCATAGAGCAGGCGGTAGAACGCATTGTTCGCGATCGCGTCGGGCTTGGTTTCCTCCTCCTTGACCGCGTCGATCAGGCGCGCCTTTTCGCGCTCAAATGCGGCTTCCGGAAACGCCGGCGACTGCAGCATCTCGGCCAGGGTGGCCAAGGCCTGCGCACGTTCGCGTTCGCTCGACAAAGTGCGAAGCGATAGACCGGCGCGATCGCGGTCCACGTTGCCGCCAAGCTGCGCGCCCACGTCGGCGATGCGTCGGCTGATTTCTTCTTCCGAGCGGCCGGCGGATCCCGCGCGCAGGAGCGCATGGGTAAGCCCGCCCAGCCCGGCCTTGTCGGCCGCAACGCGGCGCCCGCCGGCGTCGAAGTCGACGTTGACGTCGAGCATGGGAATGCTGCGGCTTTCGACGAAATAGACGCGCGCGCCGGACGACGTAGTCCAGTGCTGAATCGGCAGCGCAGCCTGGGCCGCGAAGGCTGCCATCCCGAGCGCGGCCACCAGCATCCGGTACACCAGCATTTTCGCTTTGTCTTTGTCTTTCACCGCTTTGTCTATCACTTTGGGCTCGCTGCGCATCTAGTGCCTCGTTCCCTGCGGGTTTGGCCGCGGCTTTTTCTGATCCAGCGCCTGCGGTTCGAGCACCACTACCGTGAGCGCATCGTCGATGAAGTATTCCTTCGCCGCCGCGCGCACCTGTTCCGCGGTGACCGCCTTGATGCGCGCCAGCACCCGGTCTATATCCCGGTGCGACAGGCCGCTGGTTTCAAACTGGCCGATCTCCATCGCCTGTCCGAAAACAGAATCGCGCTTGAATACCTGGCTGGCCACGACCTGCGCCTTGACGCGCGCAAGCTCATCCTCGGTCACCCCGTCCTGCACGATGCGCGCCACTTCGGCGCGCAGGCCGGCTTCGAGTTCGGCCGCGCTCCTGCCCTGGCTGGGCGTTCCCTCCAGAAAGCACATCCCCGGACCGCGCGCCGTGGCGTCGTAGCCCGCCCCCGCCTCGCTCGCCAGGCGGCTGTTGCGCACCAGCGACTGATTGAGCCGCGCAGCTTCGTTGCCGTCGAGCACGCCGGTTAGCACTTCCAGGGCATAGGGCTGCCAGTCCTTTTCCACGTCGCGCAGCACCGGACATTTCCAGCCCATGAGCAGATAGGGCAATTCGGCCGGCGCCTTGACCACCAGGCGCCGCACCCCGCGCTGCTCCGGTTCGGTCTGCGGTTTGCGCACGGGCAGCGGCCCGGCTTTGATCCTGCCGTAGTATTTCTGCGCCAGCGCGAACACCTCGTCCGCCTTGACATCGCCCACGACGACCACGAAGGCGTTGTTCGGCACGTACCAGCGCTTGTACCAGTCCAGCGCATCACTATGCGTCATGTTTTCCAGGTCATTCATCCAGCCTATGACCGGTCGGCGGTAGGGATGGGCGAAAAAAGCCTCCGCGTTGAGCGCCTCGGCCACCAGGGCGCGCGGCTGATCCTCGGTGCGCAGGCGCCGCTCTTCCATCACCACCTTGATCTCGCGCGAAAACTCCTCGGCACTCACCAGCAGATTGGACATGCGGTCCGCCTCGAGTTGCAGCATCTGCGGCAGCGCGGCCTTGGGCACTTGCTGGAAGTAGGCGGTGTAGTCGCGGTTGGTGAACGCGTTCTCGCGCCCGCCGGCGGCTGCGACGCGGCGCGAGAATTCGCCGTTCTTGACCGTCCTGGTGCCTTTGAACATCATGTGCTCCAGCACGTGCGCGACGCCGCTGGCCCCGCTCACCTCGTCCATGCTGCCGGCGCGATACCACACCATGTGCAGCACGGTGGGAGCGCGGTGATCTTCTTTCACAAGCACGCGCAAGCCGTTGGCGAGTTTGCGCTCCTGCACGGCGCTCTGCGCGCCCGCCGTCCCCACCGCGGCGAGCGCAGCCAGCAGTGCGAACAAAAAAGAAACGATGGGAATTCTCATTGACACCCTTCTGCTAAAATCGGACCGTATCTTAGCGGTTTTCAATGTCAACCGCGCGAGCATCCATGTTCAGCTTCCTGAAAAAATCGACCGACGCTACGCCACCTGACGCTGTTCCACCAGACGCTGCGCCACTTCCTTCCTGGAGAGAGCGACTCAAGGCGGGGCTGGCGCGCACGCGCGTGCAGATCGGCGGGCTGTTCCGCAGCGGCAAGATCGACGCGGCGCTGTACGAAGAACTCGAATCGGCGCTGCTGTGCGCGGATACGGGCGTGGCGGCGACCCAGTTCCTGCTGGATGACCTGCGCCAGCAAGTGAAGCGGAAGGGGTTGACCGAGCGCCAGGAACTCAAGGCGGCGCTGCAGGAGAGCGTCGCCTCGCTGATCGGCCCGCTGGAGCGGCCGCTGGCGATCGAGGACCACCACCCCTTCATCATCATGCTGGCCGGGGTTAACGGCGCCGGCAAGACCACCTCCATCGGCAAGCTCGCGAAACTGTTCCAGACCCAGGGCAAGAGCGTGCTGCTCGCAGCGGGCGACACGTTTCGCGCGGCGGCGCGCGAGCAGCTCGCGATCTGGGGCGAGCGCAACAACATCGCCGTGATCGCGCAGCAGGGAGGCGATCCGGCGGCCGTCATTTTCGATGCGATCCAGGCGGCGCGCGCGCGCAACATCGACGTCGTTCTCGCCGATACCGCGGGAAGATTGCCGACGCAGCTGCACCTGATGGACGAGATCCGCAAAGTGAAGCGGGTCATCGCCAAGGCGGATGCCAGCGCGCCGCAGGAGGTGCTGCTGGTGCTGGACGCCAATACCGGCCAGAACGCGCTGAGTCAGGTAAAAGCCTTCGACGACGCGCTGGGCCTGACCGGGCTCATCCTGACCAAGCTCGACGGCACGGCCAAAGGCGGGGTCATCGCCGCGATTGCAAGGGAACGCCCGGTGCCCATACGCTACATCGGCATCGGCGAAGGGATAGACGACCTGCGCCCCTTCGTGGCGCAGGACTTCGCTGCGGCCCTGGTCGATTCGGACTGATTTTGCGTTTCCCGCGCACCCCTCACAGCAGCCCGCCTGCGGCATGATCAGCTTCAGCCAGGTGCGCAAGAGCTATCGCGGCGGCCACGAGGCGCTGTCCGAACTTACCTTCACCATCGAGACCGGCGAACTGGTGTTCATCACCGGCCGCTCCGGCGCGGGCAAGAGCACCTTGCTCAAGCTGATCCCCGCCATCGAGCGCCCGACCAGCGGCACCGTGCTGGTCAACGGCCAGAACATCGGCAGCATGCGCCGCCCCGCGATTCCGTATCTGCGGCGCAATCTGGGACTCATATTTCAGGACCAGAAGCTGCTCTACGATCGCAGCGTGTTCGACAATGTCATGCTGCCGCTCGCCTTCACCGGCCAGGCGCACAAGGAAGCCGCGCGCCGCGCGCGCGCCGCGCTGGACAAGGTGGGATTGCTCGCGCGTGAAAAGGCCAACCCGGTGACGCTGTCGGGCGGGGAACAGCAGCGCTTGTGCATCGCCCGCGCCGTGGTCAACCGTCCCGGCATACTGCTCGCGGATGAACCGACGGCCAGCCTGGATTCGGCCTCTGCGGCCGAAGTCATCGAGATGTTCCGCTCCTTCAACCAGGTCGGCGTGACGGTGCTGATCGCGACCCACGACGAGGCCCTGATCGAGCGCCTCAGGCCGCGCGTGCTGACCCTCAAGCAGGGCAGGCTGGACGCGTGAACGCCTGGCTGCGCCAGCATTGGCAGACATTCAAGCTGACGCTGTCGCGGTTGGCCGGCAATCCGTTTGCCACGCTGCTCAACGTCATGGTGATCGGCGTCGCGCTGGCGCTGCCGCTGGGCGGATACATGCTGCTGCAGAATCTGGGCGCCGTCACGCGTCAGGCGACGGGTACGCCCGAGGTCAGCCTGTTCCTGGCGCCCGACGCGGGCAAAGCCGATATCGCAGCGCTGGAAGCGAAACTGAAGCAGCTGCCGGGGGTGCGCGCCGTGCGCTTCATCTCGCGCGAACAGGCGCTGGCGGGATTGAAGCGGTCCGAGAACATGGCCGAGGTCATCGCCGCACTGCAATCGAACCCCCTGCCCGACGCCTTCGTGCTCGAAGCCCGCGGCAGCGCTGCGGATCTCGAGAAAATGGAGCCCGAGCTGAAGGCCCTGCCCAAAGTGGCGCATGTGCAGCTCGATTCGGCCTGGGTGAAGCGGCTGGAGACCCTGGTCGCCCTCGGCCGGACCGGAGTGCTGATCCTGACCGCTCTGCTTGCCTTCGGCCTCGTCGCCGTGACCTTCAATACCATACGGCTGCAGATCCTCACCCAAAAAGACGAGATCGAAGTGAGCAAGCTGATCGGCGCGACCGACGCGTTTATCCGTCGCCCCTTCTTCTACCTGGGGCTGATGCAAGGCGCGCTGGGCGCGCTGGCCGCGCTGGCCATTGTCTATGGCTGCATGCTGATTCTGAATCAGAACATCGTCGAACTGGCCCGGCTCTACGGCTCGGATTTCGGGCTGCGTTTCTTCGGCGTCGCAGACTGCGCCGCCCTGCTTGCCTTCGCCGCCATCCTCGGCTGGTTGGGCGCCTATATGTCAGTGAGTAGACACTTAGCTGATATAGAGCCCAGATAATAGCCTAGGCGGATTGCCTGAGCAGCTTATCGAGCTGCATTCTGGCGGAACTTTCCGGCATATTGGCACTCTATGTGCGGGAGTGCTAAACTTAGGCATAGGGATGTTGCGCTGCAGCGGGAAGTTTGAGATTTCCCGGCGCAGCGCTTCGTTAAGGAGCTATTGCACGATGAATCAAGTCATGGCGTTGCCGGTGCCTTCCCTGGTCGGAAGCCTGGAGACTTATATCGCGACGGTGAACCGCTTTCCGCTGCTCACGCCCGAGGAGGAGTTGCGCCTCGGACGCAAGCTGCGCGACGAAAACGACATAGACGCGGCGCGCGCGCTGGTCGTGTCGCATCTGCGCGTGGTGGTCGCCATTGCTCGCGGCTACCTCGGCTACGGCCTGCCTCACGCCGATCTGATCCAGGAAGGCAATATCGGACTGATGAAAGCGGTGAAACGCTTCGACCCCGAGCGCAACGTGCGCCTGGTTTCGTTCGCCATCCACTGGATCAAGGCAGAAATGCACGAATTCATCCTGAAGAACTGGCGCTTGGTGAAAATCGCCACTACCAAGGCGCAGAGAAAGCTGTTCTTCAATTTGCGCTCGATGAAAAAGGGCCTGGGGCCGCTGTCGCAGGAAGCGGTGGACGACATGGCGCGGCAGCTGCGCGTCAAGCCGGAGGAAGTCCGGGAAATGGAAATGCGGCTTGCGGGCCAGGACGTGGCGCTGGAAGCCAACGACGACGACGAGGACAGCTACGCCCCGATCGCCTACCTGTCCGATCCGGACAAGGAACCCTCGCTGCTGCTGGAATCCGAGGAAATCGAGCGCGACGGCGCGAAAGACCTGAAAGCGGCCCTGGCGAGCCTGGACGAGCGCAGCCGCCGCATCATCGAAGCGCGCTGGCTGCGCGAGAAAGACCCTGCGACCCTGCACGACCTCGCAGCCGAATTCAATGTGTCGGCCGAGCGCATCCGCCAGATCGAGGTCAAGGCCATGCAGAAGATGAAAGTCCTGCTCGCAGGGGCCTGAACCCAGGCCAAGCGCCCTACCCCTGCTTGAGCAGCATGCGCAGGTCGGCGGCCAGGTTCGCGCCGCCGTCGCCGTAGCGAGCGAACAACCTCACCCGCCCCTGCGGGTCGAAGACATAGCTTCCGGCCGTGTGGTCCACCGTGTAGCTGGTGGGCGTGGGCCCCGGCTGCTTCTGATAGAACACGCGGAACGCCTTCGCCGTCCGCGCGGTCGTCTCCAGGTCGCCGTACAGGCCGATGAAGCTCGGGTGGAACGCCGGAACGTAGTGCGACAGCAATTCGCGCGTATCGCGCTCCGGGTCGACGGTGACGAACAGCATCTGCACCCGTTGCGCGTCGGCGCCCAGTTGCTGCAATACCGCCGTCATCTCCATCATGGTGGTCGGGCAGACATCCGGACACTGGGTGTAGCCGAAGAACATCACCACCACCTTGCCGCGAAAATCCGCCAGCGTGCGCACCTGGCCCCGGTGGTCGGTCAGGCGAAAATCCTGGCAGCAGTCGGAGCCGGTCACGTCGGTGTTCTTGAACGAGTCTGGGGAGGGCACGCAACCGGTCAAGGCGAACACGAGGAGCGCGGCGCCGAGGAAGTGCAAGCTTCGAAATCTATGCGTCATGGCGTCACCCGGCGGTTATTGCGGAACTGCGGCACCGCCATTGCAGAAGTCCGTTACCCGAATACATTGTTTATTATCTCGCGATTCCATGCCCAGATCGAGCAGGCTACCGGAAAAAGCGCAGCGAGCCGCGCCTTCTCCTGCAACAGACTCAACGATACTCCGCCTCGCGCTCATGCCGCGCCGATGCGAGATACACCGCGCCGGCGGCACGGTAGTAGAGAATCCAGAAATCGCCGAGCAACCACTCGCGCGCCTGCAAGCGGCGGCGCGCCGTCAGCGGGGCGAGACGCTTGAGCCAGTGTTGCTCGGAATCGGTCTGAGTCAGGCTAAGTTGTGCCGGCCTGCCGATGTCGGGACGCACCGCCAGAAGCTGGGGCAGCTCCACCTCGACCCGCTCGATAAGCGACAGTGCACGCGAACCGGCGTCCGGGTGCAGGTGGCGCAGGCTCTCGTAGTGATCCAGAATCGCCTCAAGCGCACGCTCGAAGCGCCGTGTCACCACGACCGGCAAGCGGCGTGGTGCGCTCATGCACCGGCAATGCGCTTTGCCTTCGCGCGCAATCTGGCAAGCCGGGGTTTGAATTCGTCCCAGGTATAGACACGCCCGGCTTCGATGTCTTCGGCTGCCTCGACCAATGCCTTAAGCATGGACAAGTGCTCGGCCTCCTTGAAGCGACGATAGTCGTCGAGCTGGCCGGCTGTAATCAGGGCGACATAGCTTTCGCCGTTCCTGGTGAACACCTTTTCCTGCCCGGACTTCGACACGTCATCGGCAAGCTCGGTCAGGCGCGCGCGCGCCCGAGAGATGGGAATGATGTCCTTCGTCGCGGTCCTTGTCATGACAAACCTCTAACACAATATTGATGCAAGATTTTGCACCTCTATGGACCGAAAGGCAAGGCGCAGCAAACCGCCAGGCGCTGAAAGCGCATGGTCACGGACAGGGGGGGCGAGGACGCGATCTGGCGATTCAAACGTAGTGATCGAGTAGCAGCGCCGTAAACAGCACCGCGAGGTAGACGACCGAAAAGCGGAAGGTCTGCTGCGCCAGGCGGTCGCTGTAGGCGACATAGATGCGCACCGCGTAGTAGAGGAACATCGCGTCGAGCGCCAGCGCGGTGACGAGATAGGTCCAGCCGCTCATGCCGTAGACGAAGGGCAAGAGGGTGCTGCCGATGAGTATCACCGTGTACAGCAGCACCTGCAGGCGCGTGAATTCCTGGCCGTGGGTGACCGGCAGCATGGGCAGTCCGGCGCGGGTGAAGTCCTCGGTGCGATACAACGCCAAGGCCCAGAAATGCGGCGGAGTCCAGGCATAGATGATCAGCACCAGCAGCAGTGCCTCGGGCGCCACCTCGCCGGTGACGGCGGTCCAGCCCAGCAGCGGCGGCATGGCTCCGGAGAGCCCGCCGATGACGATGTTCTGCGGCGTGGCGGGCTTGAGCAAGACGGTATAGACGAGTGCGTAGCCGACGAAGGTGCAGAAAGTGAGCCACATGGTCAGTGCGTTGACATAGCGGTAGAGCAGGAACATGCCGATGCCGCCGATCACCCCCGCGAAAATCACGGTTTGCAGCGAACTCAGCTCCCCGCGCGGCAGGGGACGCGCGCGGGTGCGGGCCATCTTGGCGTCGATCTCCTGCTCCACCAAGCAATTGATGGCGAAGGCGGCGCCCGCTAGCAGCGCGATGCCGGCCGTGCCGGCAAAGAGCACGCTCCAGGGCACCATCCCCGGCGTCGCGAGAAACATGCCGATCACGGCGCAGAACACGGCGAGCATGGTGACGCGCGGCTTGGTCAGGGCGTAGAACTGGCGCGCGCGCTGCGCGGTACCGTGCAATGAGAGCTGCGGGGCCATGGGCTTGGTGGGTTTGGTGCGGGAAAAGAACGAGTCAGTCTATCACGAGGCGCAAGCGCACTAGCCGATGCGCGACACCTTGAGCAGACGCACCAGGTCCTTGTGCATCCTGCGCGGATCGGCGTTCTTGGGGTAACGCAGCATCAGATTGCCCAGCGGATCGATCAGGTAGATATGATCGCGCGCCTCACCCGCCGGGGGAAACTCCGAGATCAAGGGGCTGCCCGTCGCGCGCAGCATGCGCGTGCCGTCGTATTCGCGCATCAGCATGGTTTCCAGCGGCGCCTCGTCCAGGATCAGCCAGAC
>CAYNVY010000050.1:0-21901 GCA_964400745.1 uncultured Enterobacteriaceae bacterium | reverse complement strand
AGCACCTTGCCCCAGGGATCGATGATGATGCTGTGGCCGTAGGTATCGCGGCCGTTCTTGTGATGCCCGCCCTGCGCCGGCGCCAGCACATAGGCCTGGTTCTCGATCGCGCGCGCGCGAAGCAGCAGTTCCCAGTGTGCTTTGCCGGTGGTGGCGGTAAAGGAGGATGGCACCAGGATGAGATCCACCGCGCCCATCTTGCGGTACATCTCGGGAAAGCGCAGGTCGTAGCAGATCGACAGCCCCAGCTTCGCAAACGGCGTCTCCAGCGTAACCACCTCGCTCCCGGGCTCTATGCTGCGCGACTCCTGGAAGCGTTCCGTGCCGGAGTCGAATCCGAACAGATGGATCTTGTCGTAGCGCGCAACGCACCGGCCGCTGTCGTCAAACACGAGGCAGGCGTTCCTGACCTTGTTCGGATCGGCGCAGGCGAGCGGCGCCGATCCGCCCACCAGCCATACCTTGTTTCTTGCCGCCGCTTGGGCGAGAAAATCTTGAATCGGGCCGTGCCCGTATTCCTCGCGCACCTCCACTTTGTCGCGGTCGCGCAGGCCGAGGATGCAGAAATATTCAGGCAGCGCCACCAGTCTCGCGCCCTCGCCCGCCGCCCGCGCGATCAATTCGCCGGCGACCAGGAGATTCGCCTGCACCCCGGGCTCTGACACCATCTGCACCGCCGCCGCCTTGAAGCTGCCCTCAGCCATGGCCATCCTTTCTGTGTCTCAATCCAACATCGGCGGCGCCCAAGGGGCGCCCTCGGTTCATTTCTTTTCGCCCTCCGCGCCTTGTTTGCCGCGCCCCACCTTTTCCACCTTGGGATCGGCCCAGGTGCCGCTGATCGCATATTCGAAGGCGAATACCTGCCCCAGCGGGTCCTTGAACAGGCGCTGCGCCAGAAACGACGCGACTCCGGTGATCGGATTGGCCAGAAACACCAGGCCGGCCACCGACAGGCTGTCGCCCACGCTGGGCACCACGCGCACCCTGAGCGCCTGCGTTTCCTGCGCCAGGTCGATATCGCCGGACATCGCGATCTGCGCCGAAGGACCGAGCATGGCGAAGTTCTGCGTGTGCAGCACCCCCTTGGCCACGGACGCCGTACCGTCGATGCTGTCGAAAGCGAAACCTTCGCTGAAAATGTCGCGGAAATCGAGCGTGATCCGCCGCGGCAAAGCCTGCAAGCTCAGGATGCCGAGCAACTTTCCTATCCCCGGCTCGATCTTGAGGAACTGGCCTTTCTCGGCGTGCAAGGTCAGTTCTCCCCCCAGGCTGGGATAGTCGACGGATTGAGGGCTTCCGGCCCAGGCCAGTTTCCCCGCCAGCTTGGCGCTGCCGCGCTGCATGCTTCCCGGGTAGCCGACGCGTTCCAGATACTTCCCCACATCGCTTATTTCGAGCTTGAGGTTGAGATTGGTGCGCTGCTGCGCGGAGGAAACCTGCCACAACCCGTCCGCGCTCAGCCGGCTGTCCGGCGTCGTCAGCAGCAGCGTCTCGATGCGCCAGTCGCGCCCCACGTTGGCCGCCGCAAGTTCCAGGCGCCCCAGTTTCTTGTCGCGCACGAGCAGATTGTCCGCGACGATATCCAGGCCGGGCAGCTCCTTCGGCGGCGTTTCATCCGCCAGCTTGCCGGGAGTGGGTTCGGGAAAAGTGAAATGCGACAGGCGCGCGCTCACCCGCCCCTTGCCGAGCGAGCGCCAGCGCACCTCGCCGGCGAGTTCGCGCGCCTCGACATTGGCGAGCCAGTCGCTGCCTTGGAACCCGGCGCGCAGGGTGACGTCATTGATGCGCTTGCCGTAGGCGTCGAGCGCCCCGACCTTGAGGTTGAGCGCCGACAAAGGGGCCTGTCCGCCGCCTACCGCTCCCAGCACATGCAACCATTGGTCCAGGTCGAGTTGTGCCGCGGTGCCGTTGATGACGATGCCTTTTTCCGGCAAGCGGGGCGCCTCGTTCAGGCCGATCGCTGCGCGCTCGATCGCCATCGTTCCGCCTTCGCGCCGGCGCTGCACCTCCAGGCGCACCGCCTTGCCAAGCTCCACCGTGCTGCGATCCGATACAGCCTGCCCCACCGCATCCGGGCGCGCTTCGTCGGTAACGACGACGCGCTCGATGCGCAGCGGCAGCACTTCCGCCGGCGCTTTGTTGAGCGGCGCCGGTAGCGCGGAAGCAATCCCCTGCAATCCGGACTCCACCAGGATGGTGGCGCCGCGCTTGCGAACGGTGACGCTCGAGGTCCACGCCGTGGTGCCGCTTACGTGACGCAGCAGCGGCTGGTCCAGCGCCGCCGGCAGCAGCGCCGCGTTGAGGTTGCCCCGGGCGTCGACAACGATGGACCCGTCGCGCTGGCTGGCGATGCCGACGCTGACCGGCCCGCCCAGAAACTGGGCGTTGACTGCGCGCATGTTCACGCTGTTCTCGCTGAAATCGAGGCGACCGCTCGCCTGCGTCACCGGCGGCCAGTCGGCATCGATGCTCACCTGGTTGCCGGCGAACTGATAGTTGCCGTTGACCTTGACGTCGTCGACATGCGCAAGCGGCAGATCGATTCTCAGCTGCAATTTGCCGTTGCCCGTGGCGCCCATGCTCCCGGTGAAACCGCCGATCAGCGCGTTGACCGGGCTGAGCTTGACGAAGCTCAGGAATTCCGCGGACGGCCCCTCCGCGTTACCCGTGATTTCCAGTATCCGGTCCGGCGTGAACAGGTCCGGCAGAACCACGCGCACCTGATTCAGCCGCGCGCCGAGAATGCTCGCCTTGTTGCTGATCACCTCCATGCGCTTGCCGTCGAAATGCAGCTCCGCGGTGATGCCGTCGATCAGCGGCCAACCCTGGGCGTAATTCAACTGCCCGCCCGCCACCTTGGCAGCGACCTGGAACACGCCGCCCTTGGCTCCCGCAAACGGAAAATCTTTAAGGTTGCCTTTCAGGCGCAGACTGATCTCGCTAGTGCGGCCGGCAAGCAGGGCGCGATCCAGCCAATCGAGCAGGTTCTGTTTGAGAAACGGTATGTAGCGTGCAGCCGCGCGCGCGTCGCTGCGGTTCAAACGCGCAGTGAAATCGATCAGTCCTGGGCCTTCCGCCGCAGTGGTGTAGGTGCCGAAAGCCGTTCCCGCCAGATCGGCGTTGGCAAAAGCGATACTGGACAGCTTGAGCTGCAGTTCGCCCTGCACATGGCTCCAGGCCAGTTGTGCCGTAAGCGTGTCGAAGTTGCGCGTCGGGTCGACGAACACCTGGGGCAATTCCACGCTCGACTTGGCCGCATTGAGCAGCACGTTGCCGCCTTTTTCATTGCCGTCGATATTGCCGCTGACGCCTTTGAATCCGGGCAATCTGGCATAGGCTCGCATGCTGAGCTGGTCGAAACGCCCGCGCAGGCTGTAGCTCTGCGGATTGGGCAGGGTTCCCTTCCAGACGAAATGCATGTCGGCCAGGCTGCCCCTGGGCGAGGCTTCGGCCAGGATCTTGCGCGCGTGTTGCGGCAGCGGCAGGTATTCGCCGAGCAGCGCCAGGGGCTGCAACTCGAGCGCATCGATCTTCACGTCGCCCTGTTCCGCGCGTTTGTCGTCGCCGGGCCGCCACTGCACCGCGAATTGCGTCGGCGGCAGCGTCTCACCGGTTCGCAGCGCAAGCGCGACCTGCCTGCCCGCCACCTCGTAGGTGCCGTCGCGCGAACGCTTGGCCGACAGTCGCCCCTGGAGCGAACTCATCTCCAGCACGGGCAGCTCGGGCGCCAGGCGCGCGCTGATGTCGGCAAGGGAGACGTCGGCGGCGGCATCCACCAGGTGTTTGTCCGCGATGCCCAGCCACATGCGCAATCCGCCCTGCCCGTTCTTGATTTCGAGCGGGTAGTCGATCCAGGCGCGCCAGACCGCGAGATCGGCATGGGCGAGTTCGGCATAGAGTCTGCCGTTCCAGGCCTGAAGCTCTTCGAAAGTCCGGCCTTCGAGGTCGCCGCGCAGATCGAGCGCCGTGGCGAACTCGCGCGGCGGCAGGGCGCGCAGCGCGAAGCGATGGTGGCTGCCGCGGTTGCGCATGACGAAATTCAGATTGCTCAGGGACAGAAGCGGCGCCTGGCGCAGCTGATCGTCCCAGCTTACCAAGGCATCGCGAATGATGACTTCGCGCTGCGTCAGCAACCAGTTCGCAAAACCTCCGCCCCCGATTTCCGGATCCAGCCTGATGCCTGCCACGTACAGCATCCCGTCGCTGCTGCGGCGCACGGCCAGCCGGGGCTTGTCCAGGGAAAGGGATTCGAAGCGCAGTGCGCCAAAGGCGAGCGAGTCCCAGGACAGGGTGCACGACACCGAGGGCAGCGACAAGGCGACGCGGCCCTCGCTGTCGTAGAGTCGCACGTCGGTCATTTCCAGGTAGGGGCGCAGGCGCTGCCAGCCTGAATCCACGCCGCCGATGCTGACGCGCTGTCCGATGTTGCGCGAAATGACTTCGGCGATCGACTCCGGATGCTGCTCGATCTGCGGCAGGATCCAGAAACGCAGCGTCAGCACCACCGCCGCGAAACCGAAATAGAGCACCAGCGCGGTGATGCCGAAAAAGCGCAGCAGCTTGCGCACGATGCCGCGCCGCTTGGGTGCGAGCCCCAATTCCGCCAGCGGAGAAAAATCCTCCTCTGGGGGCAGCGCAGCCTTAGTTTCGGTTTGGTCGGGCTGCACCATCCGGATGCGAATTTCCCATGCTAGTTGAGCGCGCTTCGGCGAAAGACCTACAATGAACGCAGGCCGAACAAAAACGTTACAAATACACGTTACAAATGCGTTGGAAATACGTTACCGCGTACGCCATGACACGCGATATTTTTGTAGCATCACATTTTACCTGCAAACACTCAATAGATGCCTCCAGATCAAGGCTTTCCACAAGGCGCGCCGGATTGCTCGCGCTACGCGCAGCGCCTGGCGCAAGCTCGGCCGGAACTGTTCCAAGCGGTTCTCGCCGCCGTAGAAACGCCGTTCGGCGCCGCGGAGATGCGCGCATTCCTGGCAATACAGCCGGCGCAGGACGAAGCCGCGCTCAAGCGCGCGCTGCGCCTACTGCGGCAGCAGGTGATGCTGCGCGTGCTGCTGCGCGATTTGAGCGGTCGCGCGCCGCTGGCCGAGGTAGTCGCCGGCATGAGCGACTTGGCGGAAGTGAGCCTGGCCTGGGCGCTGGAGCGACTGGACTCCTGGCTGCAGATGCAGCACGGGATTCCCATGGCAGGCGAAACGCGCCAGTCATTGATCGTCGTCGGCATGGGAAAGCTCGGAGGACGCGAACTCAATGTGTCCTCCGATATCGACCTGATTTTCGTCTATCCGGAAGAAGGCGAGACCGTCTGCCCGATCGAAAAGCAGGGCGAAGCGCTGCGGCTTCTGTCCAATCACGAATATTTTACCCGCCTGGGGCGCAAGCTGATCAACGCGCTGGCCGACGTGACCGAGCACGGCCAGGTGTTTCGCGTCGACATGCGCCTGCGTCCCAACGGCGATTCGGGCCCGCTCGCCTGCAGCTTCGACGCTCTGGAAAACTACTTTGTGGCCGAAGGCCGGGAATGGGAGCGCTACGCCTGGATCAAGGCGCGCGTCGTGGCCGTGAGCGGGGGCGCGGACGCCGATGATGGTTGCCGCGAAGCTTCTGCCCAGATCGCCGCCATCGCGCGGCCGTTCGTGTTTCGCAAGTACCTCGACTTCGGCGCGTTCGCGGCGATGCGCTCGCTGCACGCGCAGATCCGCGCCGAAGTGGCGCGGCGCGAACTGACCGGACACGTCAAGCTCGGCCCCGGAGGCATACGCGAGATCGAATTCATCGCCCAGGCATTCCAGCTGATACGCGGCGGCAGAGATGCCGAGCTGCAGACCCGCCCCACCCTGGAGGTGCTCGCGCTGCTTCAGAAAAAGGGCCTGCTGACGGCGGACGCGGTCAGCGAATTGCGCGAAGCCTACGATTTTCTGCGCCGCGTGGAACATCGCCTGCAGTACCTGGACGACGCGCAGACCCATGAACTGCCCCAGGTGCCCGAGGACCAGGCGCGCATCGCCGCCGCCATGGGCTTTGACGGCTACGACCGGTTCATGGCGCGGCTGGATGCGCATCGCGAAAACGTGTCGCGCCATTTCGACGCCGTGTTTGCCGGACCGGTGCCGGACCGGCACGCCTGCACCCCGCTGTGGAACGGAGAACTGGCAACGCAAGCCGCGTACGAGCGGCTCGCTGGGCTCGGATTCGCCGACACCGCCGCCGCCCTGGCGCGACTCGAAGGCGCGCGCGCATCGCAGCGCTATCTGCAGCTGTCCGAATCCAGCCGCGAGCGCTATGACGCCCTGCTGCCGCAAATCATCGAGCTCGCGGCCAAGGCGGCCGCGCCCGAGGCCGCGCTCGCGCGCGCCCTCGATCTGCTCGACGCCATCAGCCGGCGCAGCTCCTACCTGGCCTTGCTGCATGAGTATCCCCAGGCGCTGGAAAAAGTGGTGCAGCTGCTGGCCGCGTCAGGCTGGGCCGCGGCCTACGTCACCCGCCACCCACTGCTGCTCGACGAACTGCTGGACGCGCGTACGCTTTACGCCGCGCCGGACTGGAAGGAATTCGCCGCCAGCCTGCGCCTGCAGCTGTCGCGCCACGGGGACGACACCGAGCGGCTGATGGACGTGCTGCGCGAGACGCACCACGCGCAGGTGTTCCGCCTGCTGGCGCAGGACCTCGCCGGCCAGTTGACGGTGGAGGTGCTGGCCGACCATCTGTCTGCGCTCGCGGACCTGATGCTCGCGATCACGCTCGAGCTGTGCTGGTCGCAGCTGCGCAATCGCCACCGCGAGGTGCCGCGCTTCGCCATCGTCGCTTACGGCAAGCTGGGCGGAAAGGAGCTGGGCTACGCCTCGGACCTGGACATCATATTCCTCTACGACGACGCCGATGCCGGCGCCCCCCAGATGTACTCGCGCCTGGCGCAGCGCGTGAACACCTGGATTACCAGTGCCACGCCGTCGGGCGTGCTGTTCGAAACCGACCTGCGGCTGCGGCCCAACGGCGCGGGCGGCCTCATGGTCAGCTCGGTCGACGCATTCCGCGAATATCAGGAACGGGACGCCTGGGTATGGGAGCACCAGGCTTTGACGCGGGCGCGCTACTGCGCCGGCGACCCCGAAGTCGGCGCTGCATTCGAAGCCGAGCGCGTCGCCATCCTGCGCCGCGAGCGCGACCCCGAAGCGCTGCGGAGCGAGGTGCTCGCCATGCGCGAGAAAATGGCGGCCGCCCACCCCAACCGCAGCGAACTGTTCGACCTCAAGCACGACCGCGGCGGCATGATAGACATCGAATTCATCGTGCAATACCTGGTGCTCGCGCACGCGCATCGCCACCCAAGCCTGACTGGCAACCTGGGCAACATCGCTTTGCTGAAAATGGCGGGAGAGCTCGGCCTTATCCCTCTGCCGACGGCAATGACGGTGCGCGACGGCTACCGCGAATACCGCCGGCTGCAGCACGCGGAGCGCTTGAACGGCGCCGAATATGCGCGGGTAGAGCACCGGCCGCTGCAAGCCTACATCGCAGCGACGCTGCAATTGTGGGAAACCGTGCTCGCCTGCGGCGAGCACGGCGCGGCCGCAGCGCCGGGCTGAAACACCGCCATACGCCGGGGACGCACCGCCTCCCGCCCGTCGCACGCGCAGCGCGGGCGACGGTGATATCCTAGGCGGCACCGAACGGGGGAGATTCCAAGTGGTGCGAAATTTTGCGCTGGGGCTGTTGTTTTTTGCAGGCGCCGCATCGGCGGCGGAGGACCTGCTGCAGTTGCACAGCCTCGCCGTGCAGAACGATCCGGACTACCGCGCCATTCGCTACGGCCACGATGCCACGCTGGAGCAGGAGATCCAGGCGTTCGGCGCCATGCTGCCTTCGATCGGCGTCGACATCGCATCTTCCGGCAACAAGTACGGCTCGACTTCACCCGGCGCCGACCCCACCGTGACGCCCGACGTCTCGTCCAGGTTCAACGAAAAGCATCTGGGCCTGACCATAGTCCAGCCGCTCTACCGACCGGAACTGGCGCGCGCGCGCAGCCAGGCGGAATGGCGCAACCTGCAGTCGAAAGCCGAGCTGGAATTCGCTTTGCAGGATCTCATCGTGCGGCTGTCGGATCGCTATTTCGGGGTGCTGCGCGCGAGCGACGATCTGGAAAACGCGCGCGGTGAATTCGAAGCGTTCGGCAAGCAGCTGGAACTCAGCAAGGAGCGCCTGGAATTCGGACTGGTGGCCGTCACCGACGTCGACGAGGCACAGGCGGGATACGACCTGGCGCGCGCCAGGGTCATCGAAGCCGAGAACGATCTGCGCAGCGCCCACGACGCCCTGGCCACCATCACCGGCAGAAACCATCCCGCCCTCGCCACGCTGCGCGCGGACAGCCCGATCGATCACCCGGAGCCTGCAAACGTGGCCGCATGGTCGGCTTTCGCCGCCGACCAGAACCTGCAACTGCAGTCCTTCCGCTATGCGAGCAATGCCTTCGAAGAGGAAATCCGCAGGGCAAGGGCGGGGCACCTGCCGCAGCTGGATCTGATCATGCGCCGCTCGCGCGACAGCGCCAACGGCGGACAGAGCGGCCCGCTGAACGTGGACAACATGCTGTTCGGGATGCAGATGAGCGTGCCGATCTTTCAGGGGGGGCAGGTGCAATCGCGCACCCGCGAGGCGCGCGCGCTGCACCTTCAGTCTCTGGCGCGCCTGGAACGCGAACGCCGCGCGATCCTGCGCGAGACGCGCGATTCCTTCTACGGCATCTCGACCAGCATCGCCCGCGTCGACGCACTGCGCCAGGCCGTCCGCTCTGCCGAGTCGGCGGTCGAATCGATCAACCTCAGCTACGAGCTGAACCTGCGCACCTCGTTCGAGGTGCTGCTCGCGCAACGCGACCTGTTCCGCGCCCGGCGCGACCTGGTCGGCGCGCGCTACGACTACATCCTCGGCGTGCTGCGCCTCAAGCGCGCTGCGGGAATGCTGGCGGCGCCCGATCTGGAGAAGGTCAACGCCTGGCTGGAGACGGCTGCGAGCCCGGAAGGAAAGCTGTCTTCACGCATGGTCCTGCCGGAAAAGCTCACCGAACGCGCGCCCCTGCAGCGCAGCGCTCCCGCCGCCGAGGCGGAGGGCATCGCGCTCAAGCGCGCCGCCTCGCTCACGGCGCCCGCTTCGACTCCGCCAGGTCCAGGTCCCGCCGGCGCGGCCTTGGCGCAGCGCCGGCCCTGATCCGGCCAAATCGTCACGCCCATTCGGTAGAATGCGCGCTCGTTCCCGATGGACTGAGCTCACATGCAGGCACCGAAAAGCAAGAAGGCGCGGCTCATGGTCACGCGCCGTTCCGGGATACACGGCAAGGGCGTATTCGCCGCAGCTGCCATCCCCCGCGGCACGCGGCTGATCGAGTACAAAGGCGAGCGCATCAGCCCGGAGGAAAGCATCCGCCGCTACGCCGGCGCGACGCACACCTTCCTGTTCCAGCTCGAGAACGAAGAAATAATCGACGGCGGGGTAGGCGGCAATTCCGCGCGCTGGATCAATCACAGCTGTGCGCCCAACTGCGAGGTCGCCGAAGAGGATGGCCGGGTGTACTTCGATTCGACCCGGCGCATCGAGGCCGGAGAGGAAATCACCTTTGACTACAACCTCTACATGGAGGAGCGCTACACGCCCGCGCTGAAGCGCGAATTCGCCTGCAGCTGCAAGGCGCGCAACTGCCGCGGCACGCTGCTCGGCAGCAAGCGCAAGGCGGCCGCTGCGTCCGCTGCGGCAGGCCCTGCCGGAGCGCGCGGCGGCCGCGCCGACATGAGGCGCATCTACTGGGAACAGATGGCCCCGGTCTACGACGACGTCATTTTCGACGTGCTGGAGAGCGACCGGAAAGCGACGATCCGCTCCTGCATCGAAAAGCTCGCCTCGCCCGAAAAATCCGTCATCGACATCGGCTGCGCCGTCGGCAAGTGGCTGAGCGTCCTCGCCCCGGCTTTCACCAAGGTATTCGCGCTCGATCTAGCGGAAAAAAATCTGGAAATCGCACGGAATCGACACCGCACACATTCGAATATCGAATACGTCAGGGCCGACATGTCGAAGGAGGGCAAAATATTGCCCCGTGCGGACGCGGGAATCTGCATCAACGCCATCCTGACGCCTTCGCGCAAAGACCGGGACATTTTTTTCCGCAACCTCGGCCGCTGCATCAAGAAGGGCGGCACCCTGATTCTCGGGATGCCGTCGCTGGAATCGTCCATGCTGAGCACCCTGATCGCCGCCCGCTGGAACGTGGATCCGGGCATCCTGAACAAGCGGGTGAGCGCGGCACGCGCCCTGAAGAAATGGAAGAACCTGCGCGAAGGCAACGTGGACATCGACGACATACCGCACAAGCACTACCTGCGCGAGGAACTGGAAATCCTGCTGTCGCAAGCCGGTTTCACCGTGACCGGGATAGAAAAAGTCGAATACGACTGGCGCACCGAATTCAGCAAGCCGCCCAGATGGCTGAAGAAGCCCGCCCCCTGGAGCTGGATGGTGGTGGCGATCAGGAAGTGAATACCGGCTGCGGCGCGGCATGTCGTCGGATGCAGGATCCGTGACACGCCAGGCCGCAAGCAAAACGGCGGCCCGAAGGCCGCCGTTTTGTACAGCAATGTGTAAATAGCTTACAGCTTGCGCTTCACCGGGCCCAGTTTTGGACGCTTCTTGGCCGGCGGACGACGCCCCTTACCGCGCTTGAGCGGTGGCCGCTTACCTTTCGGCTTGCCCTTCTTCTTCGCCGGCGGACGGCGACCCTTGCCGCGTTTTAGCGCAGCGCCGCCGAAAACCCCCGCGGCCTCGTCTTCATCCAGCACCTTGGCACGCGCAGGCAGATCACCTACCTCGATTTTCTTTTTTGCATCAGCCATATTTTGACTCCCGTCGATTGACAAAACGATCCGCGGGCGCGGATCTCCCCAAAAGCACAAAAGGGAACCAGGTTTCCACCCGAGTTCCCCTTTGCGCAAATTCCATGAGCATGATGAGCGCCGGCCTAAAACTTGAAGGACATCGAAGCCGAGCGGAACACCCCCGCACTGGCGATGACGGCCAGATGGGCCCGTGCATAGACTTTTCGCGGCAGGATCAATGCGGCGTCGATGGCGCGCCGCACCGCGCGGGCGACGGCAATCGTCCCTAGCGCAATTCGCTTCCAGACGCGCGCGAACCAGCGGCCGCCACCCAGGACCAGCGCCGCGCGCGCCGCATCCAGCGGCCGGCTGCGCCGAACCAAGGGCTCGACCGTTAGCACCAGCGGCCTGCCGCCGGCGGACTTGCGCGAGTGAGAAGCCTTAGAAGCGTCGACGTTCATATTTTATGACTCTAGTCGATAACATTGATTCTCACAAGTATTTGCGCACACTAAAGACGTGAATTAATGCACATTCGGAATGAGATCGCGCGAGGCGTCCCGAGTGGCCGTTTCACATGTACCTAAAGGTACCAAAAAGGGCTGCGTCACGGGGGCTGCGACACAGGACGCGAAAGGAGTCTAATCCTGTTCGAGCTGGCGCGCGCACAGGTGGTAATAGACGCCCCTCGCGGCCAGCAATTCGTCATGCGTACCCGATTCGACCACGATGCCCCGATCCAGCACGACCAGCAGGTCGGCGTTGCGCACCGTGGAGAGCCGGTGCGCGATCATGATCACCGTGCGCCCCGCGTAGCGCAGCGCGATATTGTCCATCACGGTGCGCTCGGTTTCGTTGTCCAGGGCGGAGGTCGCCTCGTCGAGCACCAGCATGGCGCCGTCCTGCAGGAAGGCGCGCGCGATGGCGAGGCGCTGGCGCTGACCGCCGCTCAGATTGACGCCGCCCTCCTCCAGCATGGCCTCGTAGCCGCCGGGCATCAAGGAAATGAATTCGTGCGCGCCGGCGGCCGTGGCGGCGTCGCGCACCTGCTCCATGGTCGCGCCGGGTCGCGCCAGTGCGATGTTCTCGCGCACCGAGCCGCGGTAGATCGCGCTTTTTTGGGGCACCATCGCGATCTGGCTGCGCAGGCCCGGCAGCGATACCTCCGATACGTCGAAACCGTCGATCAGCACCTGGCCGCCGCTGGGTTTGTAAAAACCGTAGAGCAGCTTGATCAGGCTCGACTTGCCCGAGCCGCTTGCCCCCACCAGGGCCACCTTGCGCCCGGCCGGGATGGTCAGATTCACGTTCTGCACCACGTTGGTGTCGTCGTCCTGCGCGTAGCGGAAGGTCGTGCCGCGGAACTCGATATGCCCGCGCAGTCGCGGCACCACGATCCGGTTTGCTTCCTCGCCGGCGCGGAACTCGGGCTCCTTCTCCAGGATGTCGTTCAGCCGCTCGACCGCGACGATCACCTCCTGAAACTCGTCCCACTTGCCGATCACCGAATTGATCGGAGACTGCAGGGCGTTGGCAAAGGCGATGAAGGCGACCAGTTCGCCGATGGTCAGGTGGCCCATGATCACGAACGCCCCGCCCATCAGCAGCACCATCACGTCGCTGAGGGAATCCAGCGTATCGGCGGCCAGTTCCATCAACTGCGACAGCTTGGCCTCCTTGAAATGGATGTTGGCGACGGCGGCGAAGTGATTCTCGTACTGCCAGCGGGCGAGGTGGTCGGCGCCTATCATTTTGAGGGTTGCAGCGCCGCGCAGGGATTCGATCAGGTGGCTTTCCTGATCGGCTTCCTTGACGAAGGTTTCGCGATCGATCTGGCGCAGGCGCGGAGAAATCTTTGCCACCAGCACGATGTTGAGCAGCAGCACCGATACCGAGGCGAGCGTCAGCCAGACATTGAAGTAAAGCATCACCGCCATATAGGCGATCACGCTGAACAGGCTGAGGAAGGTCTCCAGACCGTCCTGGGTCACGAACTGGGTGATCTCGTCGTTCTGTTCGAGGCGGCTGGTGATGTCGCCGGTCTTGCGCGCGCTGAAATACCCCAGGGGCAGAGCGAGCAGCCGCTCGTAGATGGAACCGATGATCTGCGAATTGCAATTCGACGTGACCCGCAGGATGATTTCGTTGCGCACGAAGGTCAGCAACTGCTCCAGCACCAACACACCCACCATGACCACCACCGCGGCCGTCAGCCACTGGTCGCTGCCCTTCAGTATGATCTCGTCGATCACGAACTTGGTGAATAGCGGCGCCATGATGCCCACCAGCATCAGCAGGAACGAAGCGATGAAAATGTCGACGATCTGCCGCTTGTAGGGCACGAAGTAATGCAGGAACGCAGTCACGGTGGCCGGCGTTTCCGGAAATTCGTCGAACTTAGGCGTCGGCTCGATGAAGATGGTGAAACGCGCCCAGCCCGCCATCCATTTCTCGATGCTGTAGGTGACCAGCCCTTCGGCCGGATCGGCAACCACGACGCTGGTGTCGGTGACCTCGTGCACCACTACCCAGTGGTAGCCGCGCCAGTTGGCGATCGCCGGCAGGCGCTTTTGCCGCAGCTGCGCGAGCGAGCTCTCGTAGGCGTCCGCCTTGAAGCCCAGTTCGCGCAACGCTCTGACGATATTCGAAAGCGATGCCCCCTCCTGCCGAACGCGCGCCAGTTCGCGCGTGGTGTTGATGCTGACTTCCTTGCCGTAGAAGCGGCAGACGGTGGAGAGACAGGCGGCGCTGCAATCCATCTCGCTGTGCTGCAGCACGGCGGGCGGCTTCGCGTGGCGCTTGCGCCAGCGCTCGAAGCGGGCCCTGAGTCCGCCCGCCTCGGGCTTGATCTTGACCGCGGCGGCGGGCGCTGCAGGGCGGGCCTGCGGCGCCTCGCTCTCGGGCGGCGCGCCGGAACTGAGGGCAGCACCCGTTTCGGCCGCAGCGACCGGCCCGGCGGCAGGCGCAGGGACATCGGCCACCGCCGCCCGCCGACGCGCCTCGACCAGCGCGCCGACGCGCTTGCTCAGCGCGGCATTCGCGCCTGCGACCGCTCGGAACGCCTCTCCGGGAACCGAGATCACAGTACTGTCGCTATCGGCCACCACGTCGGCGCTGCGCGGCTCGCGCGTCAGCACCGCCATTTCGCCGACCACTTCCCCCTCGCCAAGCTGGGCGATGCGATGGCTGGGCGCTTCGCGCCGCGTCACGACGAGCCGGCCGGACTTGACGATGAACAGGGTATCGTCCTGCTCGCCCTGAGCGATCAGGCGTTCGCCGCGCGCCAGAGTGCGCTCCCCGGCATTGCCCGCCAGCCCTGCCAGAGCGTCGCGCGGCACATCGCGAAAGCTGGCGCAGCCGGCCAGACATGCCACCGCCTCGGAAACGCGCTGCCCGGCAGATATGCGTGCTGCTATATCCGGCGCTTCGGCCAGCAGGACACGCAGCCTGTCCCTTGAGATCATCTGCAGGAATGCGCCCTCGGGACCGGCGTGGGCGCTTTGCGGCATGGCGGCGTCGCTCCACAGCGCATTCAGGCCGAACAGGGCGCCTTCGCGCAGACTGTCGATATGCACCGGACCGGCCGCGCCGGCGATGGAGAGCACTACCTCGCCGGCGAGTACGGCATACAGCCCCTCGGCCGGCGCGCCCTGCTCGAATACCGGCGCCGACGCGGCAAAGCTCGTCGATTGCGCCAGCGCCGCGATGCGCGCGCCGTCCGCGCCGACTAGCGCGCAAAACTGCGGCAGTTCGAGCAGCCGCTCGGCCAGCGTCAGTGCCATGCGGCGCCCTCCGCGCGTGGCGGCGCCGCGATTGCCGTCAATTTGTGCCGCAGGCTCAATCGTCGTCCCCGTCGCCGCCCAGCTTCTTCATCACCATGCGCAACAGGCGCGTGCGCTGGGTCAGGATGTCGACCTCGGCGGTCAGGCCCGGCGTCAGCTCGACCTCCTCGCCGCGCACCTTGAGCGTATGGCGGTCAAGCTGCAGCCTCACCTTGAATTCCGGCTTTTCCGGCACCGGATAGGCGCTCAGCACCTTGGCCGGTATGGTGCCGTACTGGCGGTAGGGATAGGCATCGACCTTGACGTGCGCCAGCGTGCCCGGCTTCACTGCGGCAATGTCCTTGTTCTGCACCGTCGCCACCATGATCGGCTTGACCTTGGAGGGCACGAAACTGCCGATGCGCGCCCCGCGCTCGACGAACTGCCCGGGCGTGGTGTAGCGCAATTCCGACAACACGCCGTCGGCGGGGCTGTAGATCTGCAATTCCTTCAGCTGCACGTTCTGCAGTTCGATCTTGGCGCGCAATTCGGACACACGCGCCTCGGAGCGCGCCTGCTCCTGTTCCATCGTTGCCAGCATGGCGTTCAAGCCGACCAGCGCCTGGTCGTAACCGATTTCCGCCTGCTCCAGTGCCGTTTCGTACTCGGTCTTCTTGCGTACCAGATCCGAGCGCATCTCGGCCGACTGCAGTTCGGTGCGCACGATGTCGAGTTCGAGCTGTCCGATACGCTGGCGCTCGGCGACCAGCGAGGACTCCGCCTGGATCACGGCGTCGCGCGCGCCATTTACATTGGAGCGCGGCAATGCGCGGCGGCTCGCAAGCACCTCGAAATACTTGAACTCCTGCTGCTTCGCCTCCAGGTCCTTCTCGCGCAGGCCGATCGAGTCCTTGGTCTCGGCAATGGCCTCGCGCATGCGCTTGAGCGCAGTGCCGTTCAGCGCGATCTGCGCGTCGGTCGCGGCGCGGCGCGCGGCGAAGTCCTTGCTCATGTCGTCGCGCGCCCGGTCCAGTTGCTGCCGCGCGCGCCGCAGGGCGGTCAGTTGCTCGGCCGCGGCGCCCGCGTTGGCGAACTGCGCCGGATCGCGCCGCAGAATGCTTTTCGGGTCCTTGGACACCGCCGTCGAAATATCGCGCGCCACCAAGAATCGGCGCAGCTTGTCCTCCTCCAGCCGCAGCTCGCTTTGCAGCAGGTCCATCTCCGCCCCCGACTGCGCCTTGTCCATGGTCAGCACCAGTTGCCCGGCGGTAAGCACTTCGCCGGGCTTGACGTGCACCTGTTTGACCACGCCGGTCTCGCGCGCCTCGACGAACACGTTCTCCAGTTCCGGGGTGAGCATGCCCTTGCCCTTGACCACGACGTGGATAGTGCCGAACCAGCCGATCAGCAGGGTGATGAGCATCGCCCCGCCCAGCGCATACAGACCGCCGCGCAGGTACATCTGCGGAATGCCTTCTATCACCTCCGAGCGGGCATCGGACTCCTTCAGCTTGTCCGCGAAGCGGTCCAGGCCGCCCTCCTGATAAGGGTCCACGGGCGTCGCTTCCGCTTCCTTGGCCAATGCGCCCTGCGCATTGCTTGCGGCGCCTTCTGCATTTCCCGCCGCCGACGCATTCTCCGCAGCCGGCGCCGCTGCCGCGTCTTGGTCAGGTTTTTCCTTCTCCGCCATCATCGTTTCCTTTGCATTCGGTCAGCTAGCGCGAGCGGGTGGCCAGGTAGTAATACAAGCCCTTCTTTTCCATCAACTCTTCGTGCGTGCCCTTCTCCGCGATGCGGCCCGCGTCGAGCACCACGATCAGGTCCGCATTGCGGATCGTCGACAGCCGGTGCGCGATGACCAGCGTGGTGCGCCCCTTCATGATCAGGTCCAGATTCTTCTGAATGATGCGCTCCGACTCGGTATCCAGCGCCGAGGTCGCCTCGTCCAGGATCAGGATGCGCGGATTCACCGCGAGCGCGCGCGCGATCACCATGCGCTGCGACTGCCCCCCGGAGAGCGAGCGCCCGCCCTCGCCGATGCGAGTGTCGAAGCGCATCGGCATGCGGTCGACGAACTCGCCCACCCCGGACAGGGTGGCGGCGGCGATCACCGACTCCAGCGGCATTCCCGGATTGGCCTTGGCGATGTTGTCGCGCACCGTGCCGCTGAACAAGTACGGAAACTGCTCGACCACGCCGATCTGCTGGCGCAGCGATACGAGATCGACCTTGGAAATGTCCACGCCGTCGACGGACACCGTGCCTGAACTGGGTTCGAGCATCCGGTTCACCAGATTCAGCAGGGTGGTCTTGCCCGAGCCGCTGCGCCCGACGAACGCCACCTTCTGCCCGGGCTGGATCTCGAGGTCGATGTCGGTCAGCACGTTTCTGCCGTCCGGCGCGTAGCGAAACGACACGCGCTCGAAGCGCAAGCCGCCCTTGAGCAGCGGGCAGGGGCGGTCCGAATTCACCGCCTCGCGCGGCGAGCCGAGCACATCGTTCAAACGGTCGAGCGCGACCCTCAGTTCGAGAAATTCGTCGTAGAAGTTGGCCAGCGCCTCCGCCGGCTCCATCACCGCGCCGAGAATCGCGGCAAACGCGATCAGCCCGCCGGCGGTCATTTCCCCGTTGAGCACCAGGTAAGCGCCGACCCCCATCACGGCGATGGACGACCCGTCCTGGAGAATGTCCGTCAGAATCTCGAAATTGTTGTCGAAGCGCTCGCCGCGCATCTCTGCCTGGATGTTGCGGTCGAAGTAGCCGCGGCCGCGCTCGGCGAACTGCTTCTCCTGGCCCAGCGCCTTCACCGTCTCGACGCTGGTCACCACCTCGATGATGTGCGATTCCTTGTCCGAACCGGTCTGGAACTGCAGCTTTTCAAAAGCGCGGAATTTTGGCGTGGCGACGATAGTCGAAACGACGGTGCCCAGCAGAAAGATCATCGACACCAGCGCCAGCTGCCAGCTCATGAAGAACAGCACCGGCACGTAGATCAGGATGCCCGCCGCATCGGAGATCACCCGGATCGCGCCGTCGGACGCGGTTTCGAGAAACTTCTCGTTCTCCTCGAAGCGCGCGAGCAGCGCGCCGGTCTCCCAGCGGTGCAGGGTCGCCAGGGGCAGCGCCAGGATGTGCGCGAAGAAGCGCACGAACAGCGTCGCCGACATGCGCCGAATCAGATGCAACGTCAGAAACTCGCGGATCGACCCGGCCACGCTGCCGACGAAAGTCGCCACCAGCAGGCCGATGAGCATCAGCCACAGCAGATTCCAGTCTCCGGTGACCAGCACGTTGTCGATCAGCGTCTCGGAGAAGAACGCGGGCAGCAGCCCGAGCACCTGGATGATGACCAGCACCACGCCGATGCGCGCGAGCAGCCCCCAGTGGGGTCCGAGCATGGGAATGAACTGGCGGTAGATCCCCGTCACAGAATTGCCGATGGCGCCGAAATCGGGGACGTATGCGACCGTCAGCACCTGACCGTCGAAGGTCTTGCGAAACACCTCGGCCGGAACCCGCAGCAAACCTTTGAGCGGATCGGCCATGAGCACTTCGCGCGCCGTGACCTTGAACAGAACGGCCAGATTGCCCTCATCCGTGCGCACCACGGCGGGCATGAGCAGGTCCTGCAGGCGCGCAAAATCGACCTTAACCAAGCGGCTCAGCAGCCCCGCCGACTCCACCTTGCGGCCGAGCGAGTGCAGATCGTCGGCGCTGCCGACCTGCAGCTGGCCCTCGACCAGGTTTTGCCACTGGATGGCACGGCCGGTCGCCTGCGCCGCCATCACCAGGCAGGCGATGCCGCTGAACAGAGGCTTGTCGGTCAGCGCGAGCGTGAGCGAGCGAAACAGCCAGCCGCGCGGCCGTATGCGTCCTGTGCGTATCTCGTTGCCGGAATCCTTGCGCTCGGCCTGTTGCGCCTCGGCAGAGGAGGCGAGAATCGCCTCCTGCTGCAGCAGATGGCGGCTCGCCTGCTCCGACAGCAGGTCCAGCACGCCTTCCTTGCCCGCCACCACCGCATTGAACGCGTCGCGATGCAGCTTGAGCACCGTGGTCTTTTCCTCGGCGATTGCCGAGGCGGTGCGCGGCGCATCGTTGAGCAGCGCCATTTCGCCGAGCAGGCTGCCCGCGGGCTTGCGCCCGAGCAGCTGTCCGCCCAGGGATTCCTTCACGATCTTCAGCGAGCCGTCGCGCACCAGATACATGGCGTCGCCGGCGTCACCCTCGTGAAACAGGGCCTGCCCGGCATCGAGCTGCAGCGTTTCCACTGCGGCGACCAGCTTCTGCGTCTCTGCCGGCGTCAGACCCGCGAGCAGATTCTGGGTGCGCAGGAAATTGAATTCGCGCTGCCGGCCCACAGCCTCGTCGACACGCTGCTTCAGCTCGGGATGCGCCGCGACCAGGGGCAGGAAATCCGCTGCCGACAGCTTGTAGAGCACGATGCTGCCCGCGGCGCGCACTGTCGCCGAGACCTGATCGCCATACAAGAGGGAGCGTTCGCCGAAACTGTCGCCCTTGTTCAGCACCGCCAGCGTCACGGCTTTTTCACCAGTTTCGTCGACGATGCGAACCTTGCCCTGGCCGACCACGTACATGGCCTCGCCTTCCTGGCCCTGGCGCAGCACGGTTTCACCGAGCTTGAACGTCGCGAGCTGCAGCTTGCCCGCGAGCTGTTCGAGCAGGTCCTCGGGCAACGCCCCGAACAGAGCGTTCCCGGAAAGCAGCCCGCGAACTTCGGCGAGTGTCACCGGCCTGCGGCTATCGGCGTGGCTCGGCGGCGCGCATGCCGGCTACGCGCCCGGCGCCAGGCGCCTCACCCCGCATCGCCTTCATCTTCCTCGAACTCTTCGTCGTCCTTGAACGGGTTGCCGCGTATGCCCAGCGCGTTCTGCTCGACCTCGGCATTGATTGCATAGTCGAGAATCAGTCCTTCGAACAGATCCTCGCGTATCTTGTCGCGCAGGTCCTCGATTTTCGGGGCCGAGCGCTCGCCGACCATGTACAGCACGTAGTCCTCGCCGTCCTTGATCGGGCCGATAAGGTCGCCGGCCTTGCCGCCGAACGCCGCGGCCTCCACCTCGCCGCTCAGTTCTTCCCGGCTGGTTTCGCCGAGATAGCCGCCTTTTTTGGCCGACTCCGAATCCGTGGAATGCTCCCGCGCCAGGGCCAGAAAGTTTTCGCCCTCCTCCACCTGCGCGCGCAGTTCCGCTGACTCGTCCGAGCTGGCGGAAAAAATCGCATAGAGGTCGACCCGTTCCAGCGAGGTCCGGATCTCGGTAAAGCGCTCCTGAATCTCGTCCGCGGTGACCGAGGCGCGAATCCGGTTGCGCAGCGCGCAGATCTCGCAAAAATCCTGCAGCGACTGCAGATCGAGTCCGTGCGATTTGAGCCAGGCGTTGGTCGCCTCCGCGGACTCCAGGCCGAGCGCGTAGCGAAACTCGTTGAAAACAGCCTGCAGTTCCTCTGCCGTAGCCTCGATCTGGTTCGCCTCGGCGTACTGCCGGACGACGGCGTTCTTTATGGTCTCCTGCGCGAAAGTGTGGTTGCCGGCGATCATCTGCCAGCGCAGCGCCGTCTCGAGGTCGATCTCCTCTTCGTTGACGGTAAGAAATGCAGTCATGGTTTCTCCTGAAAAAAAGCCGTGCCGTTTCGAGCTCACTACTAAAGCGAGGGGATATGTCTCCTCGCGCTCCCTTGATTCATGGTCCGATTCGGTGATTGCGCAACGCGCCGACAACTCGCGGGCCATGCCCGCAACCGAGTCCCGGCCGACGTAACCGGAAAGATTATATCCGCGCCCGGCCCGACGGTGCTCAGGGTCGTGCGCGTTGCGCTGCGAACCACCTGTCGCTGCGCCCGGTTGCCGCCCCGCACGGCACTCGAACACGCGGCGCGAAAACATGTTGTGGCGAAAATTGACCGCGGTCAATGATGAATGCCGGCCCGGCTCGCTACGATGGGCAATTGAATCAAGCGACCGGGCGGCGACCGGCCGGCGGGGCGGAAAGCTCGACCGTTTCGCCCGCGAAACCCATTCATGACCATGCAAACAGGAGAGACCATGTCCGCAGGATTGGAGCAAGCCACTACGACCACCGCAAGCGATGCGGTGGAAATGACCGATGGATTCCATCTTGTCATCGACGCCCTGAAGGCGAACGACATCGACACCATCTTCGGCCTGATCGGCATTCCCATCACCGACCTCGCTCGCCTGGCGCAGGCTGAAGGCATGCGCTTCATCAGTTTCCGCCACGAGCAGCACGCCGGAAACGCGGCTGCAATCGCCGGCTACATGACCCAGAAGCCGGGGATTTGCCTGACCGTGTCCGCCCCGGGATTCTTGAACGGCCTGACGGCGTTGGCCAACGCGACCACCAATTGCTTCCCGATGATCCTGATCAGCGGCTCGAGCGAGCGCGAGATCGTCGATCTGCAGCAAGGCGATTACGAGGAAATGGACCAGGTGAACGCCGCAAAGCCGTTTGCCAAGGCGTCGTACCGCATCAACAAAGCCGAAGACATCGGCATCGGCATCGCGCGCGCGATCCGCGCGGCCGTGTCCGGGCGACCGGGCGGCGTCTATCTGGACCTGCCGGCGAAATTGCTGAGCCAGACGCTGAGCGCGGAACACGGCAAGAAGTCCATCGTGCGCGTCGTAGACCCGGTACCGCGGCAGATTCCGGCCCCGGACTCGGTTCAACGCGCGCTGGACCTGCTCAAAGGCGCCAAGCGCCCGCTGATCCTGCTCGGCAAAGGCGCGGCCTACGCCCAGGCCGACGCCGATATTCGCGCCTTCGTGGAAAATACCGGCATCCCGTATCTGCCGATGTCGATGGCCAAAGGCTTGCTGCCCGACACCCATGCCCAATCGGCCTCGGCCTGCCGCTCCTTCGTTCTGGCCGAGGCCGACGTGGTGATGATCGTCGGCGCGCGCCTGAACTGGCTGCTCTCGCACGGCAAGGGCAAGACCTGGGGCGGACCGAAGCAGTTCATCCAGGTCGACATCTCGCCGACTGAAGCCGACAGCAACGTGGCGATCGCCGCACCCGTAATCGGCGACATCGGTTCCTGCATGTCGGCCATGCTGGCCGGCATCGCTTCCGGATTTGCCAAGCCGAGCGCCGAATGGACCGGCGCCATCGCCGAGCGCAGAGAGAAGAACATGACGAAGATGGCGGCGACTCTGGCCAAGGATCCGTCGCCGATGAACTACCACAGCGCGCTGCGCGCGATCCGCGACGTGCTGAA
>CAYNVY010000049.1:0-22220 GCA_964400745.1 uncultured Enterobacteriaceae bacterium | reverse complement strand
GTTGTTGGCGTGCGCTCCGCCGTTGATGATATTCATCATCGGCACCGGCATCTGCATCGCGCCGGCGCCGCCGAAGTAGCGATAGAGCGGCAGGCCGCATTCGTCCGCCGCGGCCTTGGCCACCGCCATGGACACGGCGAGGAGCGCGTTCGCGCCCAGCCGCTCCTTGTTTTCGGTGCCGTCCAGATCGATCAGGATCTTGTCGATGAAACTTTGCTCCGTCGCATCCAGGCCCATGATGGCTTCTGAAATCTCCGTGTTGACGTTCTCGACCGCGTGCAGCACGCCTTTTCCGAGGTAGCGCTGCTTGTCTCCGTCGCGCAGTTCTATCGCCTCGCGCGTTCCGGTGGATGCGCCCGAAGGCACCGCTGCGCGCCCCATCACGCCGGACTCCAGCAGCACGTCTGCTTCCACGGTCGGATTGCCGCGCGAATCCAGGATCTCTCTCGCCACCACATCAACTATTGAGCTCATTTTTCGTCCTTGTGCCAAATTCAAGCCTTGGTTTTGCCGCCGATAACTTCAAGGTCCTTCAGATATGCTGCTCCACAAACCCGCTGTTCTTGACTACGCGGTCCAGTTCGACCAGCGTCGCCAGCAATTGTTTCATCTTCGGCAGCGGCCAGGCGTTGGGGCCGTCTGACAGGGCTTTGTCCGGATCCGGATGCGTTTCCATGAACAGCCCCGATACGCCGCTCGCCACCGCCGCGCGCGCCAGCACCGGCACGAATTCGCGCTGTCCGCCGCTTACCGTCCCCTGCCCGCCCGGAAGCTGCACCGAATGCGTGGCGTCGAACACCACCGGACAGCCCGTCTCGCGCATGATCGCGAGCGAACGCATGTCCGAAACCAGATTGTTGTAACCGAAGCTCGCGCCGCGCTCGCAAACCAGAATATTGTCCGAGTATCCGGCGGCCGCGGCCGCCTGCCTCGCCTTGGCCACCACATGCTGCATGTCACCGGGAGCGAGAAACTGGCCTTTCTTGATATTCACCGGCTTGCCGCAACTGGCCACGGCGCTGATGAAATCCGTCTGGCGGCAAAGAAACGCGGGCGTCTGCAGTACGTCGACGACCGCGGCAGCCGCGTCGATCTCGGCTATTGCGTGCACGTCGGTCAGTACCGGCACTCCGATCTGCCGCCGCACTTCGCCGAGAATCTTCAGGCCGTCTTCGGCGCCCGGACCGCGGAATGATTTGCCCGAGCTGCGGTTGGCTTTGTCGTAGGACGATTTGTAGATGAAAGGAATGCCCAGCTCGGCGCAGATTTCCTTGAGCATGCCCGCGGTATCCAGCGCCAGCTGGCGCGATTCGATGACGCAGGGGCCGGCGATCAGAAATATCGGGTGATCGAGGCCGACCGGAAAACCACAAAGTTTCACACCGCTACCGTGGCGGATTGAACATCGCGAGCGGCGCCGGTTTGCCGCTGCCGATACGCGAGCGCGGCTTCCACGAAAGCCTTGAACAGCGGGTGGCCGTTGCGCGGGCTGGAACTGAACTCGGGGTGGAACTGGCAGCCGATGAACCAGGGATGCGCATTCGGTCCCTCGGTCGGCAGTTCGATCAACTCGCACAAGGACTCGACCTTGGTTCTCGCCGCGACGATGAGGCCGGCGGCTTCGAGGCGCGGCAGATAGTAGTTGTTGACCTCGTAGCGGTGGCGGTGGCGCTCGTTGACCACGCCGCTCTGATAAATGCGCTGCACCTGGGTGCCGGGCACGATATCGGCCGGTTGCGCTCCCAGGCGCATGGTGCCGCCCATGTCCGAACTCGCGTCGCGGCGCTCGACCTTGCCTTCCCGATCCAGCCATTCGGTGATCAAGGCCACCACGGGCTGCGGCGTGTCCGGATCGAATTCCGTGCTGTTCGCCTCGGCTAGGCCGGCTTTGTGCCGCGCGTACTCGATCACGGCCAGCTGCATGCCCAGGCAGATTCCGAGATAGGGCACTTTGTTCTCGCGCGCATACTGGATGGCCTTGATCTTGCCCTCCACGCCGCGCGCGCCGAAACCGCCGGGCACCAGGATCGCGTCCGCGCCTGCGAGGCAGGACGCGCCGTCGCGTTCGATCGCTTCGGAGTCCACGTACTGGATCTTGACGCGGGAGCGCGCATGGATGCCCGCATGCAACAGCGCTTCGTTGAGCGATTTGTAGGAATCCGTGAGGTCGACATATTTTCCGACCATGGCGATGGTGATCTGGTGCAGCGGATTTTCCAGCGCGTCGACCAGTCGCTTCCACGAGCGCAGATCCGCCGGCCGCGCGAGAATGTGCAGCTTGTGACAGACGATTTCGTCCAGCATCTGCTGGTGCAGCATGTACGGAATCTTGTAAATCGAATCCGCGTCCCAGACTGAAATCACGGCGTTGGCCGCGACGTTGGTGAACAGGGCGATTTTCTTGCGTTCCTCGTCCGGAATGGGGCGGTCCGAACGGCACAGCAGCGCATCGGCCTGAATGCCGATTTCGCGCAACTCTTTCACCGAATGCTGCGTCGGTTTGGTCTTGATTTCGCCGGCCGAAGCGATGTACGGCACGAGCGTCAGGTGCACGTAGCAGACATTGTCCCGCCCCAGCTCCAGCCCCATCTGCCTGATCGCTTCGAGGAAGGGCAGCGATTCGATATCGCCGACCGTGCCGCCGATCTCGACGATCGCGACCTCTGCGCCTTCCGCACCGCGGGCGATGAACATCTTTATCTCGTCGGTGACATGCGGGATCACCTGCACTGTGCGCCCCAGATATTCGCCGCGGCGCTCTTTCTTGATCACCGACTCGTAGATCTGGCCGGTGGTGAAGTTGTTGCTCTTTTTCATGCGCGCCGAACTGAAGCGCTCGTAGTGTCCGAGATCCAGGTCGGTTTCGGCGCCGTCTTCGGTCACGAAAACTTCACCGTGCTGGAACGGGCTCATCGTGCCCGGATCGACGTTGATGTACGGATCCAGCTTGATGTTGGTGACTTTGAGGCCGCGCGATTCGAGAATTGCGGCGAGCGAGGCGGCGGCTATCCCTTTCCCCAGAGAGGAAACTACACCGCCGGTAACGAAGACATATTTAGTCATCTCAGATTCGAGAGATGGGATGACGGATGTTACAGCAATTCACGATTACACTCAATGCAAAATACGCCGAATGCAACCGGTGGCGCAGCGATCGACCGTGCTTCAATCATCCCGGCGGCGCACCGTCGCGCCGTTCTTGACCGTGCCCGCGCACGGGTTTTCACCCATGGCGTAAGCCAGTTCGACGGGCTCCTCGATATCCCAGAGCGCAAGGTCCGCGACCTTGCCTACCTCCAGTGTGCCGTGGCTAGCCCCCATTCCCAGCGCCCGGGCCGCGTTGCAGGTGACGCCGGCGAGCGCTTCCTGCGGCGTCAGCCCGAACAAGGTACACGCCAGGTTGAGCATCAACAGGATCGAACCCGAGGGCGACGAGTCCGGATTGCAGTCGGTGGCGATCGCGATCGGCACGCCGTGCGCGCGCATCAAGCCGACCGGCGGCGATCGCTTCTCGCGCAGAAAGCAGAAAGGCCCGGGCAGGAGCACGGCGACGGTGCCCGCCGCTGCCATCGCGCCTATGCCCGCCTCGTCGGCGTAATTCAGATGAGAGGCTGAAACCGCGCCGAGGCCGGCCGCCAGCGCCGCGCCGTTCACGTCGGCGTACCGGTCGGCGTGCAGTCTTAGCGGCAGGCGCAAGGCGCGTGCGGCCTCGAAAAACCGCCGCATCGACGCCGTAGCCAGAGCGTCGCCTGCGCAAACGGCGTCCACTGCATCGACCAGTTTCGCTTCGGCCGCGGCCGGCAGCATTTCGCCGCACACCAGATCCGCATAGGCGTCCGCCCGCCCCAAGAATTCAGCCGGCAGTGTGCGCAAGCCGAAAAAGGCGGTTTTCACCGTAAGCGCCTCCGATTCACCCAGCAGTCGCGCAACGCGCAACAGTTTCATCTCGCACGCAGTATTCAGGCCGAAGCCGGATTTGATCTCTACCGTGGTCACGCCCTCGTCCATCAGCCGCCTCAGCCGCGCGGAGGCGCCGCGGATCAGTTCCATTTCGGATGCCTCACGCGTTGCGCGCACCGTGGCGAGAAGGCCTCCGCCGGCTCGGGAGATATCCTCCTCGCTTGCGCCTTGCGTTCTCATCTCGAAGTCGCCGGCTCGGTTTCCGCCGAATATGGGCTGCGTGTGGCAGTCGATCAGCCCCGGCGTGATCCAGCGGCTCTCGCAATCGAGCACTTCACGCGCAAGTTGCGCCGGCTCCCCCGGCAGATCGGCGCGTGCCCCTATCCACGCAATCTTGCCGTCCATCGCCGCGAGAGCGCCCTTCCTGATCGCGCCATAGCGTCCACCGCGCATGGTGGCGAAGTTTGCGTTGATCCAGATCGAGTCGAACATGAGCGAAAATTGAGCGCAGAAAAACGGCATGGAAAAACGAAGGGCTCGCCGGCCGCCTTGCTGGCATTTTCTCATTTCATGCAAGGCCAGACTTGCGATAATGTAGCATCTGAAAACCGATGACGTGCGCGCGCCGGCCGAACCGGCCTTGCGGCGTCACCTGCAATGCAACGGGAGACCCAATCATGCTGAACAGAATTGCTCGCGCGAGCGCGGCGCTGCTTGCGCTTTGCGGATTCGCGTTGGGCATCGCTACAGATGCCGGCGCCGAGACCTATCCGGCCAAACCCATAAGGGTGATCATCGGATTTCCGGCAGGCGCCGGAGCCGATACCCTGGTGCGCCTGGTCGGACAGAAATTGACCGAGAGCTGGGGACAGGCGGTCATCATCGACAACAAACCCGGCGCAAGCAGCAACATCGCTGCGGAACAATTGGTGAAGGCCCCCGCCGACGGCTACACCCTGCTCTATTTCCCGGCGGCACTGGTGGTCAATCCCAGTTTGTTTCCGAAGGTCCCCTACGATCTGGCCAAGGATTTCGCGCCGGTCGCCCTGCTCGCGACCTTCCCCTTGGTTCTGGTGGTCAATCCTGCGCTGCCCGTGAAAAGCGTGTCCGAACTGGTCGCCTACGGCAAGGCGAATCCCGGCAAGCTCAATTTCGCATCGCTGGGCAGCGCAAGCCCGCCGCACCTGGCCGGCGAACTGTTCAAGCGCATGGCCGGGATCGATATGGTGCATGTCCCCTACAAGGGGTCCGCTCCGGCGCAGACCGACCTCATCAGCGGCCAGGTGCAGATCATGTTCGATACGGCCACTTCAGCCCTGCCTCAGGCAAAAGCGGGCCGCACCCGCGCGCTCGCGGTGACCACGGCGAAGCGCTCGGCGCTGCTGCCGGCCCTGCCCACCGTCGCCGAAGCCGGATTGAAGGACTACGACCTGCAGGGCTGGGCCGGGCTGGTAGCGCCGGCGGGCACGCCGCCCGATGTCCTCGCCAAATTGCAGGCGGAGATTGCACGCATACTCAAATCCCCCGAAGTGATCGAGCGCTATGCCGCGGTCGGCGGCGAAGCCGACGGCAGAACGGCGGACGATTTTCGCCGCTTCATCGCCGAGGAAGAGCGCAAGTGGAAAAAGCTCGTCCTCGACTCGGGTGCGCGTCTGGACCAATAGCGATGAAGCTGCATATGCTGGGCACGGGCGGACCGATGCCGGATCCGCGGCGCAACGGCTCCTGCTATGTGCTGGAGGCGGGCGAGGCGAAGCTGATGTTCGATGTCGGACGCGGCGCGATCGCCTCTCTCGCGAAGAAGGGTCTGCCCTTTTCCCGCATCAACCCCTTGTTCATCTCGCATCATCACGTCGATCACATCGGCGAACTGGCCGACTACCTGATCGCGAGCTGGCTGGCCGGCCGCAGGGAGAAATTGCGCATTTTCGGCCCACCCGGAACCAGGGCCATCGTCGACGCGCTGATGGGCAGCGTCTACGCCATGGACGTCGAATTTCGCACCGGCGGTGAAACCGCATTCGGTCCCTTCGTTCCGGCCGAGGTGATCGAAGTGCGCGCGGGTCCGGTCTACGACGACGGCGCCGTCAAAGTGAGCTGCGCGGAGATGCAGCACGGCCACGGACTGCCGTTCACGCCGCTATTCCGGCAACGCTGGATCTGCCTGGCCTGGCGCGTGGAGTCCGGCGGCAAGAGTTTCACCTTCAGCGGCGATGCGGTGATATCCGACGCCCTGCTGCGCCTCGCGGCAGGGTCCGATCTGCATCTGCAATGCTGCTATATGGCCGCGTCGGAGTTGCGCAACGATCACCTCAAGGGCGTCGCCAAACATACCCTCGCCTGCTCCGATACCGCTGGCAAGATAGCGGCGCAGGCCGGTGTGAAGCATCTGGTGCTGACGCACTTCAAGCGCATGGAACCTGCGCTGCTGGACGTGATCGCAGACGACGTGAGGCGCGACTTTGCCGGACCGGTCAGTCTGGCCAATGATCTCGACGAGATCGAGTTCTGAGCCGCGCTGTATGAACCCCGCGCCGGCCTCTGCAATCAGCCCCGAGGCCATGCTCGCCGTGGTCGAGCAACTCGCGCTCGATACCCACGGACGCGCGGCGCACGCCACGCTGGACAGCTCGCTCGAGCGTGAGCTGGGCCTGGACAGCCTGGCGCGCGTGGAGTTGGCGCTCAGGGTGGAGGCCGCCTTCGACGTAAGCCTGCCCGAACGCGCGCTGTACAGCGCAGAGACGCCGCGCGACCTGCTGCGCCTCCTCCACGGCAGCCACGGTGCGCGCCGCGCCGAACCGGAAAGAGACATTCGGAGCCTGGTGCAGGCCGAAGCCGGGCCGGACACATGCAAGGAAGAAACTTTGCTGGCCGCGCTCGACTGGCATGCGTGCGCGCACCCGGACCGGCTGCAGGTCCACCTGTACACGGAAACAGGCGAAGAGGCGTTTTCCTACGCCGCCATACGGCGCGGCGCGGCGGGCTATGCGAGCCGCCTTGCCCGGCACGGCTTGCAGCCCGGTCAAACGGTCGGCATCATGCTGCCCACGGGTCGCGATTATCTGTTCAGCTTCTTCGGCATACTGATGGCGGGCGGCATTCCGGTGCCGCTGTATCCGCCGGCGCGCCCGGGGCAAATCGAGGAGCACCTGCGGCGCCACGCCGGCATCCTGAATAATTGCCTCGCCGCCATACTCATCACCGTCCCGGAAGCAAAAACCGTGGCGCTGTTGCTGCGTTCGCAGGTGGCATCGCTGCAGCAGGTGCTGATGCCATCCGATCTGGAGGCAGGCGACGGCGGGTTCGCACCCTTGCCGGCCAGCCCGGGCGACATCGCCTTCCTCCAGTACACTTCGGGCAGCACCGGCAACCCAAAGGGGGTCGTGCTCACCCACGCGAACCTGGTGGCCAACATTCGCGGCATGGGTGTAGCGGTACAGGCGAATTCCAGCGACGTGTTCGTCAGCTGGCTCCCGCTGTACCACGACATGGGCCTGATCGGCGCCTGGTTCGCCGCGCTGTACTTGGGCTTTCCGACGGTGCTCATGTCGCCGCTCGCGTTCCTGTCCCAACCTAGCCGATGGTTGTGGGCGATCCACCGCCATCGGGGCACGCTTTCGGGCGGCCCCAATTTCTCTTACGAACTTTGTCTGAAGCGCATTCGCGACGAACAGATCGAGGGGCTGGACCTGTCCTGCTGGCGCTACGCCTTCAACGGCGCCGAACCGGTGAATCCGGAGACCTTGGCCGCGTTCAGGCGGCGTTTTGCGCCCTGCGGATTGCCACCGGCCGCGCCGGCGCCGGTCTACGGTCTGGCCGAAGCCTCGGTAGGGCTGGCCTTCCCCGCGCCGGGCACCGACTGCCGCATCGATCGGATCGACCGTGCGACATTTCAGAACAAAGGCGAAGCGGTCTTAGTTCCGTCCGGGGATGCTCCGGCGCTAGAGCTGCCCTGCTGCGGAAGCGTGATCGCCGACCATGCGCTGCGCGTAGTCGATTCGGCCGGCGTGGAAGTCGCCGACCGCCACGAGGGGCGGCTGCAGTTTCGGGGACCGTCGGCGACCAGCGGCTATTATCGCAATCCGGAGCAGACGAAGAAGCTGTTCAGCGGCGACTGGCTGGACACCGGGGATCTCGCGTATCTGGCCGAGGGGGAACTCTATATCAGCGGCCGCGCCAAGGACGTCATCATTCGCGGCGGCCGCAACCTCTATCCCTACGAACTGGAGCAGGCCGTAGGCGCGCTGCCCGGCATACGCAAAGGCTGCGTGGCGGTTTTCGGCTGCCCTGATGCGCGCACCGGCACCGAGCGCGTGATCGTGCTGGCCGAAACGCGGGAAACGGAGCCCGCCGCGCTCGAAGCGCTGCGGCTTGGCATCAACGAGCGCGCGGTCGATCTGATCGGACTGCCGGCCGACGATATCGTGCTGGCGCCGCCGCATTCAGTGCTCAAGACTTCCAGCGGCAAAATCCGGCGCGCGGCCAGCCGCGAGTATTACGAACGCGGCAGCTCCGCTACCAAGCCCTCGGCGGTATGGTTGCAGCTTGCGCGCCTCGCCTGGATCAGCCTGCTGCCCGAGTTGCGGCGCTGGCTGCGCGCGCTGCTCGGACTGGGCTATGCGGTCTGGGTCTGGGCGGTTTTTCTCGCGCTTTCGCTCCCGGCTCTGCTCCTGACGCCGATGCTGGGCAAGCCGGCGCGGGGCTGGCGCTTTGGCCGGGCCCTCGCCAATGCCTTCTTGCGCCTGTGCCGCCTGCCGCTGCTGGTGCAGGGGCTGGAACACCTCCCCGCCTCTGGGCCGTTCGTCATCGCAGCCAACCATGCGAGCTATCTCGACGGCCTGATTCTGCTCGCCGCTTTGCGCGAGAGCGGCTACAGTTTTGCCGCAAAGAGCGAACTGCAGGACTGGATGCTGCCGCGGCGGTTCCTGCAAGCCATAGGCACGGATTTCGTGGAACGCGCCGATCTGCGCCAGGGCGTGGAGGACACCGGCAGATTGGCGCAGTCGGTGCGCGCCGGGCGCACGCCGATATTCTTTGCCGAAGGTACCTTCACGCGCAACACGGGCTTGCTGCCGTTTCGCATGGGCGCCTTCGTGATCGCGGCGCAAACCGGCGTGCCACTGGTGCCGGTGACCATCCGCGGCGCTCGCTCGGTGCTGCGCGACGGCAGCTGGTTCGCCCGGCGCGGCGCCATCGTCGTAAACATCTCCCCGCCGTTGATTGCGCGCGGCAGCGACTGGAGTGCCGCCGTGTCGCTGCGCGACGACGCGCGCGCCGAAATCCTGCGCCGCTGCGGCGAACCGGATTTGGCGCCGCGTCGTGCCTAGAAAGCTCGGAACGACGGATTACCGCATGAATAGTGTCGGGAGTAGATTGCCCACGCATAACCGAAGGCTGTACCATTGACGTGACGCTTGTACGGATCGTACGCCCTGAAATGCGATTTGCTTCAAGCATGGAGACGACAATGGATCGCTCACGCGCCCTTGAACTACTCGCCCATAGCAAGCCCATTGTCGCGACCCGTTACGGCGTAACGCGTCTCGCCCTGTTCGGATCCACCGCGCGTAACGCCGCACGCAGCGACAGCGACCTCGACATCCTGGTCGCCTTCGACGGCCCGGCCACATCCGAGCGGTACTTCGGCGTTCAGTTCTACCTCGAAGACTTGTTCGGATGCCCAATAGATTTAGTGACTGAGAAAGCCCTGCGCGCGGAGTTGCGCCCGTTCGTCGAGAAAGAAGCCGTCCATGTCTGATTCGGCGCAGCGGGAATGGCGGTTTTACCTTGACGACATGATCGGCTTCGCCGAGAAAGTTGTCGCCTATACCGACGGTCTCGATCAGGCGGCTTTTGTCGCAAGCGGCATTAACTACGACGCCACTCTGCGCAACCTGGAATTGATCGGCGAGGCGGCAAGTCATGTCCCGGATGCGGTGCGAGCTGCCAATACCGGGATTCCGTGGCGACTCGTCATCGCCACGCGTAGTCGGCTGATCCACGGTTATCTTGGCATCGACAACGACACGCTTTGGAGCATCATCCGCAGCGATATTCCCGCGCTGCTTCCGAATTTGCGCGCGCTTAAGGGCAAATCGATCTGACTGCGGGACTACCTGGGCGTGACTTCATTTTTTGCCGCAAGACATGCACCAAGCCATTTCATGATGAAAGTCCGCTCTTCGGCGAGCATGAGAAGCCGCCGCTCCCGGCCAGGTGCGGACGCAGAGATAGGGTCAACAGCCCATCTTTGAGAGGCCGGTGTCACTTCGATACACGCCATTCACAGCGGTCGTCAAGTGGCGAACAACGAAATTGCCCATCAGCCTTGCAACAAGGACATATATGTCCTATTCTTCGATATATGAAGACAAAGCAGTTCCTGAAATTCCTGAAGGCCTACGGCGCGGAAATCATCAAGAATCGCGGTAACGGCGGGCACTATCTGGTCAAACTGAACGGCAGGCAAACGACGGTGCCAATGCATGGTGATACCGATTATTCCCCCGAGTTTCTGGATGATATTTGCAAGCAGCTCAATACCCGTCTGAGGAGTATTCAAAAATGAACATGTCCTACCCTGTCACACTAAAGCGCTATCAAGGCGGGCAAGTCGGTGCGTTTTTCGCCGATGTCCCGGAAGCTATCACCGCTGGTTCGAACGAGGCCGAGGCACTAGATCGCGCTCAAGACGCCCTTGCGGTGGCGCTTTCCAGCTATATTGACGATGGGCGGCCGTTGCCTGTGCCAAGCAAGGCGAGGCGCGGCCAGTCCGTGGTCGTGTTGCCGCCACGTGTGGCGATCAAGCTGGCGATTCATGAGGCGATGTGCGAACAGGGTGTAACTCAGGCGCAGTTAGGTGAACTGCTCAACATCGACGGGCGTCAGGTGCGTCGTATTCTCGACCTTGACCATGAATCGAAACTGTCTCAGCTTGAGGCAGCGCTGGCGGCACTGGGATTGCGTGCATCTGTGAGCGTGACGAAGATTTCCTTGGTTGCCATGAGCATGGCTGCCTAACAAAGGCTAACTAGAAGACGGCGCCGATCGGCAATTCCCAGCCGCAAGCAGCCATTCCGTAATTGCGACGGGCTATGCCCGCAATGGGTCGGGAGCGTCAGTTCAGCGTTTATGGGTGCGGACGCTCAAATCGGAAGCGCCCTGTGCTCAGTTCTGCAGCTCGGTCCGCTTGGCGTAGTGCGCCAGCGCTTCCGGGTTGGCCAGCGCTTCGGCATTTTTCACCGGCAGTCCGTGCACGACGTTGCGCACCGCCAGTTCCACGATCTTGCCGCTCTTGGTGCGTGGAATATCCGCCACCTGCAGCACCTTCGCCGGCACGTGGCGCGGGGTGGTATTGGCGCGGATCTGTGCCTTGATCCTTTCGACGAGCGCATCGCTCAACGCCAATCCCTCGCGCAGCTTGACGAACAGGACGACACGCACATCCTTGTCCCAGTCCTGGCCTATCACCAGCGACTCCAGCACTTCCTCCAGTTGCTCCACCTGGCGGTAGATTTCGGCGGTGCCTATGCGCACGCCGCCCGGATTGAGCACCGCGTCCGAGCGTCCGTAAATGATCATGCCGCCGCGCGCGGTCAGCTCGACGTAATCGCCATGGCACCAGACGTTCGGGTACTTGGCAAAGTAGGCCTCGCGATAGCGACTTGCGTCCGGGTCGTTCCAGAACCCGATCGGCATCGAAGGAAACGGCCGGGTGCAGACGAGCTCGCCCTTCTCTTGGAACACCGGCCTGCCGTCCGTGTCGTAGACCTCGACTTTCATTCCTAGCCCGCGGCACTGAATCTCGCCGCGATACACCGGCAGCACCGGGTTGCCCAGCACGAAGCACGAAACGATGTCGGTTCCCCCCGAAATCGACGACAGGCAGACATCGGCCTTGATGTCGCGATAGACATAGTCGAAGCTCTCCGGGGCCAGCGGCGAGCCGGTGGACAGCACGGCTCGCAGCTTGACCAGATTGTGCGTTTCGCGCGGTTTCAGATTGATCTTGCAGATGGCGTCGATGAACTTGGCCGAGGTGCCGAAGTGTGTCATGCGCTCGGCCTCGGCGAAATCGAACAGGATCGCCCCGCGCCGGAGGAAAGGCGAGCCGTCGTACAGAAGCAGCGTCGCACCCGAAGCCAGGCCGGAGGCGAGCCAGTTCCACATCATCCAGCCGCAGGTGGTGAAATAGAACAACCGGTCGCCGGCCTTCACGTCCGAATGCAGCTGCTGCTCCTTCATGTGCTGCAGCAGCGTGCCGCCGGCGCCGTGCACGATGCACTTGGGCACACCGGTAGTGCCGGACGAATACATGATGTAGAGCGGGTGATCGAACGGCAGTTGGGCGAAATCGATGGCGCGGCCGGGATAGGCCGAGATGAAATCGCTCATGCGCTCGGCCTTGGTGACGCGGGAAACGTCCGCCCTCCCGGCCAGGTAGGACACCACGACCACGCGTTCGAGCGAGGGCAGGCGGCGGGCGATTTCCGCCACTTTGTCCAGCGTGTCTATGGCTTTGCCGTTATACCAATAGCCGTCTGCGACGATCATGACCTTGGGTTCGATCTGGCCGAAGCGGTCGAGCACCCCTTGCACGCCGAAATCCGGCGAACAGGACGACCAGACGGCGCCGATGCTGGCGGCGGCCAGCATCGCGATCATCGTCTCAGGCAGATTCGGCATATAAGCCGCAACCCGGTCTCCGCTCTTTACGCCGGAGGCGCGCAGCGCCTGCGCCAGGCGCGAGACCGCGAGATAGACCTGCTCGTGCGACAGACGGCGCTGCACCTTGTCCTCGCCCCAGAACACCATTGCATCCGCCTGGTCGCGCCGGCGCAGCAGGTTCTCCGCAAAATTGAGGCGCGCGTCTGGAAACCATTGCGCGCCCGGCATGCGGTCACCGTTCACCAGCACGCGCTCACCGCGAACGCTCGCCTTGATCGCCGCGTACCGCCACAGCGATTGCCAGAACTGCTCGGGCTGTTCGACCGACCATTCATAGAACGCCGGATAGGTATTGAACACTAGGCCCCATTCGCTGATCGCGGAGCGTGCGAAAGCGGTGACATGGGCACCGGCGATGCGCGCCTGACTGGGTTCCCACAAAGGCTTTTCGAGTGGCATGGCGCTATGTCCGATCAGATTGCACAATACTTATCCCTGCGGTGAATATCAACCGACCCCATGAACAGACCGCATGAACAGACCCAGCGGACTGGCATTATAATTCCCCCATGCTCGATTAGGCACGTGCGCATGCGCCTATCGCTGAAAACGCAAACATGAACAGGGGGGCAACATGCAACGCGAAGCGATGGAATACGATGTGGTGGTGGTCGGTGGCGGGCCCTCCGGGCTCTCCTGCGCCATACGCCTGAAGCAGCTCGCCGCTGAAAAAGGCCGCGAGATCAACGTCTGCCTGATCGAAAAAGGCTCGGAGATCGGCGCCCACATCCTGTCCGGCGCAGTGCTCGAGCCGCGCGCCCTGGACGAACTCCTGCCCGACTGGAAAGCGCTGGGCGCGCCGCTCAACACGCCGGCCGGGGAAGACCGTTTTCTCTTCCTCACGGAGAAAAGGGCGATCAAGCTGCCCACGCCGCCGCAGATGCACAACCACGGCAACTACATCATCAGCCTGGGCAATCTGTGCCGCTGGCTGGGGCAGCAGGCAGAAGGCCTGGGCGTCGAGATCTATCCCGGCTTCGCCGCCGCCGAAGTGCTCTATCACGAAGACGGCTCGGTCAAGGGTGTAGCCACGGGAGATCTCGGCATCGGCAAGGACGGAAAGCATACCGAGAACTACCAGGTCGGCATGGAATTGCATGCGAAGCAGACGATTTTCGCCGAAGGCTGCCGCGGCTCGCTCACCAAGGGCCTGATGCAGAAATTCAAGCTGCGCGAAGGCGTGGATCCGCAGGCCTACGGCATCGGCATCAAGGAACTGTGGGAGGTCAAGCCCGAGCGCCATCAGGCCGGGCTGATCGTACACACCACGGGCTGGCCGGTGGATCGGCAGACTTACGGCGGATCGTTCCTCTACCATCTGGAGAACAACCAAGTGGCGGTGGGATTCGTCGTCGGCCTGGATTACCAGAATCCGTGGATCAGCCCGTTCGACGAATTCCAGCGGTTCAAGACGCACCCGGCGATCCGCGGCTTTTTCGAGGACGGTCGGCGCGTCGCCTACGGCGCGCGCGCGATCAGCGAGGGCGGATTCCAGTCGCTGCCGAAGCTCACCTTCCCCGGCGGCGCGCTCGTCGGCGACACGGCCGGCTTCCTCAACAACGCCAAGATCAAAGGCATCCACACGGCGATGAAGTCGGGCATGACCGCGGCCGAAGCCGTGTACGAGGCGCTGGCGCAGGACGGCATAAAGGAAGTCACGAGCTATCCTGAAAAAATGCGCAGCACCTGGGTCTGGGATGAACTCTACCGCGTGCGCAACGTACGCCCGGCATTCCGCTGGGGGTTGTGGGGCGGGCTGGCGTATGCGGCGATGGATACCTTTGTGTTCCAGGGAAAGGCGCCCTGGACCATGCACAATCATGACGATCACAGCCAGCTCAAGAAGGCCGCGGACTGCCCGCAGATCGACTACCCCAAGCCCGACGGCAAGCTCACCTTCGACAAGCTGTCTTCGCTCTATCTGTCGAACGTCAATCACGAAGAAAACCAGTTGTGCCACTTGACGTTGAAAGACGCGTCGGTTCCGGTAAATGTCAATCTGGCCTCGTATGCCGGCCCCGAACAGCGCTATTGCCCCGCAGGCGTGTACGAATTCTTCAAAAACGACGACGGCAGCAGCCGCTTGCAGATCAACGCCGCCAACTGCGTCCACTGCAAGACCTGCGACATCAAGGACCCGACGCAGAACATCAACTGGGTGGTGCCCGAGGGCGGCGGCGGGCCGAATTATCCGAATATGTGAGCGGCTGTTTCGACAGCGCCCGATCGGCGAGCGGGCGCTAGTGCGAGAACTCTGCAGCACCGGCGGGCGTAGAGGCTTGGCGACGCCCTCAGCGCAGGGCGCCGGCAAGCCGCGCAATGGCATCGCATAACTCATCGACCGTATTGGGCTTGTAGACGAGCTCGCTTACCCCCGCGGCCGGCGCCTTTGAGCGCAGTTCTTCTGTGATGTATCCGGACGCAAGCGCAATCGGCAGATCGCCGCGTGCAGCGCGCATGGCGCGCGCGACGTCCAGTCCCGACATGCCGGGCATGTTGTAGTCTGTAACCGCGATATCGAATTGAGAGGGGTCCTCGATCAGAGCCGCGACTGCCGCGCGCGGATCGGTAAAGCCGCTCACGCGATAGCCCCTGCGCTGCAGCAGGCGCGTCATCAGGAAAATGATGGAGTCATCGTCATCGACATAGAGGATGTGCTTCCCGTCCCCGTCCGGCGCCTGCTCCGCGGCCGGGTCCAGACCGGCATCTGCGGACGCGGTAACCTCGGCCTGTACATCCGTGCCGGACTCCGCGCCTGGCGGAAAATAGATGCAGAAGATCGTGCCTTCGCCCAAGGTGCTGCGGACCTCGATGCTCGCGTCATGGTCTTTGACGATGCTGTGCACCACTGACAGACCCAGTCCGGTGCCTTCGCCCACGGGCTTGGTCGTAAAGAACGGCTCGAATATGCGCGCCCGCGTCGCCGCATCCATCCCCGATCCGTTGTCGCTTACCGCGAGGCAGGCATAGCGGCCCGGCTGCAAGTCGACGCGCTCCCGGCTCAGCCTGCGCTCGGTCCCGATCACCTGGCCCGCGCCGACCGTGCGCTCATAGACGCGAATCTCGATCACTCCCTGGCGCCCCTGCCCCTGCAGAGCCTGCCATGCATTGCCGCACAGATTGAGTAATACCTGCTGAATCTGGTTCGCGTCAGCCAGCACCGCCGGCACCCCGGCCGCACACTCCACCGTGAGGCTGACTCCCGCGGGCAGCATGGCGCGCAGAAAGCGCGTCGATTCCTGCACCACAGGCTGCAGCAATATCAACCTGCGGTCCAGTGCTTGTCGCCTGCCGAAGACGAGGATCTGCCGCACCAGTTCCTTGGCCCTGGTGCTCGCCTTGCGGATTTCCTCCAGACTTTCCAGCGCGGGGTGCGAGAGCCCCACGTCCTGACAGGCAAGTTCCACGTTGCCCAGGATCGTGGCGACGATGTTGTTGAAGTCGTGCGCAACGCCCCCCGCCAGCGTCCCCAGAGCTTCCATTTTTTGCGACTCGCGCAACTGCGCCTCGAGTTCGTCTCGCGCCATTTCCGCGCGCTTGCGTTCGGTGATGTCGGCGAAGGAAAAAACTCTGCCGAAGACCTGCTCCGCACTGCGTGCCGGCATGGACCGGCGTTCGAATATGCGCCCGTCGGCCAGATTCAGAACATCGAAAGTCTCATCATCCGACCTGGGCGATATCGCGGCCAGGCGCGCCTGATACGCGTTCGGATCCGCCAGCAGCCCGGCCATGAAGCCGAACACAAGGCCGTCGTCCTGCTGCATCAGCAGGGCGTCGGGCAGTCCCCAAATCCGGGAAAACCGCTGGTTCATGTTGATGATGCGACCGGCGCTGTCGACCAGCAGAATGCCCTCGGCCGTCGCCTCCAGCGTCGCCCTCAAGCGCGAGGTTACATGTGACAGTTCGTCCTCTGCACTTCGGTCCAGCGCCTCGGCCCGCACCACCAGCCATGTTTTGCCGTCGACGGCCGCGCGTGATACCGTCTTGGCCGCGGGCAGGATGTCACCGTTGGCGCGCAGATAGCTCGTCTCTGCGCCTGCGAGCTCCGCCGGGCCGCCCTTGCTCACCTCGTCCCAGTAGAACACGTCAGCCAGCGCGCATTCGATTTCGTCGATCCGCCGGCCGACCAGTTCCTCGTTCCGGTAGCCGAGAAGCTGCAGCGCCGGCCTGCTCGCCGCGGCGATCCGCAGCGACGACGGATCCACCAGCAGCAGGATACCGCTGGAGTGGTCCAGCAGCAGAGAATCGAAACCGGCGCTCATTCCCGCACCTCGGCTGCCGGCGCATCGCTGTCGAAAAAATAGGTGACGCGCTTGCGCGGGCTGAGATAGGCGTAGACCTTGGGCGGCAGCAGCGCGGGACGCAGGCTCTTGACGATGCTCACTGCCGCGTCCCGGTCCAGGTCGAGCATGAGGGCCTCGTCCTTGGGCACGCCTGCGTCATACAGCAAAACCCAGGGCCGCAGCGCCTTTTGCGGATTGACCGAGATCACCATGGCAATCGCATCGTTGGAAAGTTTGACGATGCTGCCGGGCGGATACACGCCCAAATAGCGGATCATGAGTTGCAGGACGTCCGCGTCGAACTTGTCTTTGCGCCGCGCAAAAATGAAGGACAAGGCCTCGTGCGGCGTCATCGCATGGTTCAGGGCTACCGGATTGCAGAGATTGTCGTAAAAATTGGCCAGCGATACCACCCGAGCCAGCGGCGCCATCTGCTCCAGCTTCAATTCGCCCGGATAGCCGCTGCCGTCACTCATTTCGTGATGCTGGGCGATGATCTCCGTGGCCCCCCTGGAAAGAGCGATCTGCCTGCCGATTCTTACGCCGTATTCGACATGCCTGACATAGAGTTCGCGTTCCGGCCGGGTGTGCTCATCCGGGCTTTTCATCAATACACGATCCGGAATTTCCACCTTGCCGATGTCGTGCAGCAGCGCTCCCGAGCCGAGGATTCGCGCCTGTTCGGCGTCCAGATTCAGCCCCTTGGCCAGCATCAGACTCAGGATGGCGACATTGAGGCCGTGAAAGTAGGCCTCGTCGCCGCCGCACTTCTCGCCCATGACGTGCAGGGATACATCCGGCACATCGAGAAACACCGACGCCATTTGATCCACCAGGCCGGTCATCTCTTCCAGCGACTCCCGCGGGTTGCGCAGCAGATTCTTGTTGAGCCTGCTCATGATGCCGGTTGCCTTGACGAAGGCTTTTTCCGTCTGCGCCACTACACGGCGATGCTCGCGCAAATGCAGCGCGCGCTCCGCCTTCTCCGCTTCTTCCAGACTCTCACCCGCCACGCCTGGCGACAGTTCTCCGACTGGCGACGGCGCCGATTCGACAGAAACCGTTGACGCGACCTCGCCGGGCGAGGTCTCGCTTCGCTGCGGATCGTAGCGAAAACGTGTCAACTTGAGTGCGAGCAGCTCGGCGATCTGCTCTTCGGACGTGATTCTGAAGCTGCTTAGCGTGAACGGATGCATGAACCAGGGCAGATCGATGAACACGTACAAGCCGATCCGAAGGTCATGGGGCGAGGCGTAGTGAGACGCGCTGTCGGTGCTGGTCTTGTCGGGCATCGGGATCAACTCTTATGTCGCGGCCGGATCGAATGTGAACATGCGCATTGTTACCGAAAATCAGGGTTCGGGAAGAAAATCGTGTTCAATGGCTGAGCGCGCCGAATTGGATCAGATCATGTATGAGCTCTTCGGCGCCGACAAATTGCTCGGCGGGCAAACCGCAGGCGCGTGCAGCCGATACGAATTCAACCACGTCGTCGAAGTAGATCACTCCGGCCCCGGGTGCGCACGAAGCAAGCGCGCGCGCGTAGATCTGCCGCGCCGGCTTGGCATGGCCGACCTCGTATGACAGCACCAGGTGCCCGAATTTTTCCAGAAAGCCGTACTGGTGGCGAATCCGATCGAGGTGCAGCGGATCGGTGTTGGACAGGAGTACCAGATTCGCGCTCTTCCCTATCTCGTCAAGCAAAGCCGTCACCTCCCGCTTCTCGGCGAAGATGTCGCACCAGATATCCGCGAACTCCGAAAAGGGCAGCTCGATGCCGATTGCAGCGCAGACGCGTTGTGCAAACTGCTGCGGACTGATGCGGCCGGTATCGAGGCTGTTTTTTTCCGCGTGATCAATGATCGTCGCGCGAATGCGCTCGGCCGGTCCGCCGCCGGCCGCTTCCAGGCGCGCGCAGGCGCGCATGAAATCGACGTCGACCAGCACGCCGCCGAGGTCGAAGATGACAGTAGGGCGACTCATGCGACTCTATCGCGCACTGCGAGTCGAGCTGCGCACGGTGCTTCCATCTGACGGCTTGTTCAATATGGCTTAGAATCGATTGTAGATTGATGGGACGCTCGCCATTTTCGCCCAAATGCGCCCGGTGCATCAATATAATTGCAGCGGAACTTAGCACCAGCGCAGTGCGATGAGCCGAAATTCTTTGCGGAACGCAATGCACATGGATTCGTCCTCCGACAGCAGCCAGCTTGCGCTAGCGCGCGCAGAGGAGCGATTCACCCGCGCGTTTCACGCCAGCCCGCTCGCGGTCTTGATTACGCGGCGGTCAGACAGTTGCATCCTCGAAGTCAATGCCATGTTCGAGAGCATGTCCGGCTACACCTCGGCCGAGGCGATCGGCCGTACGCCTATCGATCTTGGTATCTGGATCAGTCCGGGCGATCGCGAGCAATGGCTGGCGGAACTGAAGTCCAAAGGCACTGTGCGTGACGCTCCCGTGCAGTTCCATACCAAGAACGGCGGCACGATCTCCTGCCGCATCTCTTCGTCCATCATCAACCTGGGCAGCGAAGAGGGGATCATCACCCTGGTGCGCGATGTTTCCGACCAGGAAAGCGCCGAACGCAAGATTCGCGCGTCGGAGGAGAAATACTCGATCGTCTTCGACACCTGCCCTGAAGCAATTGCTGTTTCCCGCGAAAGCGACGGCCTGCAATTCGAAGTCAACCAGGCTTGGACGCAGCAGACCGGTTACTCGCGCGAGCAGGGCTTGGGGCGTTCCGCGCTCGATTTGAGTCTATGGCTGGATCTTGCACACAGAGACCAGGTGCTGGCACAACTCGATGCCGAAGGTCGTGCATCAAATATCTCGACCCGGTTCCGGCATGCGGACGGTAGCGCGCGCGATGTGCTGGTTTCGGCCACACGCTTCCTGCTCAACGGCGAACCGTGCATTGCCTGGGCCTGGCGCGACATCTCCGCCATGCGCCAGTTGGAGCAGGCGCATATCGAAAGCGAACAGCGCTATCGCACCTTGTTCGAATCCGCTCTGGACGTAATCGTGACCGTGTCGGCGCAAGGCCTGATTCTGGACATCAACCGATCCGGCCTCAAAGCCACCGGATACGCAGCGGAGGAACTGACCGGGAAGAGTATCGAAATCCTGTTCAACCCCAAGCTATACGCCCGCAGCCCCCTGCGACCGGCCGATGTGCACCAACTCGGCGCGGTTCGGATCAACCGCACGATACGGCGCAAGGACGGCACGGATATCCCTGCGGAAATCGTCGCCGGTCCACTGCCGGACGGAAGCATACTTGCGATCGTGCGCGACCTGTCCGAGCGCAAGCGCAGCCAGGTCCTGCTGCAGAATATCGCGCGAGGAGTTTCCTCCGCCGTAGGCGAATCTTTTTTCCGTTCGCTCGTGGGCAGCCTGTCGAAGGAACTCTCGGCCGATTACTGTTTCATCGGCGAAGTGCTTCCGGACGATCCGGCGAGGGTTCGCACCCTGGCGTTCTGCGCACACGGCGCCGAGGCCGCCAATTTCGAATATCCCCTGGAAAGTTCTCCCTGCTCTCTTGCACTTTCGAGGCAGGGCAGCGTGGCATTTCCGTCCAGGGTTTGCGATCAGTTTCCGCAGGATCTCGGATTGAAGACGATGGGCGTCCAGGGCTATATCGGCACATCGCTGATCGATTCCGGCGGCGCCGGCATAGGGATCCTGGTGGTCATGTCGCAGAAGTTGATCACCGAGGTAGGCTTGTGGACGTCGGTGCTGGAGATTTTCGGTGCACGTGCGGCAGCCGAGATTCAGCGGGCGCGCGCTGATACGCTTCTACGCGAGCTGAATACCTCGCTCGAGCAGCGGGTGCGCGAGCGGACCGCTGAACTGGAATTGGCCAATCACGAACTCGAAAGCTTCAGCTATTCCATTTCGCACGACCTGCGCGCGCCTTTGCGCGCCATCAACGGGTTCACCAAGCTCCTGTCGGTCGACCACAAGGCGCAACTGAACGAAGAGGCGTCGTCCCTTCTCGCCCGAATCGAGCAGAACGCGGTGCGCATGAGCCGCTTGATCGACGACGTGCTCGAGTTTGCCCGCGCCGGCCGCGGAACGCTGAACCCGAAGAGAATAGACATGCAAAAAATGGTCGGAGAGGTGATAGCGGAGTTGCAGGCGAATACGCCGTCAAAGGCGCAGATCCGCGTTGGCGAACTCCCCGCGGCGACCGGCGACGCCCTCATCCTGCGCCAGGTGTGGCAAAACCTGCTCGGCAACGCGCTGAAATTTTCACGCAACGCGGCGCAGGCGACGATAGAAATCGAGGGCGCACAGCGCGGTGGGATGATCGAGTACCTGGTCCGTGACAACGGCGCCGGCTTCGATGACGCCTACGCCGACAAGCTGTTCGGCGTGTTTCAGCGACTGCATACCGCCAGCGAATTCGAAGGCACCGGCATCGGACTGGCGATCGTGCGGCGCATCGTGCAAAGGCACGGCGGCAGCATCACCGCCGAGGCCTCGGTCGGAAAAGGTGCGACGTTCCGCTTTACCCTGCCGGAGAGTCCGGCCTCTCAGCCGAAATAGGCCTCGCGCACCTCGGCGTTTTCGGCGAGTTCCTTCGCCGTGCCGGAAGCCACCACCCGCCCCTGCGACAGCACGTAGCCGTGATGTGCGATCGACAGCGTCTGGTGCACGTTCTGCTCGACCAGCAGCACCGTGATGCCAAGCTCGTTGATGCGCCGGATGACGCTGAAATTTTCCTTCACCAGACGCGGCGAAAGGCCCAGCGAAGGTTCGTCGATCAGGAGCAGTTTCGGTTTTCCCATCATGCCGCGGCCGATGGACAGCATGGCCTGCTCGCCTCCCGACATGGTGCCCGCGATCTGCGCCGCGCGCTCCGCCAGCCGCGGAAAAATATCGAACACCTCCTTCAGCCGCGCGGCGATCTGGTCTGCGTCCGGCTCCTGATATGCCCCCAGGCGCAGATTCTCGATCACGGTGAGCTTGGGGAAGACCTTGCGCCCTTCCGGAATGCAGGCGATGCCGGTGGCGATGATGCGGTGCGTCGCCATGCCGGCCAGATCGGCGCCGTCGAACAGCACCCGGCCGCGGCGCGGGGGCGTCAAGCCCAGGATGGCGCGGATCAGCGTGCTCTTGCCCGAGCCCGACGGACCTTGCATCAACATGCGCGCCCCGCGCGGAATGGTCAGATTGCCGTTCGTCAGCAGCGGCTGGCCGTGCGGCAGACCGAGCTCGACGTTTTCGAGCACCAGTGCGTCCGCGCTGTTGGCGTCCACGTCGATTCCCGGCGGGTCGAGGAGTCCCTGCTGGCGAGGTCGGCG
>CAYNVY010000048.1:0-22685 GCA_964400745.1 uncultured Enterobacteriaceae bacterium | reverse complement strand
ACCCGGGCGCGCAGATCCGCGACAACGCGCTGTCCAAGGCGCGCTTCGAATTCCGTTGGGAAGACCAGTTCAACCTCGGCCTCGATCCGGACAAGGCGCGCGAATTCCACGACGAAACCCTGCCGCGCGACAGCGCCAAGGTGGCGCACTTCTGCTCCATGTGCGGACCGCACTTCTGCTCCATGAAAATCACCCAGGACGTGCGCGACTATGCCGCGGCCCAGGGCGTGGACGAGCAGGCGGCCTTGGCCGAGGTTGCGACGAAGGGGATGGAACAGAAGGCGGTGGAGTTCGTGAAAAAAGGTGCGCAGATTTATTCGAAGGCGTGAGACCTTAGAGTACGTTGAGGCGAAGCGCTTGCGCGGACGGCGCCCCGTCCGCGCGGATCACCGTTTGTGTACGGACGAGAAGCTGTCCGTACACAAACGGTGATCTTGGATAAGAACAACCCCAAGCAGATTCTGTTTTTTCCATAACCGTGATTTCGGTACGGATGTGCTTTTCATCCGTACCGAAATCACGGTTGGCGCGCGAAGCGCGCAATGGTCGCCATGCACCATAGGACGATGTGGCACGACACTTTGAATTGTAGTGACATGTCTTGCAGATCCCCCGAGCTGTTGCGGCTAAAACCCGCCAAGCTTGCCGGTCAGTCCCAGGATTCGCAGTTCCTGTCCGACGGTTGCCGCGCGCAGATCCACCTCAGTCAGGCGCGCGTCCAGGCGCGAACGCGACGCGTCTATCAGTTCCAGCAGGGATCCCCGTCCTAAGCGATAGGCGTCTTCCGCCATTTGTTTGAGCGCGGGGATGCGCTCGCCGACCTCACTTCGGAACCGCTCCAGCGCTGCTCGCCTCTGTGCGAGGGCGTCGATCAGCCGCTGCAATTCCGCATTGGCCTCGGATTCGATCGCTTCCCGGCGCCTCTGCGCGGCGCGAAGATCCGCCGCAGCCTTGGCCATCTGGCCCCGCCAGGCATCGGAAAGCGGAATCTCTGCGGACACTCCGACAAAATTTGCCGCGCCGAAGGGTTCGCCCGTCCATGATCGGCCCACGCTGACCACCGGCGGCGGCCAGCGTTCGCGCTCGCTGCGCTTCAGCACCGCTTGCGCGGCATCCTCTTCGCGCCGTGCGGCAACGAGCTGCGCATTGTTTGAAATCAGGGCAGCCCGCCACTCTGCGGCGCTCAAGGACAAGCCTGCGGGCATCGCCGTGCCGCTTGCGCTGGGACGCCAAGCCGGAGCGCCCAGCAGCGCCGCCAATCCCGCCGATTTCTCGGCCAGTTCGGCCCGTGCGTCGAAGCGCCTCGCATTCATGCCGGCGCGCTCGATTTCGACCCGCGTGAGATCGTAGCGACTCGCCGCGCCACTGCCCAAGCGTCCCGAAACGATCGCGACCAGGCGCTCGATCTCTTCGACCGACTCGTCGAGCAACGCGGTTCTTTCCTGCGCTGCCTGCAGTCCGACGAACAGATCGGCCGCGCGCAGGGCCAATTCGTTGCCGGCCAGTCCGACTCGGGCACGTGCCGCCAGCAGTCCCTGCTCGGCAGCGTCGATGCGTGCGCCGCGCTGTCCGCCGATCAACAGCGGCAAATCCACGGTCGCCTGTTGCTGCCGGCTGCCGTCGAACAGGGTGCGTCCGCCGCCGGAAGGCGTGAATCGCCCGTAGGACAGCGTGGGGTTGGGCATCGCCCCGGCGGTAATGCGTTCTGCTTCGGCGGATTCGATGGCCACTTGTTCCAGTGCAAGCCTAGGGCTGCGCTCACCCACGAGTTTCAACAGGGCCGGCAATGTAAGTCTGTCGGGAAGGGCGGCGTTCGGGTCCTGTGCCCTGGCAGCCGGCGGCAACGCCAACGCGAGCAGAAGTAGAGCCGCAATCTGGCGACGCCTCAAGTCTCTTCTCCCAGGTGCTCGTCCTTTTCTTCCGGCGTGATCAGGCGCTGGGTCGTGATGTAGCTGTAAATCGTAGGCAACAGCCACAGTGCGACCAGCAGCGTAGTCAGCATGCCGCCCACCACGACCAGGGCGAAGGGCCGCTGCGTTTCGCTGCCCACGCCCGTCGACAATGCCATCGGCAGCAGGCCGACAAGCGCAAGCAGCGAAGCCATGAGCACCGGCCTCAGGCGCTCGGCGGCGCCCTCGATCAAGGCCGGCAGCAGAGCTTCGCCGCTTCGCCGCCGCGCTTCGGCGGCGCTCAGAACCAGCACGCCCATCAGCGATACCTGGCCCAGCAGCGCGATGAACCCGACCGCGGCGCTCACCGACATGGCCACCCCCGCCGCGAGCAGCGCAAACGCGCCGCCGGTGAGGGCGAACGGGACTGTCAGCAGCACGGCCAGCGCGCTGCGCCCTGAATTCATCGCTCCGTACAGGAGGCCGAGCACCATCAGAATCGCCACCGGGACGACCAGTTTCAGCCGCGCGAGGGCGCGCTGCTGGTTCTCGAACTCGCCGCCCCAGACGAAGTAATAGCCCTCGGGCGCCGGCACGCCGCGCGCGACGGTGGCCATCGCCTCTTTCACCACCGAACCCATGTCGCGCCCCTCGATGTTGAACTTCAAGGCGAGAAAGCGGCTGTTTCCTTCGCGATTGATCGAGGCCACGCCGTTGCTGATCTGCAGGCTGGCGAGGTCGCGCAAGGGCACGCGTGCGCCGGATTCGGCGGTGATCGTGATGGCGCCTATCCTTTCGGGGTCGTCGCGCGTCTCCAGCGGCAACATCAAGCGCAGCGGCACCGGGCGCTCGCCTTCCCACATCGCGGTAATCACGCGCCCGGCCAGTGCGGTTTCCAGGGTGCGCTGCGCGTCCTCCATCGAAATGCCGTTGCGGGCCAGCGCGCGCCGGTCGAAACGGACCTGCAGCTGCGGCGTGGAAGCGTCCCGGTACAAGTCGAGGTCCACGATGCCGGGCACCGCCTTGAGGGCCTCCTTGGCATGTTCCAGGGTACGGTGCATCTTCTCCAGGTCGGATCCGAAGACTTTCAGCACCACTTTGCCGCGCACACCGCTCACCGCCTCCTCCACGTTGTCCTTCATCGGCTGCGAGAAGTTGTAGCGCACGCCGGGGATATCGGACAATGCGGCGCGCATTTCGTGTATCAGCCGCTTCTTGTCCATGTCCGGGCGCCATTCCCGTTTCGGCTTCAGGCGAATGAAGGTCTCGCTCATGTTGACGCCTTCGTTGTCCGTGCCGTCCTCGGGGCGGCCCTGTTCGCTCAGGGTTACCTTTACCTCGGGAAACACGAGTATTCGGCGGCGCACGTCTAGCAGGATTTCCTGTCCCTTTTCCAGTGCGATACTCGGCGGCATCTCGACAAACAACTGGATATCGCCCTCGTCCAGTTCCGGCAGGAACTCGGTGCCCAGCCGCGTAACGGTGAGCGCTCCGAGAGCCAGCAGAACTATGGACGCGACGAGGGCGATCGCGCGCCGGCCGAGGAGCCAGCCCAGAGACCGGCGGTAGCGCACGCGCAAATGTTCGACCCAACCGGGTTCCTGCAGCAGGGCATGGCGCGGCCGGAACAGCGCCGCGCACAGCGCCGGCACCAGCAGGAGCGAGAACACCAGGGCGCCGACCAGCGCGAAGGAGTAAGTGAGCGCCAAGGGCCGGAAAATGCGCCCCTCGACCGATTGCAGCGTGAATACCGGCAGCAGCGCGGCGATGATGATCAGCATGGCGTAGAGCGTGGGCCGCCCAACGTCCACGGCGGAACGCACCACCACGCGCAGCACCCCGGTGCGGTCGGCGGGTCGGTCATGGCGCAGCGCATGAATCACGTTCTCCACCAGCACCACGGCGCCGTCGACCAGGATGCCGAAGTCGATCGCGCCCATGGAAATCAGGTTGGCCGGCAGCCCCAGGGCGTGCAGGCCGAGAAAAGCCACCAGAAGCGAAAGGGGTATGACCGCCGCCACCACCAGCGAGCCGACCATGCTGCGCAGGAACAGCCACACCAGAGCGGTAACGAGAAAAAACCCCGTGAGGAGATTTTCGTGGACCGTGGCTAGGGTCAGCCCGACCAGGTCGGAGCGGTCGTAGATCGTCTCGATGCGCATGCCTTTGGGCAGGATGGTCTCGTGCAACTGGCGCACCTTGGCATGGATGCCCTCCACCACCAGCGAGGGATTCTCGCCGCGCCGCATCCAGACGAAGCTTTCGATCGCCTCCTTCTCCAGCGCGTATCCCACCGCGCCCCGCCGCGGCGTGTAGGACTGCACTACCGTGGAAACGTCGCCGACGGTCAGGGCGGTCCCGTCCTTGCTCCTCAAGACGATGCGTTTGATGTCCTCCGGGGATTCGAGATAGCCAAGACCGCGCACAGTCAATTCCTGATCGCCTAGCCGCAGGAAGCCGCCACCCACGTTCAGGTTCGACTTCGCGATCGCCTGCTCCACATCGGCGAGCGTCAGTCCGAGTGCGAACAGGCGCGCTGCGTCGACCTCTATGTGCATTTCCTTGAGATAACCGCCGAACGGAACGATATCGGCCACCCCCGGAACCTGGCGCAGTACGCGCACCACGTTCCACTGCATTTCGGCGCGCATCTGATACAGGTCGTGGCGATCGCTCACAATCCGGAACTGATACACCTCGCCCAGCGGGGTCGCTTCGGGCGCGAGTTCCGGCGTCGCGCCTTGGGGCAGTGCTGCTGCGGCAACCCTTTGCAGGGCGATGGTTCTGGCTACGAAACTGCTGGTTTCGTCGGAGAAGGTCAGGGTGATCAGCGACAGGCCGAACAGGCTTTCGCTGCGCATCAGGGTCATCCCGGGAGTGCCGTTCAACTCCCGCTCCAGCGGCACCGTGACCCGCCGTTCGATCTCCTCCGGCGCGTTGCCGGGGAGTTGGGTAATGACCGTTATTTGCGTGTTGGTGACGTCCGGATAGGCCTCTATGGGTGTGTAGATGTAGGCGCGCAGCCCGAACGCGGCCACCACCAGGGTGGCAAACAGCACCGCCATGCGGCGGTGTACGCAGGTTTCGATGAGCAGGCGCAGCATGCTTAGAGCAACTGTTCCGCCTGGGTGTCGAGGAGCAGGGCGCCGCGCACGACGATCTTTTCTTCGGCCTTGAGGCCCTGCAGAATCGTCACCCGTCCGTCCCGGCTGCGGCCGACCTGTACTTCCCGGGACTCGAATGCGCCGTCGGGCTGAACTACATACACCACGCGCCGCTTTCCGTCCTTGATCAGCACGGCGGAAACCGGAACCGAGATGCCGGCCTCGGCTTTCACGCGCAAAGCGATCTGCGCCATCATTCCGGCGCGCAAGCCGTCCGGCCGCTGCGCCAGGGCCAGATAGACCTGGATGCGGCGTGATTCCTGTTCCACGCGCGGATTGAAATTCTCCACCCGCGCCATGACGCGAGTGGTGATCGCAGGAAGTTCCACCTCTGCTTCCTGGCCGATGGCGACGCGGCGCAGATCGCTCTCCGGCACTTGGGCCACCACCTGCAGCTGGTTCGGATCACCGAGTTCAACCAGGGCTTCGCCACCGGGCGCGACCCCGGCCCCGACCGCCGCGCGTATCGTCATCACCACGCCATCTGCAGGCGCGCGCACGGTGAAGCGCATGCCCTTGCCGGCGCCGATCAAATCCGCGGCGTTTCGAGCCCGCTCGTGCTCGGCGCGCGCTTCCTTCAGACGTGCATCGGCTTCCTGTCTCTCGAACTCCAGGCCGACCCCTTTCTCGACCATCTCGACCTGGCGCTTGAAGACGCTCTCGGCACTGCCCAGCCTGGTGGCCGCCTGATCGAGCACGGCGCGCGCGGCGCCAGCGTCGGCGCTCTCCAGCGTCAACAGCGGCGTGCCCGCTTTGACCACCTGCCCGGCCTGTACCAGCACCGCCACGACGCGCCCCGCCACGGTCGCGCCGACGGCGGACTGTGCTTGCGGTCGGAAGCTTACGCGCCCCGGCAAGGCGAGCACGTCGACGGCCCCCGAAGCTGCGACAGCTTCGACCGTGATGTGCTTCATCTGCGCATCGGAAATCCGCGCCGAGGGCGCGCCTGCAGCCGGTGCAGCCTTGGCAGCGGGCGTTGCCTGAGGCGCAGGCTCCTTGCCGCATCCGGCCAGCAGCGCCGAAAGCCCGGTGAGAAGAACTAGAAAAGCGACGCGACTCATTGCCAAGAGTATTCCCAAGTGGCTGTAGTTTTCAAATCGAAGCGAGCGAGGCGGAGAGTATCGTGCGAATCCATCGAGTCCGATTTCAGACGCAATGCATTTCCAGTGTCTGCCCGGATCAGGTCTCGTGCCCCATTTACAAAGTCGCGTATCATATCAGCGACATTCGCGCATTCCCGTTAGGGATAACCCTGAGCACCACCTATTCCGCCCCATGCTGATCCTGGGCATAGAAACCTCCTGCGACGAAACCGGCATCGCGCTCTATCACACGGAGCGCGGCCTGCTCGCGCACGCCCTGCATACGCAGATGGCGATGCACGAGGAATACGGCGGGGTGGTACCCGAGCTCGCCTCGCGTGACCACATCCGGCGCGTGCTGCCGCTGATCCGCGGGGTCATGCATCAGGCCGGCGCCCGCATGCAGGACATCGACGCCGTCGCCTACACCCAGGGGCCGGGCCTGGCCGGCGCGCTGCTCGTCGGCACCAGCGTCGCCAATGCGCTCGCTTTCACCCTCGGCGTCCCGGCGCTGGGCATCCACCATCTCGAAGGCCATCTGCTCTCGCCGCTGCTCGCCAGCAACCCTCCGCGTTTTCCCTTTGTGGCGCTGCTGGTGTCGGGCGGGCATACGCAACTGATGCGCGTCGGTGCCGTCGGCGAATACGAGCTCCTGGGCGAAACGCTGGACGACGCCGCGGGCGAAGCCTTCGACAAGACCGCGCAATTGCTCGGCCTCGGCTATCCGGGGGGGCCGGCGCTGGCGCAACTGGCCGGGCGCGGCAGGGCGGGCGCGCACAAGCTGCCACGGCCCATGCTCGAACAAATGTACAAGACGGGCAATCTGGATTTTTCTTTCAGCGGCCTGAAGACTGCGGTGCTGCTGCTGGTGCGCCAGATGTCCGGCCGGGAACAGCTTCTTGACGCCGCCGCGAGGGCGGATATCGCCGCGTCGTTCCAGGAGGCGATCGTCGATGTGCTCGTCGCAAAATCGCTGCGCGCCCTGGAGGAGACCGGTCTCGGCCAGCTCGTCGTCGCCGGCGGAGTCGGCGCCAACCGCCGCTTGCGCGAACGCCTGGATCGCGAGGCTTCGTCACGCGGATGTTCGGTGTTCTATCCGGAATTCGAATTCTGCACCGACAACGGCGCGATGATCGCCCTCGCCGGGGCGCTGCGCATGGGCGCCGGGCTTCCGGTTTCCGCCGCCGACGCGTATGCGTTCACGGTCAAACCGCGGTGGGACCTCTCGACGGCGGCTTAAGCCGGACCGTCTCGACGCGGGGGCGGGCCGGCTTCCGGTTCCGGCATGGGCACTTGCTTCTTCGCGCCGATGCGGCTCTCGTTGCCGGCGAGCAGGCGCTGTATGTTTTCCCTGTGCCGGTAGATCAGTAGCGCGGATATCGCCAGCACGCCGGGCAACAGGGCGCTCGCCGTGCCGAACAGCAATGCGGTGTAGAACGGCGCGAACAGGGCGGCGATGATGGAGGCGAGCGAGACCATGCGGAAGATGAGCACGATCACGAGCCAGCTCGCGAGCGTCGCCAGCCCGAGCCAGATGTTGATGGCGCAGAGAATGCCGAATGCGGTCGCCACGCCCTTGCCGCCTTTGAAGCGGAAAAATACCGGGTAGAGATGGCCGAGAAACACCGCAAGCGCGGCCAGAGCGATGCCGCCCAGGCCCACGCCGTAGTCCGCGGCGAAATATCGCGCGAGCAGCACCGCGGCCACGCCCTTGCCGCAGTCTCCGGCCAGCGTCAGCGCCGCGGCCAGCTTCTTGCCGGTGCGCAGCACATTGGTTGCGCCCGGATTGCCCGAGCCGTAGCTGTGCGGGTCGGGCAGGGCGAACGCACGGCTCACGATCACCGCGAACGAAAGCGAGCCGATGAGATAGGCTGCAACTGCGAAAACGAGGGTTGCCATCTGAACGATCAAGGCCCTGTTAGAATGTCTGGCCCATTTTACGCGTGAACCGCATTCCGCCCCAGCCCGACAAAACGCCGCACCCCATGGATATCATCTTCTTGCGCGAGATCCGGCTGGATGCGCGCATCGGCATCTACAAGCGCGAGAAAAGCATCACCCAGACGGTGGAGCTGGACCTCGAACTGGCGCTGCCCGACGACCGCGTGTTCAAGAGCGGCAAGGTCACCGACACCATCGATTACGCCGTGGTGATAGAGCGCGTCCGCGCCGCCCTGGTCGAGCAACACTATGGCCTGGTGGAGACCCTGGCCGAGCACGTGGCGCAGATCATTCTGAAGGAATTCAACGCGTCCTGGGTGCGCGTCAGCATCGCCAAGATCGGCGCCCAGCGCAATGCGCGGCGGGTCGGGGTGGTGATCGAAAGAAGCGCGCAACAGTAGCGCGCCATTATTCTTCCAGTGCCGCCTCGACCGCCTCGAGGTCGAGCACGCGCGCGAGTTCCGCCGGATCGATGCCGACCAGATAGCCGCGCCGTCCGCCGTTGATGTAGATCTTCTTCAGGCCGAGCACGCTCTTTTCGACATAGACCGCAAGCCGTTTCCTCGTGCCGAAGGGGGAGGTGCCGCCCACCAAATAGCCTGAATGGCGATTCGCGGCTTCGGGCGTGCACGGTTCCACTTTCTTCACGCCGATCTGCCGCGCGAGGTTCTTGGTCGAAACCTTGCGGTCGCCGTGCATCAATACGATGAAGGCGCGCTTCGCTTCGTCTTCCATGACCAGAGTTTTCACCACGTCGTGCTCGGGCACGCCGAGTTCGCGCGCGGACACGGCCGTGCCGCCGTGTTCCTCGTAGGCGTAGACGTGCTCCGTGTAGGCGACCCTGTGCTTCTTCAGGAACGCGGTAGCTGGCGTTTCGGAAACATGCTCCTTCTTGCTCATGACGATTTCACCGTCGTGCAATTCCTATCCGCGCGGATGGTGCTTCTGGTGCAGCAGCTTCAGGCGCTCGCGCGCGACGTGGGTATAGATCTGGGTGGTGGAGATGTCGGCGTGGCCCAGCAGCATCTGCACCACGCGCAGGTCGGCGCCGTGGTTCAGGAGATGGGTCGCAAACGCGTGGCGCAAGGTGTGCGGCGACAGGGACTTTTCCGGGATCGCCGCCCGGGCGTGCCGCTTCAGCAGGTACCAGAATGCCTGGCGCGTCATCGCCTCGCCGCGCGCGGTGACGAACGCCGCGTCCGATTGCGCCCGGGCGCGCGCGAGCAGCGCCGGCCGGCCTTCGCTCAGGTAGCGCGTGAGCCAGGCCGAGGCTTCCTCGCCCATGGGCACCATGCGCTCCTTGCCGCCCTTGCCGAACACGCGCACCACGCCCATGTCCTGGTTGATCTCGATCAGTTTCAGCGCCACCAGTTCGGACACGCGCAGGCCGGTGGCGTAGAGCATCTCCAGCATGGCGCGGTCGCGCAGGCCCAGGGGCGAGGCCGCATCCGGCGCGGCCAGCAAGGCTTCCACGTCCGCCTCGGTCAGCGATTTGGGGAAGCGCTGCGGCTTTTTCGGCGTGTCCAGCTTCAGCGTCGGATCGGCGGCGAGCCGGTTTTCGCGCAGGGCGAACTGGAAGAAGCGCTTCAGGCTCGAATGCAACCTCGCCTGCGAACTCGCGCGCAGCCTGGCGTCTGTATAGCGATGCGCGAAGTATTCCGCAAGATCCGCTTCGCTCGTATCGAGAAGGGAGCGCCGGCGCGCGAGCGCGAGCCAGGCGCCGAAGAGCTTGAGGTCGCGCCGGTAGGCTTCCAGCGTGTTCTTCGCCAGGCCGTCCTCCAGCCACAGATGGTCGCAGAACTCGTCCAGCAAGGCCGAGTCGGCCGTTGTCACTGCACTCATCTCGGGATCGCCTGGGGCGCTCAAGGCGCGGGCTTTTCGTGCGCAAGCAGCCAGCGTTTGACCTCGATCAGGTAACCGCTGCTGTGGTGGGCGAAGCCGCCCAGACCCGTGGCCGAGACCACGCGGTGGCAGGGAATCACCAGGGGAAAGTGATTCGACCCGCAGGCCTGGCCCACGGCGCGCGGAGCGCTGCGCAACAGGCGCGCGATGTCGCCATAGGTCCGCGTCTCCCCGCGGGGAATCGCCGCTAGCGCGTCCCACACGCGGCGCTGGAACTCCGTACCTGCCCGTTGCATCGGCACCCTGAAACGAAAACCGGGATCGGCGACGTATTGTTCGATTTGCGCGCAAACCGTTTCAGCCAGCGCGGTAGTGGGGGCCAGGCTGCCTGCGCTGCGCGGCAGGTACACGACCTCCGACAATACATCGCCCTCGGTGCGCAGGCCGACGATGCCGAACGGGGTGTCGAGTTTCGCCTGAAAGTCGGGCCGCCTGCCGCAATCGCCGCGCCTGTTCACCGCTTTCGGAGCCGCTTGGGTAGGCATAGGTAACTAAATGATTATCCTGAAAATAGACGGAGTTCGGCAAAGAAACTGACGGAGTCGATTATACAAGCAAGCGACAAAACTCGGCCGATTCGGCCGAAACCTGCTAACATGTTGAATTTTCTCGCCTTCCAAAGCGGCTTTTGGGCGCTCCCAGGTTTGGGTCCCCCCGAGGTCAGCCACAGGTCAAGGTCTCTCATCAGGGTTCGAGCAACATCCGGCGGGGGCAAGCGCTTGTTTGCCGCTGTTCTTATTTTCCGGCCAGCGACATCACCTGCAATTCTTTTTTTTGACTGCATTCCCATGACCCGTCCAATACGCAACATCGCCATCATCGCCCACGTCGACCACGGCAAGACCACGCTGGTCGACAAACTGCTGCGCCAGTCCGGCACTTTCGCCGCCTATCAGCATATCCAGGAACGGGTGATGGACTCGAACGACCTCGAGCGCGAACGCGGCATTACCATTCTCGCCAAAAACTGCGCCGTGACTTACGAGGGCACCCACATCAATATCGTCGATACGCCGGGCCACGCCGACTTCGGCGGCGAGGTCGAGCGCGTGCTGTCGATGGTGGACAGCGTGCTCTTGCTGGTCGACGCGGTGGAAGGCCCGATGCCGCAGACGCGCTTCGTCACGCGCAAGGCGCTGGCACTGGGCCTGAAGCCCATCGTCGTCGTCAACAAGGTCGACCGCCCGAGCGCGCGGCCGGACTGGGTGGTGAACCACACCTTCGAATTGTTCGACAAACTGGGTGCGACCGAAGAGCAGCTCGATTTTCCGGTGATCTACGCCTCTGCGCTGCACGGCTGGGCGGTCGCCGACATGAAGGACGCGCCGGCCTCGATCGATGCGCTGAAGGACGACACCCTCTACAACATGCGGCCGCTGTTCGACGCCATACTCAAGAACGTGCCGGTGCGCAACGACGACCCGGACGGTCCGCTGCAATTGCAGATCTGCTCTCTCGACTATTCGAGCTACGTCGGCAAGATCGGCATTGGCCGCATTTCGCGCGGCCGCATCAAGCCGCTGCAGGACGTGGTGGTAATGAACGGGCCGGACTCGATCCCGACCAAGGCGCGCGTCAATCAGGTGCTCACCTTCGAAGGCCTGGAGCGCGTGGTATCCGAGGAAGCCGTCGCCGGGGACATCGTGCTCGTCAACGGCATCGAGGAAATCGGCATCGGTTCGACCATCTGCGCCCCCGAGCAGGCCGATGCGCTGCCCATGCTCAAGGTCGCAGAGCCGACGCTGACCATGAACTTCATGGTCAACAACTCGCCGCTGGCCGGCCGCGAAGGCAAGTTCGTCACCAGCCGCCAGATCCGCGAGCGCCTCGAGCGCGAAGTGAAGAGCAACGTCGCGCTGAAAGTCGAATTCACCCAGGACTCCGATACCTTCATCGTTTCCGGCCGGGGCGAACTGCACCTGACCATCCTGCTCGAAAACATGCGCCGCGAAGGCTACGAGATGGGCGTCGGCCGCCCGCGCGTGGTGATGAAGGAAATCGACGGCGAGAAGCAGGAGCCGTACGAACTGCTGACGGTAGACGTGGAAGACGGCCACCAGGGCGCGGTGATGGAAGAGCTGGGCCGGCGCAAGGACGACATGCAGGACATGGTGTCCGACGGTCGCGGCCGCGTGCGCCTGGAGTACCGCATACCCGCGCGCGGACTGATCGGTTTTCAGGGCCAGTTCCTGACGCTGACCCGCGGCACCGGGCTCGCCAGCCACATATTCGACGACTACGGCCCGGTCAAGGGCGAGATGGAAGAGCGCCGCAACGGCGTGCTGATCAGCCAAGAGGACGGCGTCGCCGTGGCCTACGCGCTGTGGAAGCTGCAGGAGCGCGGCCGCATGTTCGTTTCGCCCGGCGAAGCGCTGTACGAAGGCATGATCATCGGCATCCACAGCCGCGACAACGACCTCGTGGTCAATCCGATCAAGGGCAAGCAGCTGACCAACGTGCGCGCCTCGGGCACGGACGAGGCGGTGCGCCTGGAGCCGGCGATCGAACTCACGCTGGAGAAGGCGGTGGAATTTATCGCCGACGACGAACTGGTCGAAATCACGCCGAAGAGCATACGCCTACGCAAGCGCTACCTGAAAGAGCACGACCGCAAGCGCGCCTTGCGTTCTTCGCAGGCTGCTGCTTGAAGCACGAGATCTAACACTTCATCTCCATTTGACATCCTGCGTCGTTTGATGCGGATGTGACCGACGTTGCGCGCTCTCGCGCGCCAACCCTGTTTCTTGTACGGATGAAAGGCGTATCCGTACAAGAAACAGGGTTCTGGATAAAAGCAAGACAGGCTGGGGGTTTTATCCAAGATCGCTGATGGCGCATGGATGCGCTTTTCATCCATGCGCCATCAGCGATCCGCGCGGGCGGGACGCCGCCTGCGCAAGTCCGATCACCGCAGCCTTACTCAGCAGTCGCTTGATTGGGCGACAGTGAATCGAGATTTTCCATATTGCGCCACAAACCGTTTGTTGTCGCCTTACTTCGCGACCTCTGAGTAAGAGTTGATCTACGCCGGGATACGGCGACGTGACGTGGCTTTGCGGGAGCACGCCTGCCTTCGCTCAGGCAGGCGCGACCGGAGGTTTGCCGCGCCGCAGGAACTGCAGCGCGAGCGCGGCGGCGACGAATCCGAATCCGATCAGATCCGCGATGGTCGTCGGATAGACGAGCGCAAAGCCGGCGACGATCAGCATCCAGCGTTCGAGCTGGTTGGTCTTGATCAGCGCCCAACCCTGGAAGCCGGCGGCCAGCGCGGCGATGCCCACTGCAGCGGTCAGCGTGACCTCGGCGATGGACCACCAGTTGGCCGCGGCGAGCGCCTTGGTCGAACCCATCAGCAGCAAGCCCTGGCCGCTCGGGTCGAGGACGAACATGAACGGCACCAGGAATGCGGGCACGGTGTACTTCCAGCATTGCAGCGTGGTCTTGTACGGGTCGCCGCCGGTGATCGCCGCGGCCGCGAACGGCGATAGCGCCGTCGGCGGCGACACTTCGGACAGCACGGCGTAATAGAAGATGAACATGTGCGCGGCGAAGTCGGGCACGCCGAGCTTGATCAGCGCCGGCGCGGCGATGACGGCGCAGATGATGTAGGAGGCGGTCACGGGCACCGCCAGCCCGACGATCCACACCACGAGCGAGGTGAAGATCGCGGTCATCAGGAGCGACCCGCCGGCGTAATCGATCACGATGGAGCTGAACTTCAGCCCGAGGCCGGTGAGGGTGACCACGCCGACGATGATCCCGGCGCCGGCGCAGGTGGCGGCGACGTTGAGCACGCCGATCGAGCCGCCTTCCATCGCCTTGACGAAAGGCGACTTGAAGATCAGCGGGAGCAGCGGACCTTTGCCCCTGAACAGGTCGTAGGAGAAGAGCGAAGTGTCGCTGCGCAGGAAGCTGGTGATCAAGGACACCACGGTGGCCCAGAACACCGACAGCACCGGCGAAAAACCCCACATCATGAACGCGACGATGGAAATCAGCGACAGGAAGTGATACCAGTAGTGCCGCGTCAGGTTCCACACGGTATCGACTTTCTCGATCATCAACTCGCCCATGTGGTACTTGCGCGCGTCTATTTCGACCATCAGGAACAGCGCGAGGTAGAACAGGATGGTCGGGATGCAGGCCATCAGCAGCACGTCGAGATACGAAATCTTCAGGAACTCGGCGATCAGGAAAGCCGCGGCGCCGAGCACCGGCGGGGAGATGATCGCGCCCAGGCCGCCGGCAGAGAGCAGGCCGCCGGCGGCGTTTCGCTCGTAGCCGGCTTTGGCCAGCATCGGATAGGCGACTGCGCCCAGCGTCACCGTGGTCGCGACCCCGGATCCCGAGGGCCCGCCGAGCAGGAAGGAAGCAAGCACCACCGAGCGCCCGGCGCCGGTGGGCTTGCCGCCCATCGCCGAGAAGGAGAAGTCGATGTAGAACTTGCCCGCGCCCGAATACTGCAGGAAGGCGCCGAAAATGGTGAACAGGATGATGAGCGAGGAGGACACGTCCACGGCCACGCCGTAAATCCCCTCCAGGGTCATGTACATATGGCCGATCAGCCGGCCGACTTCGTAGCCCTTGTGCGTCCAGGGGTGGGGCAGGTAGGCGCCGAACAGGGCGTAGAGCACGAACGCGCTGGTGATCGCGGGCATGATCCAGCCGTTGGTGCGGCGCATGACCTCCATCACCATCAGGATCAGGGCGACGCCGAAGAAAATGTCCCAGTCGTTGGGCGAGGTGTTGCGGTCGGTGAAATCGTCGCCGCCCTGGATCAGGTAGGCCGCCACGGCGACCGACAGCAGGGCGAGCGTCCAGTCCCACCACATGATGCGGTGGCGATAGCGGTTTGCGATCGGGAACACCAGAAACGACAGGAACAGCACCATGGCCACGTGCACCGGACGCAGCGTCTGCGTCGCGAGGATGCCGTAGGCCGTGTACAGGTGAAACGCGGACATCGCCACCGCGGCAAAGGTGATGAAACCGGCCAGCCAGCCGCTCATCTTGTTGGCCGCGCCCTCTTCCTCCTCGATGAACTCCTCGGCTTTTCTCAATGCCTCATCGCTGATGACGGGGGGGGTGCTTCGGTCGTGTCTGGTCTGTTGACTCATGAGTTGAGCGCCTTTGCTGGGTGGCGTCGTCGCGCCTTGGGTTCCGGGCGGCGGTGCGCGCGGCTGAAACGAAAACCCCGCCGGCCGGCGGGGTTTCGGCGGGCGCGGCTCAGTTGAGCTTGATGCCCTGCTCGGCGAAGTACCTTACCGCGCCCGGGTGAAACGGAATGGGCGAGGCCGAGGCTTTCTGGTTCTCGAGCTTGAAGTTCGCCGCTTCCTTGTGCACGTTGATCAGGTCTTGGCGCTTGTCGAAGATGGTCTTGACGATGTTGTAGGCGGTCTTGTCGTCCATGCTCGCGTTGGCGACCAGGATGTTCATCACCGTGGCTTGCTTGTTGTCGGTGTCCATGCCGCGGTAGGTCTCTTTCGGGATGGCGTCCTCGACATACAGGTTGCCGTACTTCTTGTTCATCGCCGGCACCAATTCCGCGTGGTCGACCATCTTGATCTTGTTGCCCGGCGTATTGGCGATGTCGGTCACGGCGGCGGTGGGCAGGCCGCCGACCCAGAAGAAGGCGTCGATCTTCTTGTCCTTCAGTGCGTTCACCGACTCGGCCACGCCCAGGCGCTCGCGCTTCATGTCCTTGTCCTTGTCCAGGCCGGCGGCTTCGATTACGCGAAACGCCATCACCTCGGTGGCGCTGCCGGGGGAGCCGGTGGATACGTGCTTGCCTCTCAGGTCGGACACCTTGCTCACGCCGCGGCCCTCGACCGACACCACGTGCATGCGGTTCGGATACAGGATCATCAGCGTGCGCACCGGGATCTTGTTGCCCTTGAACTTGTCTTCGCCCCTGTACGCGTCCAGGGTCGCGTCCACCATCGTCAGCGCGATGTAGGGTTTGCCGCTGCCGATCAGCTTGAGATTGTCTACCGAGCCGCCGGTGACTTCGGCGGTGGCTTCCATGCCGGGGACGAATTTGGACAATGCGGCCGCGATGCCCCCGCCCAGCGGGTAATACACGCCGCCGGTGCCGCCTGTGGCGATGGACAGATTGACCTTGTCCTGGGCCGCGGCCGGTGCGGCAAGCGTCACCAGGGCGGCAATACTCAATGCATGGAACAGTTTTTTCATTGCGATCTCCTCGAATGGGTCCAACGGAATCGTTTGCGGCGATTGGTTTGCCTGCGTCTGCCGCTCGGAGCGGAAGTATATACCAAGTGTCCGGCCGCTTAGCGGCGTGCATCGATGCGCAGCGGCTATACTCACGCTTCTTCGACTTTGAGTGAATCGATCATGCGCGCTCTGAAATGTTTCCTTGCCGCGGCTGCGCTCTGCTTCGCCGGCGCTGCGCCCGCGGCCGATCCCGCGCCGCGCTACAACGTGGTCGAACTGCAGGCGGAGGCACAGCGCGAGGTGGCGAACGACACTCTCGCGGCCTCGCTCTACGTGGAACTGAACGACGCCAATCCGGCGACGCTCGCCAACATGATCAACAAGGCCGCCAACGAGGCCTTGCGCATCGCGAAAAGCGCGGGGAATGTGCGCGCGCGTTCAGGCAGCAACCAGACCTATCCGGTGTACGCCAAAGGCAATGTGCTGCAGGGCTGGCGCGGACGCGCCGAGATTCGCATCGAGAGCGGGGATTTTGAAGCGGCGTCGGGCCTGATCGGCAAGCTGCAGGCGGGGATGCAACTGGGCAGCTTGAATTTCGCGGTCTCGCCCGAGGCGCGCCGGCTGGCGGAGAACGAACTGATGGCGGAGGCGATCGCCGCGTTCAAGGCGCGCGCCGAGATCGTGCGCGGCGCGCTCGGGGGGCGCAGCTACAAAGTGCAGCGCCTGAGCGTGAACAGCAGCCAGAGCGCTCCGCCGCCGCGTTTCGCCATGGCGCGCAGCCTGGCCGCCGCGGCGCCGGAAGTGGCGGCGCCGGATATGGAGGGGGGGGTCAGCCGGATCACCGTCACCGCGGCAGGCGCGATTGAAGTTCTCGACTAGCGCATGAAAGGCGTCGCTCTGCCGCTGGCGATCACGCTGGCGGTGCAAGCACTGACATCCCTGGCGATGATCGCGCCCTCGGTCATGGCGCCGGTGGTGGCGCTCGAACTCGGCGTGTCGCCGCAAGCCATAGGCTGGTTCGTCGCGATCGAGTATTTGTTCGCCATGACTTCGGGGCTTGCCTGCGGCGCGCTGATCGTGCGCTACGGACCCGTGCGCGTCTGCCAGATCTGCGTCGGCCTTGCGGCCGCGGGCCTGGCGATCGGTTGTGTCGCCGTGCTGCCTTTGGTGTTTGCCGCCGCTGCGCTGATCGGGTCGGGCTATGGCCTGGTCAATCCGGTGAGTTCGCACATTCTTGCCCGGGCGGCGCCGCCGCGCATGATGTCGCTCATTTTTTCGATCAAGCAGACCGGCGTGCCCCTGGGAGGGGCGCTCGCCGGCGTGCTGGTGCCGCCGCTGATTCTGTATCTCAGCTGGCGCTGGAGCGCGGCTGTGGTGGCGCTGCTCTGCCTCGCGCTCGCGTTCCTGATACGGTTCGCGCGCTCGGGCGAGCAGGGCCGCGCCGAACAGCGGGCCTCGGTGGGTTTTCTCGCGCCGCTGCGCATGGTGTTCGCCAATCCGCCGGTGCTGGAACTGGCCGTCGTCTCGCTCATTTTCGGCACGGCGCAACTCGCCCTGTTCACCTACTTCGTGTCCTATCTGAATCTGGAGCTCGGCTACAGCCTGGTTGCCGCCGGCTTGATCTATTCTTGCTCGCACGTGGCCGGGATCGCCGGCCGCATCGCCTGGGGAGCGGTGGCCGATCGCTGGCTTTCGCCGCGGCGCACCCTGGGCCTGCTGGGGGTGATGATGGCGTTCTCCGGTGCGGCAGTGGCCGGCTTCGGCGGCGGCTGGCCGCTGCCGGCGGTGATACTCGCGAGCATGCTGTTCGGCGCGTCCGCGGTCGGCTGGAACGGCGTCTATCTCGCCGAAGTTGCGCGGCTCGCGCCTGCAGGCCAGGTGGGAGCGATCACCGGCGGCACCCAGGTCCTGACCTTCATCGGAGCCCTGGCGGCGCCGCCCTTGTTCGGCCTCGTGGTCGGGCTCGCAGGGGGCTACGGCAAGGCTTTTCTGGTGTTCAGTGTGTTGCCGGGCCTGGTCGGCGCCTACCTGCTCGCCCGGGCACGCAACAATTGAATATGCCGAATTGAATATGCCGAACGACAGCCGCCCCGATGCGCAGCGCCCCGAGCAAGAAGCCGTGATCCTGGCGCACGGCATGTGGATGGGCGGCTGGGCGATGCAGGGGCTGCGCCTGCTGCTGTCGCGACTAGGCTATGCCGCCTGCGCGTTCAGCTACCGCTCCCTGACGCACGGACTCGACGAGCACGCGCGCCGGCTCGCCGCGCGCCTGGCCGAAGTGAGGCAACCGGTGGTGCATCTGGTCGGCCACAGCCTGGGCGGCCTGGTGATCCTGCGCTATCTGCGAAATTACGGCGAGCAGCGCATCGGGCGCGTCGTGCTGATGGGAACGCCGGCCCGCGGCTGCATGGCCGGCTTGCGCATAGGGAATATGGCCGCGGCCGGGCGCGTGCTCGGGGCCAGCCGCGAAATCTGGCGCACGCTGCCCGAGACATACCGGCCGCAGTGCGAGCTGGGTGTGCTTGCCGGCAGCCGCCCCTGGGGCCTGGGCGCAATGCTCATGCGCCTGCCCGGCACGAACGACGGCGTCGTCAGGCTGGAGGAAACCGAGGTGGCGGGCATGCGCGATCGCATCGTGCTCCCGGTCGGACACAGCGGCATGCTGGTGTCGGCGCGCGTCGCGCGCGAAGTGGCGTGTTTCCTCGAACGCGGAGCGTTCGATCACGGCGGTCGCGGAGCGTTCGATCACGGCGGTCGCGGAGCAAACGACCACGACCGGCGCGGAGCAAACGACCACGACCGGCGCGGAGCAAACGACCACGACCGGCGCGGGGCGCTCGACCACGACCGGCGCGGCATCACCGAGCGCGAAGCCGGCAGCCTGTGCACGCGCGGGGGCGTTTGATGCGCGCGCGTTCGCTGCTGCTGCTCATCTTGATCGCGCCGCTCCTCTGTGGCTGCGGCACGCTGCGCTATTATTCGCAGGCGGTCAGCGGGCACCTGAATCTCATGCGCCGCGCTGCGCCGATAGACGAGGTGCTGGCGCGCGAAGCCATTATGCCGGCGCTCAAAGACAAGCTGCAGGCGGTATTGCGCATCCGCGACTTCGCCAGCCGCGAGCTCGCGCTGCCGGAGAACGGCAGCTACAAGCGCTACGCGGATCTGGGGCGCCCATTCGTTGCGTGGAATGTTTTCGCGACGCCGGAGTTTTCGGTCGAACCGCTGGCCTACTGTTTTCCGTTCGCCGGTTGCGTCGGCTACCGCGGTTACTTTTCCGAGGCCGGCGCGCAGGCCGAAAGCGCCGCCCTGCGCGCGCGGGGTCTAGACGCCCATGTTGGAGGGGTGCCGGCCTACTCGACCCTGGGCTGGTTCGACGATCCGGTGCTCAATACTTTCATTCACTATCCGGAAGCGGAACTCGCGCGCCTGATATTCCACGAACTCGCGCACCAGCAGCTCTACGTGAAAGACGATACGCGCTTCAACGAATCCTTCGCCACGGCGGTGGAGCAGGCGGGCGTGGATCGCTGGCTGGCGCAGTTCGGAAGCGATACCGATCGCGCCGCCTACGAGCGCTCCCAGCGCAGGAAGAGCGAATTCGTCGCGCTGGTGCTGAGATATCGATCGGTACTGGAGCAGTACTACCGGCAGGATCTGCCGCCCGAAGAAAAGCGCGCGGGCAAAGCGCAGCACTTCGCGCAGATGGAGCGGGACTACGCCGAACTCAAGCGTTCTTGGGACGGCTTCGCCGGTTACGACCGCTGGTTCGCCGCCAAGCCCAACAACGCGACCCTGGCCTCGGTCGCGCTGTATACCGAACTGGTGCCCGCCTTGCGCGCGCTGCTGGCGCAGGAAGGCGGGGATATGTCACGCTTCTACGCCGCGGCGAAGAAACTGGCGGCGCTGCCGAAAGAAGAGCGCGATGCGCGCTTGTCGGCTAGCGAGCAGTCCAGCCCAGATCCATCGTCAGCGCCGCGCCGGTGATCACGCCGGCGCTCTCGCCGCACAGGTAAGCGACGAAGTCGGCGACTTCGGCCGGCTCGATCAGGCGCTTTACCGCGGCCGGTTCGAGCATGATGGTCTGTATCACTTCCTCCGCCGGAATGCCGCGCGTGCGCGCCTGGTCTGCGATCTGCTTGTCCACCAGGGGAGTGCGCACATAGGCCGGGCAGATGGCGTTCGCGGTGATGCCGAATGCGCCGCCTTCCAGCGCGGCGGTCTTGGTCATCCCCACCAGGCCGTGCTTGGCGCTGATATAGGCGACTTTGTTCGGCGATGCGACCAGGCCGTGGATGGAGGAGATATTGACGATGCGGCCCCAAGCCTGCTTGCGCATCGCCGGCCAGACGTACTTGGTCAGCAGGAAGGGCCCGGTCAGCATCACCGCCTGCATCCTGTCCCACACGTCTTCCGGAAACGCTTCTATGGTCTCGACGTTCTGGAACCCTGCGTTGTTGACCAGGATATGCACCGTGCCGTAGACGGCCAGGGCCTGATCGACGAGGGCGCGGCAATCGGCGCGTTTGCCCACGTCGGCCTGGACGAAGGTGCCGCGAAGGCGCGCGGCGACGGCTTTGCCCGCATCCGCATTGATGTCGGAAACCACCACTTCGGCGCCTTCGGCTGCCAGGCGTTCGGCTATGGCGAGGCCCAGGCCGCTCGCGGCGCCGGTGACGACCGCGATCTTGCCTTCGAGTCTGTCCTGGGTCATGGATTTCAGTTGAGAGGCAGCAGCACGCTTTTCTTGAACGCCTCGCGCTGCGACAGCCGCTTGAACCAGGCCTCGACGTTGGGCAGCGGCACCCGCTCCAGACCGTCTATGCCGAACCAGCGCCAACTGATGGTGCCCAGCGGAATGTCGCCGATGGTGAGCTGGCTGCCGGCGATGTAATCGCTTCCGCTGAGCGCGGCATCGAGGATCTTCAGCACCTCGGCCGCCTTCTTGCGCGAGGCTTCGATGAGCTCCAGGTTGCGCTTCTCCGGCGGGGTTCGAATCAAGCCCCAGAACACTTCGCGCATCGGCGGCCAGTAGACGGTGGCGCACCAGTCCATCCATTTGTCCGACTGCGCGCGCTCCGCCGGATCTTCCGCCCACAGAGTGCCCTTGCCGTATTTCGCGCCCAGATAGCGCACGACGGCATTCGATTCCCAGATCACTGCGCCGCCGTCTTCGATCACCGGCACCAGGCCGTTGGGATTCATCCGGCGGAATTGCGGCTCGTTGACCACGCCGTACTGCATGCCCGCATCGATGCGCTCGTAGGGCACCTTTAGTTCTTCCAGGCACCAGATCGCCTTTTGCACATTGACCGAATTGTTGCGTCCCCAAAGTTTCAGCATGAAACTCTCCCGAGTGAATTTTTTCGTTGAAACGGTTTCGTGGCTTCAGTACCCGACCGCCTGTCCGTCGCGGCGCGGATCGGAGGCGGCAAGATAGCCATCCTCCAGCTTGTAGATCAATTGCGCGCTGCCGAAATCCAGATAGCCCCGCGCCAGTTCCTCGAGTTGATGCCCGCGGCGCTCCAGTTCGGCCAGCGTCTCCGGCGCGAATCCGGGCTCGACGTTGACCCGCATGCCTTCGACCACGCGATAGCGCGGGCCGTCGGAACAGGCCTGCGGGTTCTGCCCGTAGTCGGCGAGCCGCACCATGACCTGTGCGTGTCCCTGCGGTTGCATGCTGCCGCCCATCACGCCGAAACTCATCACCGGCTGCCCGTCCTTGGTGACGAAGCCGGGGATGATGGTCTGGAACGGGCGTTTTGAAGGGCCCACCTGGTTCGGATGCCCCGGCTGCAGGGTGAAAGTGTGCGCCCGGTTCTGCAGGCTCACCCCTGTCCCCGGCACCACTACGCCTGAGCCGAAGCCCATGTAATTGGACTGGATGAAGGACACCATCATGCCGCTCGCGTCGGCGGCGGTGAGATAGATCGTGCCGCCCTTGGGCGGCGTGCCGTAGTTGAAGTTCTGCGCGCGCTTCGGGTCCACCAATTTTGCGCGCCCGGCGAGATACGCCGGGTCGAGCAGCTCCGCAAAGCGCAGCGTCATCGTCTTCGGGTCGGACACGTAGCGATAGACGTCGGCGAACGCGAGCTTCATCGTTTCGATCTGCAGATGCACGCTGTCGGCCGAATCGACCGGATGGCTCGCCACGTCGAAGTGCTGCAGCATGCCCAGGGCCATCAGCGCCGCGATGCCCTGGCCGTTCGGCGGCAGTTCGTGCAGCGTATAGCCGCGGTAGTCCTGCGCCAGCGGTTCCACCCAATCCGAGGTGTGCGCGGCGAAATCGGCCGCGGTCATCAGCGCGCCGTGCTGCTTCGCATGCGCCGCGATCTTCTCCGCGATCTCGCCGCGGTAATAGGCTTCTCCGCGGGTTTGCGCGATCAGTTCCAGCGTCTTCGCCTGATCCGGAAAGCTGAACTTCTCGCCCGGCAGGGGCGCCCGGCCATGCGGCATGAAAGCCTGCGCGAAGCCGGGCTGGGGCGCCAGTTCCGCCACCTGGTCGGCCCATTGTTTGGCGATGGTGGGCGAAACCA
>CAYNVY010000047.1:0-22867 GCA_964400745.1 uncultured Enterobacteriaceae bacterium | reverse complement strand
GAGCGACGGAATCATAATCCGCAGGTCCCGTGTTCGAATCACGGATTCGCCACCAACATCAAGGGGTTACGTGAAAGCGTAGCCCCTTTTCTTTTGCCTGAAATGCTGACTGCCCTTGGCCGCCGGCTTCCCTTCCCCTGTTTCCCCGGTGCGACGCTCCTCCCGCAACGGCATGTTGGCGATCTGCTCTTCGCGTTGCTGGCCCGCAATCCTGAGGCTATATTGAATTCCTGACCTATCCAATTTCAATCCAGTTTCGGACCAGCGTGCCGATACTTCCAGTCTAGGCTTGTTGTTATTTTGCCAAAAAACAGTGTTTACATTAACTAAGTGCCTTAACTCATTGTGTTAATAGTAATAATGATGTAAGGTCGTTCGAATCTATCCTACTCATGGCCTCGATCATGAATCGGTTTCGTCAGATTTGCTGTCTGCTCGCGCTGTTTCTTATGGTCGCCGGCGCACACGCGCAACCTGCAGCGCCGGCCGCACAGGATGCCGCGCTGGGCAAGCTGTTGCGCGAAGCGGACGCGCTGATCAAGGGCGGCAAGCCGGCGGACGCGTACAACCTTCTCGAGCCGAAGGAAGCGGACTATTCCGGAGACATCAGTTTCGATTACCTGCTCGGCATCGCAGCGCTCGACAGCGGCAAGCCGGACCGCGCCACCATCGCCTTCGAACGCGTTTTGGCGATCAATCCGAATTTTTCCGGAGCGCGCCTCGATTTGGCGCGCGCCTATTTTGCGATGGGCAGCGACGACCTGGCCAAGAGCGAATTTGCCATCGTTCTTGCGCAGAACCCGCCCGAGCCCACGGCTGCGGTCATCAGGAAACACCTGGAAGTAATCGCTGAACGGCAGCAAGCCAAGATACAGCAGGTCAGCGCCTATGTGGAAGCCAACTTCGGGCACGACAGCAACATCACTGCGGCAACCGCTGACAATCTTGGCGGCGTGGCAGGCATATTGGGCCGCACCCAGGCGGAATTGATCGCGCTGCAATATCGCCCGACCGGAAGTTCGGTGCATTATTCCGGCAACTATGCGGGGGTATCGACCGGCTTCGACGTCAACCGCGTGGTAAGCGAGGAGAACGGGCTCAGCGTGTTCGTCGGCGGCGACGCGAAGCAGCGCGTCTACAACAATGTCGAAGAGATGAACAACCTGACGCTGGACTGGCGCGCAGGCCTCGGCCTTGCCAGCGGCGACGACCGGTATCGCCTGACCGGCACGTTCAGCCAGTTCCGGCAGTCCGGCTTTGCGCAGGAAGGGACGCCGTCGAACGGCTATCGCGATACCGCCGGGATCAGCGCGGAATGGAAGCACGCCTTCGGCGCCCGCGATCAGATGGGATGGTCGGTGGGATTGAGCAGGCCGCGCTACCTTGCGGAAATTTCGAAGGCGCAGGACACCAACCAGGTATCGCTCAACGCCTCGTGGCTGCACCTCTTCGAGGGCAGGACCAACCCGCTCATATTCGCCAATTTGAATCGCGCCGTCGACAAAGCCTTGCGCCCGGTCAACCTCGAAACCGGAACGAATATGGGGCGCACGGGCACGGGCGCATTGCTGCATTTTCAGTTCACGCCGCTGCAGAATACGGACATCTTCGTTTCCGGCGGCTTGACCCGCCGACGCGACGAAAGCCCGGGGGCGCGATCGCCCGGATTGGCCGATTTCTATGCGCGCGACGATACGCGCAGTGCCAACGTCGGCTTTACCATGCGCCCCTCGAAACAATGGACCATCAAGGGGACGATCGCCGTCACCGTCAACCGTTCGAATCTATCGCTGTATGAATACCGCCGTAACGACAGCTCGCTGTCGTTGCGAAGGGATTTTTAGCGTCTTCAGCAAAAAGTGAATTCCGGCATTCGTTCCCGAAGCTATCGCCATAGCGGTCTTGTAAGCAGGGGCTTGTTCATGAAATCAAACTGGTCTGGAAATTTCGTGCTTTGCGCCGCGCTTGCGCTCTTGCCTGTCGCGAACGCACTTGCGGCGGCCGGCAAATTCAACTTTGTCGTGGGCGACGTGCGCGTGATGAACGCCGCCGGCGAGCGCAAGGTCGAGCGCGGCAGCGCGGTCGAGGCCGGCGAGACCATCATCTCCGGCAGCGACGGAACGGCGCAGCTGCGCCTGAGCGACGGCGCCTTTATCTCGGTCAGGCCCGATACTGAATTGCGCATCGACCAGCACCAGTACAACGGCAAGGCCGACGAATCCAGCAACACGGCCTTGTCCCTGGTGAAGGGTACGTTCCGCGCCTTTACCGGAGCCATCGCGAGCTTCAACAAGAGCAAATTCAAGATGACCACGCCAACCGCGACCGTCGGCATACGCGGTTCCGGCAACGTGCTGAATTTTTCGCCCGCCAACAACGTCACGCTCAACCACACCATAGAAGGCAGCCACACAGTCACCGCAGTCGATCTCGGCGGGACGGTGCGCACCCTGGTGACGAATCCAGGTCAGACGGTGCAGGTCAGCTCAGGCGGCGCCATGCGCTTCGTGCCTACGCCGCCGTTCATGCTGCAAGCGGCAACGGCTGCCGCAGCCCCCAGACCGCAGCAGCAGCAAGCGCAACAGCAGGCGGCGGGCGGCAAGGAAGAGGCCAAGCCGGCGGCGGCCAGGCAGCAAGGCGGCGCCACGGAGGCCTCGGGCGCAGCCGCCAAGCCGGACGCCGCCGCAGGTGGCGAAGGCGCCGCGACCGGTAGCGCGCAAGGCAGAGCTACGGGACAGGCGGCAGCGCCGGGAACAGGGGGAGCCGCAACAGGTGGCTCAGCCGCTGCCCCTGGCGCTGCGGGAGGCGCTCCCGGGACCGCGGGGCAGCCTGCCGGAACCGCGCCCGGAACAGCGGGACCGGCAGCCGGGACTGCAGGCACAGGACCCGGGGCTCCAGGCCCGGCCCCGGGCGCCGCCGGCGCCGCCGCGGGGTTCACCGGCGCAAGCCCTGGAACCGCGGGCGTGGCGGCAGGCGTGGCCGTGCCGGCACCCGGACAGCCGGGATTGCCTGCGGGGATATCCGGGGCACCCGGCGTCCCGTCGGGATTCGCGCCGGGCGGGTTCGGCGCGCCTGTGGTGGATCCGGGCTTGGCAGGCGGCGTGGCGATGCCCGGAATACCTTCTGGCGGAACCTTCGCGCCGGCAACGCCGGGCGGCGCCGCGTTCACCGCGACCGGGCCGGCGGGCGGCGCATTCGTTCCTGCAATGCCTGCGGGTGGCGGGTTCATGCCTTCGCTGTCGGCAGGCTCGACCTTGCCGGGGGCCATCCCTGCGGGAAACTTCACGGCACCGACATTCGGCGCGATCTACGCCCCTGCGATGCAAGGCGTCACGAGCTACACCGCACCGGTGGTCGACTCGGCAAAAATAACGCAAATCGTCCTCGCTTCTACCTTCGTCGACACCGCGGTCTCGACCGCGGCCGGGTGTACGGCAGCAAATAACTGGTGCGGTTCAGGCACGCCCGCGGCCGCCGCATATGTCGGCGGTTGTACCGCGGCAAACAATTTTTGCGGTACCGCGGCGGTCACTAGCGCAGCAGGCGTCATTTGCGACGCGGCCTGCATGGCGGCCAGGGTGGCGGCCCAAACGGCGGTCGCAAGCGGCGGCACCGCGACGGGTGTCGCCGGAGGTTGCACCGCATTGAATAACTGGTGCGCCATTCCGGTATCGGGCGGTATCACCGAGACGTGCAACGCCGCTTGCGTGGCGGCAAAGGTTGCGGCGGGAACCATAGGAACCGGGACCGGAGGCTGCACCGCGGCAAACAACTGGTGCGGAACGATAGGCGCCGCAGCCGTCGCCGACACGACTGCGGTCGCGGGCGGATGTACCGCCGCGAACAATTGGTGCGCGGTTGGCGGGACCGCCGCCGCCGCAGCCGGATGTTCCGCTTCGAACAACTGGTGCGGCACCGGCACGCCGACCGGTGCTGCCGCCGCGGGCGGATGCACGGCCGCAAACAATTGGTGCGGCACCGCGGCCGTCACCAATACCGCGGCCGTCGTATGCGACGCAGCCTGCCTGGCGGCGCGCATCGCGGCGCAGACGGCGATTGCCACCGGAGGCACGGTGGCAGGCGTAACGGGCGGATGCACGGCGCTGAACAACTGGTGTGCCATTCCGGTGTCGGGCGGCATCAGCGCCACCTGCGATGCCGCCTGCGTCGCGGCGAAGGTCGCGGCGGGGACGATAGGCACCGACACGGGCGGATGCACGGCGGCGAACAACTGGTGCGGAACCACGGGCGGCGTAAGCGGAGCGACTTGCGCAACCAATCCTGCGCTGTGCACCGCGACCGCGGCGGCGGGCGGATGTACGGCCGCGAACAACTGGTGCGCAACCGGCGGCGTTGCGGCTGCTGCGGCGGGTTGCACCGCCGCGAACAACTGGTGCGGAACCGGGACCCCTGCTGCCGCCGCGGCGGCAGGCGGCTGCACCGCCGCGAATAATTTCTGCGGCACCGCGGCGGTAACAGGTACCGCCGCCGCCACCTGCGACGCGGCTTGCATGGCGGCGCGCGTGGCGGCGCAAACGGCGGTTGCCGCAGGCAGTGCCGCGGCCATAGGCGGCTGCACTGCGCTGAATAACTGGTGTGCCATTCCTGTATCGGGCGGCGTAACGGCGACCTGCGACGCCGCGTGCGTCGCGGCGAAGGTCGCGGCTGGAACCGTGGGTGCCGGTACCGGCGGCTGCACCGCCGAGAATAACTGGTGCGGCACGACCGGTGGCGTGACCGGGGCGACTTGCGCGACCAATCCGGCTTTATGCACCACGATCGCCGTCGCCGGCGGATGCTCGGCTGCAAACAATTGGTGCGCAACCGGCGGAGCGGCCGCATTGGGCGGCGCGTGCTCGGGCGCGGGAACGGTATCGGGCGCCTATTACTGCAACGGCGCGACCTGGACTACGCCCGCGGTGGGAACGGCATGCACCGGAAGCGGCGTCGCCGGTGGCTTCACCTGCTCCGGTGGTTTCTGGACCTACGGTGGCGGTACGGCGACCTGGGGTGGCGCATGCACGGCAGCGGGAAATGTGTCGGGAACCTTGTACTGCAATGGCGCAACCTGGGTTACTCCGACGATAGGGACGGCCTGCACAGGCACGGGCACCGCCGGGGGCTTCACCTGCTCCAGCGGTTTCTGGACCTCGGGTAGCGGGGGCGCGGTTTTCGGCACGGCATGTTCCGGGACGGGGAGCGTGTCAGGCGGGCTGTACTGCAACGGCGCCATCTGGATCACACCGACGGCGGGAGCGGCTTGCAGCGGCGCGTCCAGCGTAGGCGCTTTCACCTGTGCGGCTGGCATCTGGACGGCGGGCGGCACGACGGCAATTGCCGGCGGCGCGTGTACCGGAACGGGAAGCATAGCCGGATCGCTCTACTGCAACGGCGCGACCTGGACCACCCCCGCGGTGGGCACAGCCTGTACCGGTGCGTCCACCGTCGCCGGGTTCACCTGCTCGCTCGGGTTTTGGGTGCCCTCGGGTGGCGGAACAGCAGTTGCCGGCGGGGCCTGTACCGGAACCGGGAGCGTCTCGGGGTCGCTGTACTGCAATGGCGCAATGTGGACGACTCCCGCAGTCGGAATGGCCTGCACCGGAACCTCCAGCGTTGCGGGCTTCACTTGCACTGCCGGCATCTGGACCTCGGGCAGCACCAGCGCTGTTGCCGGCGGGGCATGCACAGGAACGGGAAGCGTGTCCGGGGCGCTGTACTGCAACGGCGCCTCCTGGATCATACCTGCGGTGGGGACGGCCTGTACCGGAACGTCCACCGTCTCGGGCTTTACCTGCACGGGCGGATTTTGGGTGAACTCCAGCACCGCGATACCGGTTGCGGGCGGGGCATGCGCCGGGGCAGGAAGCGTATCCGGGTCCTTGTATTGCAACGGCGCAACGTGGACTACCCCGGCGGTGGGAACGGCCTGTACCGGGACGTCCACGGTCGGCGGCTTCACCTGCAGCGCTGGATTCTGGACCACGGGCGGGGGAACCGCCGTTGCAGGCGGGGCATGCACCGGAACCGGGAGCGTCTCGGGATCGCTCTACTGCAACGGCGCAAGCTGGATCACGCCCGCAGTCGGCATGGCCTGTAGCGGAACCTCCACAGTAGGAAGTTTCATTTGTTCGGCCGGCATCTGGGCCCCGGTCAGCGCAACGGCGGTCGTCGGCGGGGTGTGCACAGGCGCCGGGAGCGTATCGGGATCGCTGTACTGCAACGGCGCGACCTGGATCACGCCCGCAGTCGGAACCGCTTGTACCGGAACCTCCACCGTCGCGGGCTTCACCTGCACCGCGGGATTCTGGACGACCGGAGGCGCAACCGCGTTTGCCGGCGGAGCGTGCACAACGGCGGGCAGCGTATCCGGATCGCTCTACTGCAACGGCGCGACCTGGACCACGCCCGCGGTGGGAATGGCCTGCACCGGGACCTCCACCGTCGCGGGCTTCACCTGTTCGGCTGGGGTCTGGGTGGCGTCGGGCGGCGGCGCGGTGGTCCTGGCGACGGCGGTATGGGGCGGCGCCTGCACCGGAACCGGCAGCGTGTCGGGAACGCTCTACTGCAACGGCGCAACCTGGAGCACACCCACCATAGGAATGCCATGCACCGGAACCGGCACCGCCGGTGGGTTCAGCTGTTCCGCTGGATTCTGGATCGCATCGACCACCTTCCCCGTAGGCACCATAGGCGGCCCCTGCGCCGGTTACTCCGCGCCGGCCGGCGCCTACTGCTCGGGCGGTGGAACGGCCATTGCAGGCGCGGCGTGCTCCGGTGCCGGGAGCGTGTCCGGTTCGCTCTACTGCAACGGCACGGCATGGATCACGCCCGCAGCGAGCACCGCATGCGTAGGATCGAGCAGCGTCGCGGGCTTCAATTGCACGGGGGGCATGTGGATGCCCGGCGCCGGAACGGCGACCTTCGGCGCGGCATGCATGGGCCCCGGGAGCGTGTCCGGATCGTTTTACTGCAGCGGCAGCACGTTTACCTGGACCACGCCCACCGTTGGAAGCGCGTGCATCGGTTCGTCCACCGTCGCCGGCTTCACCTGCACGGGCGGATTCTGGGCAACCGCGTCGGCAACGGTCTGGGCCATCGACCCCAGCCTGGGGACACCCGGTTTCATTGCCGCCGTAGCGACCCCGTCGCCGGCCGCGGGCATGATGTACGACGCCTATGGAGCGCAGGTCGCGGTTCCGGCAACGGGCTACCGGCATCTCGCCTACGCCTACCCGACCGCTTCGAATTCAACGGCGATGGAAATTTCCCTCGATCCCCAGATCGTCGGTTCAGGCGGCCAGAGCAGCTTTTTCAACGCACCTTCCTCGAACGGCACGGCTGCCAGCAGCGTGAACACGGCCACCTTCAATTTGGGAAGCGCGCTGCAGGTCGAGTTTGGATACGATGCCGTCTCCGGCATGAGCTGGGGACGCTGGCAGGGGAGTTGGGTGACCACCAATCCCGCCCAGGGAGCGATCGCGGCGCCAACGAGCAGCAATCTGCACTGGTTTGCCACTCCCACCCAGACGCAGGCGGTCAATTTGCCGAGGACAGGAAGCTTCACCTACACCTATGTCGGCGGGACGTCCCCGACCGACAACAACGGCATGAGCGGGACTTTGATCTCCAGTCCGAGCTTCAACGCCAACTTCAGCAATCAGACGGTCAGCACGACCGTGGGCGTCAGCATGCCCGCGTCCACCGGTCCCGCAGGCACGCTGACCGCGGTCACGATCAATGCGGCGGCAAACAATATGCCGATCCTTCCGGGAGCGAACTTCATTACCAACGCTCCGACTCTGACCTGCTCGGGATGCGCGGCAACACCGACCGGCGTCATCGGCGGGCAGTTTTCCGCTGGCGGTTTGGGCGTGGGCGTAGGCTACGGCTTGAAGAACGGGCCGCAGATCATCAACGGGGTGAGCGTGTTCCGGAAGTAATGCGGGCGCGGGTCAGCAACGACCCCAAGACCGCAGCTCACCCCATGCGCGAAATCGGCCTCGACGGCCGCGCCGCCTCGGGTTAGCCCGCTGCGAACGCTTCCGTATGCCGCGACTTGGCGAGAATGACGCGCGCGCTGGTGTCGCGCAGGCGCGCCGCGACCAATGTTGCGATGTTGCGATAGAGCTTCAAGGACACTGACGGGATCTTCACCAGATTCTTGCGTTCGAAGCGCAGCAAGGTGCAAACCGTGATCGCCACGACCGAAGCCGAGCGCGGACCGCTGTCGAGCAAGGCAATCTCCCCGAACGAGTCACCCGGCTCCAGCACGGCCAGTTCCTGTTCCTCGCCTGCGCCGGTCTTGACCACCCGCAGGCTGCCCGCGACGACCACGAACATGTCCTGGCCGTGCTCGCCCTCGCCGATGACCGCGTCGCCGGGACCCGCGTCGACGCGCGCCGCCCAGGCGATGAAGTCGCGCGCGTCCTGCTCGGAGAACCCTTCGAACAGATGCACGAGCTTGAGCACCTTGCGCAGTATGAGATCTTCTCTGATCATCGAATTGACCCGGCGCGCGTGCGCGCCCTGGACAGGATTTCCACAGAAACAGCCGTTTGGAAGCGATTCATGCTCAATATACTCCAGATCGCCGCAAATGCCAGAGCGTGACAATCATCAATAGGCAGGCCGTGGATTCGCGCTATAAGGAACGCTCGGCCGAGAGGATAGGCAATGAAGAACCGGCAAGCGGATGAAGAAAATCGAATTCTCATCATCGAGGACGATGCCGACTTCCGCGAGCTGCTGCGCATCCATCTATCCATGTCCGGCTACGCGCTCGAGGTGGCGGAAGACGGGGTCGAGGGCGGCAAGGCGGTTCTGGAACGCCCGCCCGATCTGGTCGTGTCCGATGTCGACATGCCGTTTCTGAGCGGCTTCGAACTGCTGTCGCTGATGCGCGCAGACAAGGAGACGGCGTCGATTCCGGTGATCCTGCTCTCCGGGAGCAGCAACGATGAGACCATGTCCGAAGCGATGAAACTGGGCGCTGCGGATTTTCTGACCAAACCGGTAAGGCTGGAAGACTTGATGCGCGCGATTCGAGCCTGTCTGGCCAAAGACGACCAAGCGACCAGGCGACGCGACGCTAGCCCAATCGCACCATAAAAAAGGCGGCATCGAATGCCGCCTTTTTCTTGCTGATCAGCAGTCTACTTCTTGTGGCACTTGCCGCAATCGGCCTCAGCCTTGACGCCGAACGATTTCTTGCCGTCGTGGCAGGCGCCGCAGAACTTGCCTTCCTTCATACCGGCCTTGGTGATCTCGCTCTTGCCCTTTTTCATCTCGAACAGCTTGGGTTTGGTGTGGCAATCCGGGCACTTCAAGCCTTTGTCCGCATGCGTTTTTGCATCGAACGTCACCTTGCCACTGCCACCGCCGGCAAATTCAATCTTTCCTGCCGGCATCGCCATGGCGTTCCCGATCGACAGCATCAGCGCCAGAATTACAGCCAATATTCCTGCGAACTTCATCTTTGTACCCCCTTTGTTTTGTTAAGAAACTGGAAGAATCACCAATATAAACGAACGCTTCGACAAATCGTTGACCGAGATCAAACAAATACCCTCACGCGCATTGTGAGCTTTCCGCCGACCGATGTCCATTGATGCGCATCGTCACGCGCGGCCATCTCTTTGAATCAACTCAAGCTTTCAGTCTTCGCCTGAGTTCTTTTGCGAGCAGTTCGATCTCCAGCGCAGCAACCGAACCGGACGCCGGAAAGCCTGTGCCCGGCACTTCCACGAAGGCGACGCGCTGACCGATCTGGGCCGACATGAAAGGCGCGCCGGATCGCTCCAGTTCCTCCCGAAACCGGGCCGACACGGCCGTGCGCTGGGCCATGGTCAGGACGATGGCGTAGCGCAGGGGCACGCCCTTTCTTTCCCTGCTGTCCGATATTTCGCGCAGCAGAGCCACCGCTTCCAGCGCCTCGCGCACATCGAACGGGGAGGGCTTGCACGGGACGAGCACGAAATCGGAGTGCTCCAGCGCCTCGGTATTCTTGCGCCGCCTGTAGCCTGCGGTGTCTATCACCACTCTGTCGTATTCGGCGGCGAGCATTGCGATGGTCTTGCCTATGCCCTTGCTCGTATCCTGAAATACGGGAACGCGCAAAACCTCCTGCCGGCAGAGCGCCAGCGACGCCTGGGGATCCGCGTCCAACAGCGCCGTCTTCTTGCTTTGCGACCAATAGGCCGCAAGGCAGACCGCGAGGGTGGACTTGCCGCAGCCGCCTTTGGTCGAATAAAGGGAGACGATCATTTCATATATCTGCCGGTGGTCGCATTTTCGCGAAGGCGCCGGGCGCAAGTCCTTGCACCCCAAAAGCGCCGCCGGAAGAAGCGTACTACGAAGAAACGCCAGAATAAAGCGCCGGCAAGCAAGCGGCATGGGCGCCTGCTACGAATTGCGGGGCATGGTCTATAATCGCCTGCCTCGAATCCTGAAACACCGCTCCGGTGTCGCCCCATGCGTAGAAAACTGTTCGCCGCGCTGATCTGCACGCTGATCTGCACGTTTTTGCCTCCTGCGACCGGGATGGCGCAGGTGCGGCAGATCCCGGATAGCGCCGCGCGCGGCAGCATCGTCCACATCGAGAATGCCATCGTCGAAATCGACGGACAGCGGATGCGCCTTTCGGCCGGCGCCCAGACGCGCGGACCGGACAATCTGATCGTCGTGCCGATGAGCCTGCCGCCGGGCGCGCTGGTGAAATACACCCTGGACGGCACCGGCCAGATACACCGCGTGTGGGTGCTCACCGCGGAAGAAGCTGCCGCACCCGACAAGAAACCCCAGTAAGGCGGCCATGGCGCGAAAGCTTTATATCAAGACCTTCGGCTGCCAGATGAACGAGTACGACTCGGCCAAGATGGCCGATGTACTCGCCGCGGCCGACGGCATGGAAACCACGACCGATCCGGCCGAAGCCGACGTCATCGTGTTCAACACCTGCTCGGTGAGGGAAAAGGCCCAGGAAAAGGTGTTTCACGATCTGGGCCGGATAAAGCACCTCAAACAGGCGCGCCCCGGCCTGATGATAAGCGTCGGCGGCTGTGTCGCCAGCCAGGAAGGCGCCGCAATCGTGGCGCGCGCACCCTACGTCGATGTGGTGTTCGGTCCGCAGACGCTGCACCGCCTGCCGGCGCTGCTGGCGGCGCGCAGGCGCACCGGACGCGCGCAAGTCGACATTTCCTTTCCCGAAATCGAAAAATTCGATTCCTTGCCCCCGGCGCGGACCAGCGGCGCCGCGGCCTTTGTCTCCGTGATGGAAGGCTGCAGCAAGTATTGCAGCTTCTGCGTCGTGCCCTACACGCGCGGCGAGGAGATTTCCCGGCCGTTCGAAGACGTGCTCACCGAGGCGGCGGAACTGGCGCTCGCCGGCGTAAAGGAGCTCACCCTGCTCGGCCAGAACGTAAACGCCTATCGCGGAAGCATGGCCGGGGGCATCAAGGATGCGACCGGCCATGCGGGAAACGCGCCGGAGCGCGCCGATTTTGCGCTGCTGCTGGAGTATGTGGCCGAGATTCCGGGGATCGAACGCATCCGCTACACCACCTCGCATCCGAAAGAATTCACCCAGCGGCTGATCGACGCCTACGTCAACATTCCCAAGCTCGCCGGCCACGTGCACCTGCCGCTGCAATCGGGCTCGGACCGCGTGCTGGCCGCGATGAAGCGCGGCTACACCGCGCTGGAATACAAGTCCGTCATCCGCCGCTTGCGCGCCGCGCGCCCCGGCATTTCGATTTCGTCCGATTTCATCGTCGGCTTCCCGGGAGAAACCGACCGCGACTTCGAGGCCACCATGCATCTCGCGCAGGAGATCGGCTTCGACGATTCCTACTCCTTCCTTTACAGCCCGCGGCCGGGCACGCCGGCGGCGGAACTTGCCGACGACACGCCGCTGCAGATCAAACAGGAACGCCTGGCGCGATTGCAGGCCTTGATCGAACGCCAGGCGAGTTCGATCAGCCACGGCATGGTCGGCAGCGTCCAGCGCGTCCTGGTCGAAGGCGCAGCGAAAAAACACCGGGGCGAGCTTTGCGGGCGCAGCAGCAACAATCGCACGGTGAATTTCGCCGGTCCGCCCGAACTCGTGGGCCACATGGCGGACGTCACCATCACCGCCGCCCTGACGCATACCCTACGCGGTGAATACCGCGTTCCACCTGCGGGCGGTGAATACCGCGTTCCACCTGCGGGCGGTGAATACCGCGTTCCACCTACGGGCGGTGAATACCGCGTTCCGCCTTCCGTCGGCGAACGCCCCGAACGCGTCCAGTCCGAGCAGTGCGACGAAAATCGGACGACGCAAACCGGCGCAATACAATGAGGCCCAAAACCCTGGAAGTCACGCTGTCCCCGGTCGACAATCAGCGCCTTGCCACCCTGTGCGGCGCATTCGACGAGAACCTGCGTCAGATCGAAATCGCGCTGGACATCACGATTTCGCGCCGCGGCGAGCACTTCACCCTGAAAGGCGCGCCTCAGCAAACGGCGCGCGGCGCCGAAGTGCTGGAGCGCTTCTACGTCCAGGCGCGGCGCGGCCTCAGCATCGACGACGTGCAGCTCGGCCTGGTCGAGATCCGCCAGTCGAGTGCCGCTGCAGGCGACACGCCTGCTCTGCTCACGCGCAAACCCGATCTGCACGGACGCACGCCGCGCCAGGTCGAGTACATGAAGCACATCCTCGGGCACGACATCACCTTCGGCATCGGCCCCGCCGGCACCGGCAAGACCTATCTGGCCGTGGCCTGCGCGGTGGATGCGCTGGAGCGCGACGCGGTGAAGCGCATCGTGCTGGTGCGCCCCGCGGTTGAGGCGGGCGAGCGGCTCGGCTTCCTCCCGGGCGACCTGGCCGAGAAAGTGAATCCTTACCTGCGCCCCTTGTACGACGCCCTGTACGACCTGATGGGCTTCGACAAAGTGGGGCGGATGTTCGAGCGCGGCGCGATCGAAATCGCGCCGCTCGCCTACATGCGCGGACGCACGCTCAACCATTCGTTCATCATCCTCGACGAGGCGCAGAACACCACGCCCGAGCAGATGAAAATGTTCCTCACCCGCATCGGTTTCGGCAGCAAGGCCGTCGTCACCGGCGACGTGACCCAGATCGACCTGCCGCGCGGCAACAAGAGCGGATTGATCGAGGCGCGCAGGATACTGGCCGAAGTGCGCGGCCTCGCTTTCACTCAATTCCTGGCCGAGGACGTGGTGCGCCATCCGCTGGTGCAGCGCATCGTCAACGCGTATGAGAGCCACCAAAGCGAAAACTGAGCGCGCCGCGGTCAAACTGGAGCTGACGGTGCAGAAGGAGGCGAACGCATCGGGCTTGCCGGGCAAGCCCGAACTGCGCCGCTGGCTGGCGGCCGCCCTCGATCGAAGCGCGGCGATCACCGTGCGCTTCGTCGGCGCCGTCGAAGGGCGCAAGCTCAACCGCGCCTATCGCGGCCTCGACTACGCCACCAACGTGCTGAGCTTCGGCTACGGCAGGCCCGGACGCGGGGAAGCGCTGATCGGAGACCTGGTGCTGTGCGCGCCGGTGCTGAGGCGCGAGGCGCGGACTCAGGGCAGGACGATCGCAGCGCATGCGGCGCACCTGACGGTGCACGGCGCGCTGCACCTGCAGGGACACGATCACCAAAGCGCGCGCGCGGCTGCGCGGATGGAAGCACTCGAAGTGAAAATTCTGCATAAACTCGGGTATCCTGATCCTTATGCAAGTTGATCTCTGACCCGCGATATGGACGAGCCTCACAAACCGTCGCTGCTTGAACGCCTGTCCGGGCTGATCATGCGCGAGCCCGAGGACCGCGAGCAGCTGATCGAACTGCTGCATTCGGCCTACGAGCGCAACCTGCTCGACTCCGAAGCCCTGTCGATGATAGAGGGCGTGCTGCAGGTGTCGGAGATGCAGGTGCGCGACATCATGGTCCCGCGCGCGCAGATGGACGTGGTCGACATCGGCGAGACGCCGGACAAATTCATCCCCACGGTGATTTCGACCGCGCACTCCCGCTTCCCCGTGATCGATCGCGAGCGCGACAACGTGCTCGGCATCCTGCTCGCCAAGGATCTGCTGCATTACTACGCCGGCGAAGAGGAGTTCGATGTGCGCGAGATGCTGCGCCCGGCGGTGTTCGTGCCGGAATCCAAGCGCCTCAACGTGCTCCTGCGCGAATTCCGCGCCAGCCGCAACCACATGGCCATCGTGGTGGACGAATACGGCGGCGTGGCCGGCCTGGTGACCATCGAAGACGTGCTGGAGCAGATCGTGGGCGAGATCGAGGACGAATACGACTTCGACGAGACCGAAGACAATATCCTGCCCGAATCCAGCGGCCAGTACCGGGTCAAGGCGCAGACCGAGATCACCGACTTCAACGAAGCCTTCGGCACCGGCTTCGGCGACGAGGAGTACGACACGGTCGGAGGCATGGTGATCAGCAGCTTCGGGCGCGTGCCCAAGCGCGGCGAGAACATCGTCATCAAGGGCTTCAGGTTCCAGGTCATGCGCGCCGACAGCCGCCGTGTGCATACCCTGCTGGTGCAGAAACCGCGGGATCAATGAATCCCGCACCGCTGGCATACGCGCGCGCCCCGCTCACCGCATTTCTGCTAGGCGCAGCCACCGTGCTGGGCTTCGCGCCCTTTGCGCTCGCGCCCGTGCCCTACGTCACCGGCGCGTGCCTGCTCTGGCTGTGGCAGCGCGCCGCCGCGCCGCGTGCGGCGGCCCTGCTCGGCTTCGCTTTCGGCATGGGCTTGTTTCTCGGCGGCGTCAGCTGGATCTACGTCAGCCTGCACGACATAGGCGGCATGCCGGCGCCGCTCGCCGCGCTCGCGACGACGCTCGCCTGCGCCTTTCTCGCGCTGTTTCCGGCCGCCACCGGTTATCTGCAGGCGAAGCTCAGCGCCTCGGTTGCCGCAAGGCAGTTGCTGCTGATACCCGCGCTGTGGACCTTGATCGAATGGCTGCGCGACTGGCTGTTCACCGGTTTTCCGTGGCTGTCGCTGGGCTATACGCAGGCGGCCTCCCCGCTCGCCGGTTTCGCCCCCGTCATCGGCGTATTCGGCCTCAGCTGGCTCACCTGGCTGTGCGCCGGGCTGTTGCTCGCAGCGCTGCGCGCGAGCGCCCGGACCGCTGCGCTCTTCGGGCTCGCGCTGCTCATGGCCGCCGGCTATGCGCTGCAGCAGCTCGAGTGGACCCGGCCGCTGGGCGCGCCGATCAGCGTGAGCCTGCTGCAGGGAAACATCGCGCAGAACCTGAAGTGGGACGAGGCGCGTTTCGCCGCCACGCTCGCGCTGTACCGGCGCATGGCGAGCGAGTCCACCGCGCGGCTCACGATACTGCCCGAGACCGCCATCCCGCGCTTTCTCGACCAACTCGATCCCGGATTCCTGCCCGAACTCGCCAGGACGGCGCGCGAACGCAACGCCGATCTGATCGTCGGCCTGCCGGTGCGCGAAGCGAACGGCCGCTATTACAACAGCGTGATCAGCCTGGGCACGGCGCCGGTCCAGCGCTACGACAAGGCACACCTGTTTCCATTCGGTGACTTCATCCCGGCCGGCTTCGGCTGGATTCTCTCGGTGCTGAACCTTCCGCTGAGCAATTTCGCGCACGGGGGCGCTGATCAGGCGCCGCTCGCGCTGGCCGGGCAGCAGGTCGCGGTCAACATCTGCTACGAGGATGCCTTCGGCGAGGAAATCATCCGCGGCCTGCCGCAGGCGACGCTGCTCGTGAACGCCAGCAACTTCGCCTGGTTCGGCGATTCGCTGGCGCCGCACCAGCACCTGCAGATCGCGCAGCTGCGCGCGCTCGAGACCGGCCGCATGATGCTGCGCGCCACCAACACCGGCACGACCGCCATCATCGATCACAAAGGCAAGGTCGTTGCGACGCTTCCGCTATTCACCCGCGGCGCCCTGAGCGGAAGCGCCCAGGGGCGCAGCGGCGCCACGCCCTACGTGCGCTGGGGCAACGCGCCGGTGGTGGCGCTCGCGCTCCTCGTCTGCGGCCTGGCCGCGCTGCGTCGCAGGAATGCGGCATGACCGCACAGCATGTCCGAATTCAAGCCGGAAACCAAAGATCGGAACACCTCATGAACCTGCGCCTCAGCGTGCTCGACCAGTCACCCATCATCAGCGGCCATACTGCCGCGCGCGCCGTGGCGGAAACCGTCAAACTCGCGCAAGCGGCGGACGCACTCGGATTTCATCGCTACTGGCTGGCGGAGCACCACGCGGTGGCCGCGCTCGCCGATCCCTGCCCGGAGATTCTGCTCACGCGCGTGGCGGGCGCAACCGAACGCATCCGCGTCGGCACCGGCGGCGTGCTGCTGCCCTATTACAGCGCGCTCAAGGTGGCCGAGGTGTTCCGCATGCTGGAGGCGCTGTTTCCCGGACGCATAGACCTAGGCCTGGGCCGCGCGCCCGGAGGCGACATGCTGACGGCGCAGGCGCTCTCCAGCGGCCAGTACAGCGCCGCCGACAACTTCGCCGAACAGGTGCAGGATCTCGTCGGCTATCTCGACGACGCCCTGCCGCCGGACCACGCGTTCGCGCGGGTGAAGGCGATGCCGGCCGGAGAATCTGCACCGCCGATCTGGCTGCTGGGCTCGTCCGACTACAGCGGCGCGCTCGCCGCCGCGCTCGGCCTGCGCTTCGCCTTCGCGCATTTCATCAACGCCCAGGGCGGCGACGCGGTGACGCGCGCCTACAAGGCGCGCTTTCGGCCGTCGGCGCGCGAAGCCGCGGCCCACGCCGTGGTCTGCGCCTTCGTCATCTGCGCCGAAACCGCAGCCGAAGCGGAGACCCTCGCCGCCTGCGTCGACCTGCGCCGGCTGCAGATGGCGCGGGGACTGAACACACCGATTCCGACACTGCAGGAGGCAAAGGCGCAGCGCTACACTGAACAAGAACTCTCCTATATCCGCTCGCAGCGCGCACGCGCGATCATCGGCGATCCGCGCGAGGTAAAGCAGCGGCTGCTGCAACTGCGCGATGAATTCAACGCCGACGAACTGATGCTGCTCACCATCACCGGCGACTACGCGAGCCGCCTGCGTTCCTACGAATTGCTGGCACGGGAGTTCGAATTGCAGTGAAATATTCCAGGGGGCCATTTCAGAAGTATTGAAATGGCCGGCAATATAGGGGAGTATGAGGGGATGTATCCCCTCATATCGTACTAACCTCTGCACAAGCTGAGCTTGCAGCCGGCCTCCTCCGCAGACGCGATGCCGATCGCGCAGATGTCGCGCGAGCTGATCGAAGCCGGCCTGCCATGGACCTGGACGCCCGAGCGCGTGGCGCGCAATCTGGGGCGTCACGAAACCCTGGTGCTGACTGCGCGCAGCGCCGAGCAATTGGCCGGCTTCGCCATCATGCAGTTCGGCGAAGAGCGCGCGCACCTGTCGCTGCTCGCCGTGCGCCCCGATTGTCAGCGCCAGGGGATTGCGCGGCGCATGCTCGAGTGGCTCACCGAATCCGCGCTCACCACCGGCATCGCCAGCATTCATCTGGAATTGCGCGAATCCAACCTCGACGCGCGCCGCTTCTATCTGAAGCAGGGCTTTGCCGAAACTCTGCGCATCCCGCGCTACTACAGCGGTAGCGAGACCGCGGTGCGCATGCGGCGCGAGATCGGCCTCAAGTCGTAGGACTGCCGGTCGCTACCGGGCCTCGGGCGGCGGCTGCGCGTCACACGCAAAAAGGCTGCAGATCCAGTATCCACGCGGCTCTTCAGGCATCCGCTCTCCCGCTCACATCGATATCGACCCTTCGCGAAAGTCGGTCTTGTCCAGCCATACATTGATCAGGACCGGTTTGCCGGCCTTGGCACAGGCCCGCGCCCGCTCCAGAGCCGCCGGCACTTCGGCCATGGTCTTCACCAGCATGCCTTCGGCGCCGAAGCCCGCCGCCACCGCGTGATAGGCGGTGCGCGCGAGCACCGTGCCCACATCGTCATGCAGCATTTTCACCTGCTCGCGCGCGATCTGGGTCCAGGCGGCGTCGTTGCCGACAACGGCGATCACCGGGATGCCGTGGCGCACGAAGGTATCGAACTCGATCAGGCTGTAGCCGCAGGCGCCGTCGCCGTAGACGATCCAGACTTCGCTCTGCGCACGGCACAGCGCCGCGCCCAGCGCAAAGCCGGCGCCCACACCCAGCGTGCCGAACACGCCCGGGTCCAGCCAGGAGAGCGGGCTGCGCGGATGCAGGATGTAGGACGCGGTGGCGACGAAATCTCCGCCGTCGGCCACCATCACCGCGTCCTCGCCCGCCGCCGCCTCCAGCGCGCGCATGAACGCGACCGGGTTCACGAACTCGCCTGCGGGCCGCGCCTGCTCCTCGATCTCGGTTTCGCGCTTGAAGTCGCGCGTGCGCACCTCTTCGATCCACGAATTCCAGCGCCGGCCAGACTGCCCCAAAGGCGCGGCCAGGCGCTGCAGGAACAGGCCGGCGTCGCCGATCGCGGCGATATCCGGCCGGCGGTTCATGCGCGCCTCTTTCGCGCTGCGGTTGGCTGCGATGAGCGTGGCGCTGCGCCGCACGTGGCGGCCGTAGTCGAGGCGAAAATCGCAGGGCACGCCGGCGAGCACGACGCAATCGGACTCGCGCAGCGCCTGACGCCGCTGGTGCCGCATCTGCAGCGCTGAATCGCGCCCGAGCAGGCCGCGCGCCATGCCCGACAGATAGACCGGAATGCCCAACTGCGCCACCGCAGCGGCGATGCGCGGCGCTTCGCCCGCAATCGACAGCGCCTGGCTGCCGATCACCAGCAGCGGCCGTTCGGCCGCGGCCAGCGCGGCCACGGCGGCCGCCACGCTGGCGTCGCTCGCGCCCGGCGTCGGCACTTCGCGCACAGTCGAGGACACCGCCTCGGTGCTGCCGGCGAACATTTTTTCGACATGGCGGTTCAGGTAAAAGCGCAGCAGCCGGTCGGCAATCGCCTTGCCTTTTCCCGCTGCCTCGGCGTACCACTGGCGAATGCTGGCTTCGTCGTACAAGAGATCGACCGGGCATTCGATGAACACCGGCCCCGGCACGCCCGAGCGCGCCACCGCGAACGCTTCTTCCACCGCAGGGCCCAGGTCGCGCACGCGCCGGATCTTCCGGAACAGTTTGACGTGCGGGGCGACCAGCGGCTTTTGATCTATGTCCTGCAGCGCGCCGCGGCCCTGCAACGCCGTGGGCGCGGCCCCGCCCAAGAGGACGAGCGGCGACTGCGCGAGCTGTGCGTTCTTGAGCGCGGTGATGGTATTGCTGATCCCCGGACCTGCGGTCACGGCGGCGACCCCCGGCACGCCGGTCAGGCGCGCCACCGCGTCCGCGGCGAACACCGCGGTCGCCTCGTCGCGGACGTCGACGATGCGCATGCCGCGCGCCTTGGACGCAGTGAGTATGGGCGAAATGTGCCCGCCGCAAAGGGTGAAGACGAAGCGCACGCCGTGCGCCGCGAGCACCGCGGCGACGCGATCGCCGCCATGTGCCGTCATCGGTTCCATTTTCATCCGCTGCCCTTGTCGTTGCCGTCGCCGTCGCCGACTTTGTGGTCGTTGCCGTCGTTGTCATGGTCGATCTTGTCACTGCGTGCCGCACGCTGCTGCACCAGGACCTTGTAGTCGATCTTGCCCACGCGCGTCTTCGGCAATTCGGCGCGGAACTCGATTTCGCGCGGGCACGACCATTTGATCAGCTGCGCGCGGCAATGCGCTATCAGCACGCGCGCGGTCTCGGCGTTCGCCTGCGACGGATCCTTGAGCACGACGAAGGCCTGCACCCGCTCCACCTGTGACGGGTCGGGCACGCCGGCCACGCAGGCCTCGGCCACCAGCGGATGTTGATACAGAACCGCCTCGACCTGCGCCGGGTACACGTTGAAGCCGGAGGACTTGATCATGCGCTTCAGGCGCACGGTGAAGTAGAAAAATCCGTCCGCGTCCATTTTGCCCAGATCACCGGTGTGCAGCCAGGTGCGGCCGTCGGCATGCACGCGCAGGGTTTCGCGCGTGGCCTCGGGGTCGTCGAGGTAACCGAGCATGACCGCCGGACCGGATACGCAGATTTCGCCCTCCTCACCGGGCGGCAGTTCCTCTTCGCTCCCTACGCGGCAGATCTTGGCCAGCATGTCGGGGAAGGGTATGCCGATCGAGCCCTCGCGATACTCGTCCAGCGGCATCGCCATGATGGCGGTGACGGCCTCGGTCAGGCCATAGCCTTCGAGCAGGCGCACCCGCCCGCCGCGCTCGGCGACCAGTTTCTCGAAACGCTCTTTCACCGGCCGCGGCAGCGTGTCGGCGCCGGAAAAAGTGGCGCGCAGGCAGGAAAGGTCGGCCCGGGCCAGCGACGGGTCGCGCGTGAGCGCGTCGTACAGGGTAGGCACGCCGACCAGCAGATTGGGGCGCTTGGTGCGCAGCAGTTTCGCCACGATTTCGGGACTGAACATCGGCACCAGGATCGATTTGCCGCCCGCCATGAACGCCGCGTTCACGCACACGCCCAGCCCGAAGCCGTGGAATATCGGCAGGACCGCCAGGATGGAATGGCCCTCGCCCATGCCGCCCCAGGCTGCGGCCTGCATGCCCTCGGCGATGAAATTGCGGTTGGAGAGCACGATCCCCTTGGGCATGCCGGTGGTGCCGCCCGAGAACAGGATGGCGGCGGCGGCCTCGGTATTCGCTGTGCCGGGCGGCGCCCCGGGATGCGCGCCGGACATGAGTTCGGTCCACCAGCGCACGCGTGCATCGGCGGGCACCGCGGGAATCTTGCGTCCCTTGGCCAGCCAGAAGCCGATTTTCTTCAGCGGCGAAAGATAATCCGGGATGCGCGCCAGGATCAGCGTCGCCAGCGGCCGCTTCGGCTTGGTCTCGGCGAAGCGGCCGTAAAAGGCGTCCAGCGTGAGCGCGATACGCGCGCCGCTGGCGTTCAGGTAGTGCTCGATTTCGGGCGCGGTCGACAGCGGGTGGATCAATGCGGGCACGGCGCCTAGCTTGTTTGCGGCATAGAAGGCGATCACGCCCTGGGGCGAGGTCGGCATCGAGATCAGAATGCGCTCGCCGGTCTTGAGCCCGAGCGCGGCCAGCGCATCGGCACAGGCGTCTATGGCCGCGAGAAACCTGCGGTAGGTCGAAGTCGTGTCAAGAAAATCCCAAGCGATCGCATCGGGCACCCTCTGCGCCGAGGCAGCCAGCGCCTGGTACAGCGTGATCTCGGGGTAGGCCAGCGTATGCGGAATCTTGCCGTAGTAGTCGAGCCAGGGACGGTCTTGAGTCATGTCGGCCTCTTGCGCGGGGGAAAGCCCGCGCTGCTCTCGGCGCAGGCGGATACCAGCCTTTTTGCGCTGCAATCCTACACCCGGCGCTGCGCAAGGCATAGGCGTGGGCATATCTGTGCCGCGACAGGCGCGGACCCAACTGTTCGCCCCGGCCGATAGCGCTGCGCCCGGATGCCGCTTGCACTATGATCTTCAGGTTTCTGCGTCAACGATTGATGATAATCAAGATGCAGAGGCCGATTCCGGTCGAGACTGCATGCTGATCGAGAGGCAATCACCGTGAAGATCGAGAACTCCCGCAACCTCGCAGGCGACTTCTGGGGTGGCCTGGCGGCGATGCTGGTCGCGCTGCCCTCGGCCATCGCCTTCGGCGTAACCATCTACGCGTCCCTGGGCGGCACTTTTGCCGCCTATGGAGCCCTGGCCGGCATTCTCGGCGCCACCGCCCTCGGCCTGGTCGCTTCCCTCGCCGGCGGCACCAAGCGGCTGATCACCGCGCCCTGTGCGCCGGCGGCTGCCGTGCTCGCGGCATTCGCCATTCAGCAGATCGAAATGGGAACGCCGCAGGAGACGGTGCTCATCTTGCTGACCGTGCTGGCGCTGATGGCCGGCGCGATGCAACTGGCGTTCGGCTTCGCCGGGCTGGGCAGCCTGATCAAGTACATGCCTTATCCGGTGGTCAGCGGTTATCTCTCCGGCGTCGGCCTGATCATCATCGGCAGCCAGATACCGAAGTTTCTCGGCGCGCCTGGCGGCACCAGCCTGTGGCACGCGCTCAGCCTGCCCGCGCAATGGCAGTGGCAGGGCATCGCCGTCGGCGTCGTCACCATCGCCGTCATGGTGCTGGCGCCGCGCTTCACCAAGGTGGTCCCGGCGGCCATCCTGGCGCTGCTGGCGGGAATCGGCACCTATTTCGGCCTCGCGCTCGGCGATCCGGCCATGCTGCAACTCGACAAGAACCAACTGGTGGTCGGCGCGCTCAGCGGCGGCGGCAGCTTCACCGAGGGCATGGCGGCGCGCTGGCAGGGATTGAGCGGGCTGGAACCGGGGGCTCTCAAGAGCCTGCTGGTGCCGGCGCTCACCCTCGCGGTATTGCTGTCGATCGACACCCTGAAGACCTGCGTCGTGCTGGATGCGCTGACGCGCTCGCGCCACGACTCGAACCGCGAGTTGATCGGCCAGGGGCTGGGCAACGTGACCGCAGGCTTGATCGGCGGCATGCCCGGCGCCGGCACCATGGGCGCGACCCTGGTGAACATCTCCAGCGGCGCGGCCAGCCGCATGTCCGGCGTCATCGAGGGGGTGCTGGCGCTGCTGACTTTCTTGCTGCTCGGCAATCTGGTGGCCTGGGTTCCGGTCGCGGCGCTGGCGGCCATTCTGATCGTCATCGGCGTGCGCATGATAGACCGCCACAGCCTGCAGTTCCTGAAATTCCGCCACACCATTTTCGATTTCGCGGTGATTCTCGCGGTGGTCACGGTCGCGCTGACCGTCGGGCTGATCCCGGCATCGGGCACAGGCATCGTTCTCGCCATCGTGCTGTTCATCCGCGAGCAGATCCGCGGCTCCATCGTGCGCAGCAAG
>CAYNVY010000046.1:0-23152 GCA_964400745.1 uncultured Enterobacteriaceae bacterium | reverse complement strand
GCCCACTGCGCCGTGCCACCTCCGCGTCAGGGCAGGCGTCCTACAAGCCTTAACAGGAGTGTAGGTTCGCGTTTTTGAAAAGTTGACACTGGCTGGAAATTCGGCAGGCCGCGGGTGCCAGGGAGGACAACCGGTTAGAAGCTGACCATCCTTGCTACATTTCCGTGCCGACCGGTCATTTGCTCCCCCTTCCGTCAGGAACTCGCCAATCTGCCGCCTTTGGCGTAAGCGAGCATAATGAGCGCGCAGATTGGAGAGGTTACGCGCCTCACGGCGAAACGATGAGTGCAAACGAAAAGGAGCCCCGCAATGGGAGACAAAGGTGGGAAAAAGGATAAGGACAAGGGTCAGAAACAGAAGGTAGCTAAGAAAGAGCAAGAGGAGAAGCAGAAGCAACAGCAACAGCAGCAAAATAAACAACCGAAGAGAACTCCTTGAAAGGGAGCGGGATTCGAGCACTCGAAGGTCCCAGTGCATTTAAGCTTACTAAGCGTTATCAGCCGCGTATGCGACTACTTTGAAATAGAAGATTAAATACATGTCTCGTAAAGAACCAGGTTTCACGGAGCGTTTGCAGACGGCGGCCAAGGCGAAGCAAGCGCAACTGGAAAAGATTCAGGCAATGGCACGGGGCAACGGCGCACAATCCGCCGAGCGGCAAGCGGCGCGGGTGGAAACCGAAGCAGCGCGCCAAATCCGCACGGCCGAACGCAAATACGCGAACCAAGTCACCGCAGAACGGCGAGCCGCAGAACGCACGGCTGAGAAAGCCAGGCAAGCACGCGCCGTCACGGAAGAAAAGGCCCGCAAAGACGCCGAGCGCGTTGCCCAAGTGGAGGCCGATGCAGCGCACAAAAAGGAGCAGAAGGACGCGCGCGACTCCAAGTATGCCGCGCGCAAAGCCGGAGCGCGCCGGAAATAGGCAAGGTGGAACTGTTCGGTATCGCAAGATAATTAAAGAATTGTCGTCTCAAAGAATTGCCACGATGGACCGAATGGCATAGACCGATTGAGCGGCCGCCTTTCGCATCGCTGTGGAACCGCTTCGGGTTCGATCCGGCTGTAGCCTGAAGGGTCACGCGGTCGCTGGGCCAGAATTCCAGGGCTATGACAGCTGACCCGAACATTGCGGTCGTTGGTGGCGACACGCCCCAATGGCGGTTGTGGCCGAATTGCAGGCATTGCTAATCCGGCGCGATCTTCAGAGCCGGTAGAATGCACGGAGTGAAACCCGCCCAGACAGCTCACAGAAGCGCGACTCCGCCGCGCGCATCGCGCAGGAGCTGAAAACCGAACTCGGCGGCGCGGTCGGCTACAAGATCCGGTTCAACGACAAGCTCGGTCCGCGCTCCTACATCAAGCTCATGACCGACGGCATCCTGCTCGCCGAAACCCAGGGCGACCGCGATCTGCGCCAGTACGACGCGATCATCATCGACGAAGCGCACGAGCGCAGCCTCAACATCGATTTCCTTCTCGGCTACCTCAAGCAATTGCTGCCGCGCAGGCCCGACCTGAAACTCGTCGTAACGTCCGCAACCATAGACGCAGAGCGCTTCTCCAGGCATTTCGGGGGTGCGCCGGTGATTGAAGTTTCGGGAAGACTGTATCCGGTCGAGGTACGTTATCGGCCGCTCACGCTCGTAAAAGCGGCGGGCGCCACCGCGCCCCGCGCGGGGGTAAATGATGCGCCCCGCGCGGGTGCAAACGGCGCACCGGACATGGCCGACGCCATTGTCGACGCGGTGGACGAAGCGGCAAGATGCGGTCCGGGCGACGTGCTGGTGTTCCTGCCGGGCGAGCGCGAGATCCGCGAAGCGGCCGAGGCGCTGCGCAAGCACCATCCGCCACACACCGAAATCCTGCCCTTGTTCGCGCGCTTGTCCGCGGCGGAACAGGAGCGGGTGTTCAAATCGCACACCGGCCGGCGCATCGTGCTCGCCACCAACGTCGCCGAGACCTCGCTCACCGTGCCCGGCATACGCTACGTGGTCGATCCGGGCGAGGCGCGCATCAAGCGCTACAGCTACCGCAGCAAGGTGGAGCAACTGCAGGTGGAGAAGATCTCGCAGGCGAGCGCCAATCAACGCGCCGGACGCTGCGGCCGCGTGGCGAGCGGCGTATGCATACGCTTGTACGACGAGGACGATTTCAAGGCGCGTCCGGCCTACACCGAGCCCGAAGTCCTGCGCTCTTCGCTCGCAGGCGTGATCCTGCGCATGAAATCGCTGCGACTGGGCGAGGTCGAAGCGTTTCCGTTTCTGGATCCGCCGTTGCCCAAGGCCGTCAGCGACGGCTACGGCCTGCTCGCCGAACTGGGTGCGGTGGACGACGCGAACGACCTGACCGAAACCGGGCGGCAGCTCGCGCGTCTGCCGCTGGACCCCTGCATCGCGCGCATGATCCTGGCGGCGAAGGAGGAGGGCAGCCTCGCCGAGGTGCTGATCATCGCGGCTGTGCTGTCGCTGCAGGACCCGCGCGAGCGGCCGCTGGAGCGCGCCGGCGCGGCCGACGCCGCGCAAGCCAAGTTCGACGACGAGAAATCCGATTTTCTCTCCTGGCTCAAGCTGTGGAAGTTCTACCACGAGGCGCTTGCGCACAAGAAATCCAACCGCAAGCTGATGGAACTGTGCCGCGAGAACTTCCTCTCCTACAACCGCATGCGCGAGTGGCTGGACATCCACAGCCAGTTGCATACCTTCGTGGCGGAGATGGGATGGAAGGTGTCGGGCAAGGAGGCGAGCTATGCGCAAATCCATCGGGCGCTGCTCGCCGGTCTGCTCGGCAACGTGGGCTGCAAGTCGGAGGACAGCGAACACTATCTGGGCGCGCGCGGCATCAAGTTCCTGATCCACCCCGGCTCGGGCGTGGGCAAGAAGGCCGGGCGCTGGATCATGGCCGCCGAGATCACCGAGACTACGCGCTTGTACGCGCGCTGCATCGCGCGCATCGAACCGGAGTGGCTGGAGAGCGTGGGCGCGCACTTGGTGCGGCGCCACCAGTACGAGCCGCACTGGGAGAAAAAGCCGGCCCACGTCGCCGCGTTCGAGCGGGCGACGCTGTACGGCATCCTGCTCTACGGCAACCGGCGCATCCACTACGGACCCATGGATCCGGCGGAATCGCGCCGGATTTTCATCCGCCAGGCGCTGGTCGGTGGCGAATTCGACACGCGCGCGCCGTTCTTCCAGCACAACCGCAGACTGATCGAGGATATCGAGAAGCTGGAGCACAAGTCGCGCCGCCCCGACGTGCTGGTGGACGAAGAGCTGATCTACGCCTTTTACGACAGCCTGATTCCGGAGGGCATGCACAACGGCGCCGCGTTCGAGCACTGGCGGCGCGAGGCCGAAGCGAACAATCCGAAGCTGCTCTGCCTCAAGCGCGAAGACCTGATGCGGCACGAGGCGGCGGGCATCACCACCACGCTGTTTCCGCACCAGCTCGACATCGGCGGACGCAGCTATGCGCTGGAATACCTGCACGATCCGGGCAATGCGCGCGACGGCCTCACGCTCACCGTCCCGCTGATCGCACTGAACCAGCTCTCGGCCAAACGCTGCGACTGGCTGGTGCCGGGCCTGCTGAAGGAGAAAGTCGCGCTGCTGGCGAAAACGCTGCCGCAGAAAGTCCGGCACAAGCTCGGGCCGCTGCCGGAATTCGCCGACGCGTTCGTGGCGGCCGCGGCGGCCATGGACAAAGAGCGCAGGGACGATCTGTCCCTCGCCGAGGCCATTGCCCGCCATGCGCGCGAAGAGCTGAACCTGGTGCTGCCGCAGGACGGTTTTCGCCCGGAACTCCTGGCTGCGCACCTGTCGATGAATTTTCTCGTAGTGGACGAGCACGGCAGGCAGCTCGCCATGGGCCGCAGCCTGGCGCAACTGCGCGCGGAACTCGGAGAACAGGCGGGAGAGCAGTTCAGCGCCATCGCGCAGCCCAAGGCGGCCCTGTCCGGCATCACCGCCTGGAATTTCGGCGATCTGCAGGAGATCATGGAAATCCGCCAGGGTGCGCAGACGCTGATCGGCTACCCGGCGCTGGTCGACCGCGGCGAAAGCGTGGACCTGGAAGTGCTCGATTCGCCGCACAAGGCGAGCAGCCTGCACCGCGACGGCCTGCGGCGCCTGTTCATGCTGCAGCTGAAGGAGCAGACGCGCTACCTGGAAAAGAACCTGCCGGGCCTGCGCGACATGGGAATGCAGTTCCTTGCCTTCGGCGACGCGGCCTCGCTCAAGGATCAGCTGCTGCGCGTGAGCTTCGATCGCGCCTGCATGGCCGAGCCGCTGCCGGCGACGCAGGCGGAATTTCTCAGGCGCTGCGAAGAGGGCAAGACGCGGCTGTCGCTGCTCGCGCAGGAAATCTGCCGGCTGGTCGCGAGCATACTCGCCGAGCACCAGGGGCTGCAGAAGAAGCTGCAGGGGATGAAGAATTTTCCGCAAGCCGCGCGTGAAATCGAGGAGCAGCTGGCGCAGTTGCTGCCGAAGAATTTCATCGCCGCCACGCCGCCGGAGCGGCTGCAGCATTTCCCGCGCTATCTGAAGGCGCTGGCGCTGCGGCTGGAGAAGCTACGCGCCGACCCCGCGCGCGACGCGCGCTGGAGCGCCGAATTCGGCCCGCTGTGGCAGACCTGGCTGCGCGAAGACGTCAAGCAGAAAAAGCAGGGCGTGGCCGATCCGCAGCTGGCGCAGTTTCGCTGGCTGCTGGAGGAGTTGCGCGTGTCGCTCTACGCGCAGGAATTGCGCACCCCGGTGCCGGTGTCGGTGAAGCGGCTGCAGAAGATGTGGCAGGCGCTGCAGCGATGAAATTCAACGAGAGCGAAGGAAACGCGTGAGTGAGATAAGCAAAGCGCTGCTGCAGGCGCTCGCGACCCTGTTGCATCCGCGCATGCTGTTCCTGCTGCTTTGGCCGGTGCTGCTCGCGCTCGCCCTGTGGCTGGGCCTGGCGTTCGCGTTCTGGTCCCAGGCAGCGCTCTGGCTGCAATCGCAGTTCGACCAGTCCGCGGCGCTCGTCTGGGCCATGGGCGTGTGGCCGCTGACGCTCGTCGCCGCGCATCTCTCCGCCATCCTGCTCGTGCTGCTGTTCATTCCGCTGGTGCTGATCACCGCGGTGCTGATCATCGGCGTGTTCGCCATGCCGGCGATGGTGAACCTCGTGGCCGAACGTGCGCACCCCGGACTCGAACGCAGGCAGGGCGGAACCTTCGCCGGCAGCTTGTGGAACGGTGTCATGACCCTGGTCTGGCTGGCGCTGCTGCTCGCCTTGTCGCTGCCGCTCTGGTTCTTTCCGCCGCTGTGGCCGGTGCTGCCGCTCGTGCTCTTCGGTTATCTCAATCAGCGCGTGTTCCGCTACGACGCGCTGTACGAGCACGCGAGCGCCCGGGAAATGCAGACGCTGATTCAGAGGTACGGCCGCGAAATGTTTTTTCTGGGCGTCGTGGTCGCGCTGTTCGGGCTCGTTCCCGTGCTCGGCCTGTTCGCGCCGGTTTACGGCGGCCTCGCTTTCATCCACTATTGCCTGGCGCGCCTGGCGCAATTGCGCGACGAACCGGTTGCAATTCAATAGCAAAACTTCAGGAGATCGAGATGCCCATAGGCGCCATCATCATCGGCGATGAAATCATGCGCGGCAAGCGCCAGGACAAGCACATGGCGCAGCTGATCGCCATTTTGCGCAGCCGCGGTCTGACGCTCGCCTGGTGCCAGTACCTGGGCGACAGTCCGGAATTGATCACGTCCACGTTGAAGCGCACTCTCGCAGGTGCCGACATCGTGTTCAGTTTCGGCGGCATAGGCGCGACGCCGGATGACCACACGCGGGCATGCGCTGCGGCCGCGGCCGGGGTGGATCTCGCGCTGCATCCGGACGCGGAAGCGGAAATCCGCGGCCGCTTCGGCGCCGAGATCACCCCGAACCGGCTCAAGATGGGCGAGTTTCCGCGCGGTTCCAGCATCATTCCCAACGGCTATAACCGCATTCCGGGCTTTTCCCTGCGCGAGCATCATTTCGTGCCGGGATTCCCCATCATGGCCTGGCCCATGGTCGAGTGGGTGCTGGATCAGCAATACAAGGCGCTGTTCCACCTGCACGCGGAAACCGAAGCCTCGATTCTCGTGTACGAGTCGGCCGAAAGTACACTGACGCCGCTGATGCTCGCGGTCGAAGCCAAATACCGCGGGCTCAAGGTGTTCAGCCTGCCCAGTGTCGGAGAAGGCGGGCAGCGCCGGCACATCGAACTCGGCGTGCGCGGCGCGCCGGGGGAAGTGATCCCCGCGCTGGAGGAACTCAAGCGCGGCGTGATCGAGGTGGGCGGCACCTGGGAGGAGCATTCCGTCCCGCCCGACCGGCCGAAGGCTGCTTGATCGCGGGCTTCTTCGTTTTCGAGCCGGTCTTTCTTTGGCAGGGTGTGCTTCGGCGCGCCGTTATTGCATTCGGCATCCTCTTTCGTTTCGCCGGGCCCGTCAGGATCCGGAGTCTTCTATGGCCAGGTTGACCGCATCGTCGACATTCTCGAGAAATACGAACTCCAGCTTTTCTCTTGCCTCGGCCGGCACTTCCTCCAGGTCCTTGCGGTTACGCGCCGGGAGCATCACCCGGGCGATGCCGGCGCGCATGGCGGCGAGCACCTTTTCCTTGATGCCGCCCACCGGGAGCACCAGACCGCGCAGGCTGATTTCGCCGGTCATCGCGGTATCGGTGCGCACTTTGTTGTCGGTGAACAGCGAAGCGAGGGCGACGAACATCGCCACGCCGGCGCTGGGCCCGTCTTTCGGGATGGCGCCGGCGGGGACGTGCACATGAATGTCGGTGCGTTCGAACAGCGCGGCGTCGATGCCCAGGCTTGCAGCGCGCGATTTGACGAGCGTGAGGGCGGCCTGCGCGCTCTCCTTCATCACGTCGCCGAGCTGGCCGGTCAGGATCAGCTTGCCGCCGCCGGCGGTCTTTGTCGCCTCGATGAACAGAATATCGCCCCCGACCGGGGTCCAGGCGAGGCCGGTCGCCACCCCGGGCATGCCGGTGCGCAGCGCCACCTCGTTCTCGAATTTCGCGGGGCCGAGGATGTCGGCGAGATCGGCTTCTTCGATCAGCGCCTTGCCCGGCGCCCCCTCCGCGATTCTTACCGCGACACGGCGGCACACCGCTCCGATCTGGCGCTCGAGCGAGCGCACGCCGGCTTCGCGCGTGTAATCGCGGACGATGGCGGTGAGGGCCGGGTCGGACAGCTGGAGTTGTTCCGGCGCGAGGCCGTTTTCCCTTAACTGGCGCTGCAGCAGATAACGGCGCGCGATTTCGAGTTTTTCCTCCTGCGTGTAACCCGGGAGGTTCACGATTTCCATCCGGTCGCGCAGCGGGCCGGGAATGGTATCGAGCATATTGGCGGTGGTGATGAACAGCACGCGCGACAGATCGAACGGCACGCCGAGGTAGTTGTCGCGAAAAGTGTCGTTCTGCTCCGGATCGAGCACCTCCAGCAGGGCGGACGATGGGTCGCCATGAATGCCCGCGCCGACTTTGTCGATCTCGTCCAGCATCATCACGCAGCCGCGCGTGCCCGCCTTCTTCAGCGCCTGGATGATGTTGCCCGGCAGCGCCCCTATGTAAGTGCGCCGGTGGCCGCGGATCTCCGCCTCGTCGTGCACCCCGCCCAGGGACACGCGCACGAATTTGCGCGCTAGCGCGCGCGCGATGCTCTGCCCGAGCGAGGTCTTGCCCACGCCCGGCGGGCCGACGAAGCACAGGATGGGGCCGTGGCCGTCGGGCTTGAGTTTGCGCACGGCGAGAAACTCGAGAATGCGCTTTTTCACCATCTCCAGGCCGAAATGGTCTTCGCCGAGAATGCGTCTCGCCTCCTGGATGTCGATTGCGCCGGCCTCTGGCGCCTTCCACGGCAATTCGATCAGCCAGTCGAGGTAGGTGCGGATCATCGAGTACTCGGCCGACGCGTCCGACATGCGCTCCAGGCGTTTCAATTCCTTCATCGCCTGCTTGTGCACCTCTTCCGGCATTTGCGCCTCGGCGATGGCCGCCTTGAGTTCGGCCAGCTCGGCGGCATTGCCGTCTTCGCCCTCGCCCAGTTCCTTCTGAATCGATTTCAGTTGTTCGCGCAGCAGGTACTCGCGCTGGCGCTCGTCCATGCTGGCCTTGGTGCGCTCGTCGATCTCGCGCGACAGGCGCAGCACCTGGAGGCGCTGCGCGAGCAGTTCCAGCACCGCGTCCAGTCGCTGCTGCAGGTCGACGGTTTCGAGCAGCTTCTGCTTCTGAGCCGCCTTGATGTCCATCAGGCCGGCGACCATGTCGGCCAGTGCCGCGGCCGAAGCGATGTTCTGCACCGCGCCCGCGAGTTCCTGCGACGCCTGCGGCGTGAGCTGCAGCACTTCGAGCGCGCGCTCCTTCAACTGCAGGAAGCGCGCTTCGATCTGCGTCCCGGTCGACTCGGCCTCTTCTATTGTTGCCACGCGCGCGGCGAGGAAGGGATAGCCTTCGAGCATTTCGATCACGCGAAACCGCTGCTGCCCCTGGCAGATGATGTGGTGCGCGCCATCGGGCGTGGTGATGTAGCGCAGGATGCCGGCGATCGTGCCGACCTGGCTCAGGTCCTCTGGCGCGGGGCGATCGGCTTCTGGATTGCGCTGCAGCAGCAGGCCGATGGTCCGCTCGGACTTGATCGCCTGTTGCGCGCCCGCAATCGAACTTTCGCGGCCTATGGTGACCGGCAGGATCATGCCCGGGAACAGCACCAGGTCGCGCACCGGCACGATAATGATCGCGTCATCCGGCAATGCCAGCGCGCCACTTGCGCTGTTTGCGCCGTCGGGGCTGGCTTCGGCCCCGGTCTCGAGCTCGCTGCGCGGGGTGGCTTGTTCGAGTCGCATGGTGATTCCGTTCAGCTTGTGCGGCGCAGGTCGAGCACTAGGCAGCCGTGTTGCAGCCGCTGATCGATCAGCTCGAACCCGCCGGGTGGAAGGGACAGGCGCCGCTCGAAATGCCCGTAGGGAATTTCCAGCCTGTGGATGGAAGCGTGCCTCAAGTCGGCGGGCAAAGGGCGTTCGCCGCGAACGACAATCACATTGCCCGGCGCCAGCACCACTTCGAGCTGCTGCGGGGTCACGCCCGGCAGGGCGACCAGCAGGCGCAGTTCGCGTCCGTTCTCGTACAGGTCGACCGGAGGTTCCCAGCACGGCGCGCCGCGAGCTTCTCCGACCTGAAAGAACTGGCGTTGCAGCCTTCCGGCGTTCTGCAACAGTTCCAGCGCCTCCGCCCACATCCACGATCTGGAATCGCGCGATCGCATGGTCAAGCTTCCCCGGTCAAATTGGAATAGTGATTTGGATAGTGTGGACCGCGTTATCGCAGTCCCATTGATACCGATCAAGCCTGTATATGCGGGCGTTTCGCATCCAAACAAGCCTGGCGTGGACAAGTAGGCGCGGGAGGCAGCCGGGCCGGGGCGAAAAAAAACCCCGGATACGGTCCGGGGTTCAGTTTGCGCCGGGGCTTGCGCCCGGGCCGCTGACGGCAGGAGGAAAAGCCGTCAGCGTGTTCTTGAAGCGAGATTAGGCCGCTTTCTTTTTGCCGGTTTGGGCTTGTTTCACCACACGGGTGGTGGCGGCAGTCACGTTGGACTCGGCCAGATCGGTCGCCTGCTTCACGACTTTGGTGAAGCTGTCGTAGGCGGAGTTGGCGGCGGCCATGGCGGACTTGACCGCGGCCACAGCGACGTCGGACCCGGCCGGCGAATTCTTGCTCAGCTTGTCCAGCAGCGAAACCACGGTCTTGTTCATTTCGGCAGCCTGGGTTTCGGCCAGTTTGTTGACTTCGGCCTGGGTCTGGGTCGCCACTTCGTACACGTTGCGCGAATAGGCGATCGCTTTTTCCAGGCTGGGCTGGGCGGCGGCGGAGGTCAGGTTGACGAACTCCTGCGCATCCTTGGCCGACAGCAGGGCTTTGGCCTGGCTGACGCTGTCTTCGAAAGCGGCTTTGGTGGTATTGAAGTTCAGCGCCGACAGACGCTCGAACGCGGCGAACTGGGCGGTGGCGACGGTGAACAGCGCGTCCATGCCGGCCTTGTTGGCGGCAGCGAATTGCTCGGGGGTCTTGATCATTTGATTCTCCAAAAAGAGTTGTTAAACGGTTTCAGCGATCTGGGGTGCAATTCGCGTTTGGCGCGTCTGACGCACCTAACGAGATATATTGCACTGCAACAATTTGAATTCTACTCCCAACTGATTGCATGTCAAGAAGTTTTTTGTGTGCTGCACAATTATTTGGTGTGTTGCACAAATTTATTGCAAAGCAGGGCATTGCCAGCCGCGGACCCGAAAGCAGGGCGTAAATCGTTGCTATTCTCTATATAATTCATGCTGTTATTGCATATTCCAAACGCCGGGAAGCGGCAAGTTAGCGTGGGCTTACTTTCCCGACGGTTTAACCGTCCAGACAGAGGGGGAACGGCGCAGGCTTGATATACTGCGCGGCTTTGTGATCATGTCCATGTCAATTCGCCTCGCTTCCTTCCCCCAACGCCGCGTGCCCCATGCCGGCCGCTGACAACAGCGCCAAAGGCTTGTGGCTGCAGGCCATGCCCGGCCTGTTCGTGTTCTTGTGGAGCACCGGCTTCGTCAGCGCCAAGTACGGCCTGCCCTACGCCGAACCGTTGACGTTTCTGCTGCTGCGCTTTGCGTTCGTGGTGGCGCTGATGCTGCCGCTGTCGCTGGCGATGCGGGCCCTCTGGCCGCGAACGAAGGCGCAGTTCGCGCATGTCGCCGTCGCCGGAATATTGATGCAGGCGGGTTACCTGAGCGGCGTGTTCTGCGCCATTCACCTGGGCATGTCTGCCGGCGTGAGCGCGCTCATCGTCGGACTGCAGCCCATTCTGACCGCGTTCGCCAGCGCGCCGCTGTTCGGCGAGCGCCTGCTGGCGCGGCAATGGGCGGGGCTGGTACTGGGATTCGGCGGTGTCCTGCTGGTGGTGCTCGGGCGCACGGTGCTCACGGGCATCACGCCGGCCACGCTGGCCCTGTCGGTCATGGCGCTGGTTTCCGTCACGGCTGGAACCCTGTATCAGAAGCGCTTCTGCGGCGGGGTCGATCTGCGCTCCGGTTCGGTGATCCAGTTTTGCGCCGCCGGGCTGGTGCTGCTGCCTTTCACGCTCGTGTTTGAGACGATGCAGGTGCGCTGGACCGGCGAATTCGTGGCGGCGCTCGCCTGGCTGGTGCTGGCGCTGTCGATCAGCGCCATTTCGCTGCTGTATATCCTGGTGCGCAAGGGCGAGGCGACGACGGTGACTAGCCTTTTCTATCTGGTTCCGCCCTCGACCGCGCTGATCGCCTACCTGATGTTCGACGAGACGCTCAATACCACGGCACAGTCGGGGATGGCACTGGCGGCGATAGGCGTGGCGCTGGTCGTCTACCGGCGCCAGTAGAACCCGCCGAACGGGCGCAAGGGGTAGGCCGGACCCCAGCCGTAGCCGGGATGGACGCCCGGCCAGGGCTCGTAATACGGCCGGTTCAGGCGCAGTTCCTGCTCGCGCCGGAGTTGCTCGGCGTGGCGCAGTTCGCGCTGATTGATTTCCTCGGCGATGCGGTCGCGCAGTTCCTGCGCGCGCGCGGACTGGATGTATTCCAGCACTTCCTTGCCCACGCCCTGCGCGTGCAGGTCTATCGTCTGCGATGCGCTCAGGTCGTAGCGCGACTGGGATTCCCTGATTTTCGCGATGATGTCCCTTGTCGCAACGCCTTCCTTGGACAGGCGGACGATGTCGGCAAGCGACAGGCTGGACTGGGCAGGGGGCATCATGCGCGCCAATTCCTCGGGCGAAAGGCGCGCGATGGCGGGGCTCGCCTCGGGCGGCGCGGACGCGCTGGCACAGCCCAGGAGCGACAGGGCCAGGGCCGAAACCAGCAGGCTGCGCAATCCATTCACGCGGTTTGCCTCGATCCGAAGCGCGCCGAACGGCGGCGCGGCATTGCTACAGAATGCGCTCGCCGAACTTCGCGACCGCCGCCTCCGACAGGGTCAATCCCAGCCCCGGCGCCTCCTTCAGCGTCAGGCGGCCGTTCGCGATGCGCGGCGGATCCTGGAACAACTCGGCCTGCAGCGGATCGCGTTCCGGATCGGTGAAGGATTCGACGATGCAACCGGCCGGGCTTGCAGCCACGATGTGCGCGTGGATGAAACAGTCGTGGTGGGGTGCGACCTTGACGTTGTTGAGTTCGCACAGCGCGGCCAGTTTTCGTCCCTCGGTGAAACCGCCCATCATGGTGCAGTCGAATTGCAGGATTTCGATCGCCTGTTCTTCCAGAAGGGCGCGACAGCCGTAACTCGTCAGTTCGCTTTCCCCGGCCGAGAGGGGGATATTCGTTCTCTGCGCGAGCAGCTTCAGCTCGCGCCGGTCGTCGGCCCAGCGCACCGGCTCCTCCAGCCAGCGCGGGCGCAGCGGTTCCAGCAGGCGCGCGCCCTCGATGGCGGTGGCGAGGTCCCAGCCGCGATTGACGTCGACCATGAGGTCCTTGTCGTCGCCGATCACTTCGCGCACCACGGCCAGGCGCTCCATGTCCTCGGCCAGCGGCACGCCGCCGGCCTTGGCCTTGAACGCGGTGTGTCCCTGCGCCTTCAGCATCTGCATCTCGTCGCGCAGCTCGATCAGGTCCTTGCCGTCGCGGTAGTAGGCGCAGGTGACGTAGGCCGGCACCTCGCTGCGAAAACCGCCGAACAGCCGGTACAAGGGCAGGCCGGCGGCTTTGCCCATGATGTCCCAGCACGCGATATCGACCGCGGAGGAGATGCGCACCAGCGCTTCGCGCGACCAGCCCTTTTCGTGCGCCAGGCGCTGCCAGGTCAGCGCGAACAGCTTCTGATACAACTGCTCGGGCGCCAGCGGATCGGCGCCGACGATCAGATCGCCGACCCCGCTGCGAAAGGCGTGAATCGCGGCCTCGATCGGGGTGTAGCTGGTGGCGAGGCCTATGCCTTCCACGCCCTCGTCGGTCTGCAACCGGACCAGGATTTCGTTCGCCTTCGGAACGATGAAATGGCTTACCCAGTGCGGCCGGCCGGTATCCGGGGCGCGCAGGATGTAGACCTGGAGTTTGGTGATTTTCATCGGCTTTGGCTTTCGTGTCCTGTGCGTGATTGGGTGGGGCGCCGCGCTTACTCGACGACGAGCTTGGCGCGCTTGACGATCTTGGCGAATTCCGCCGTTTCATGCGCGATCTGTGCGGTCATCTGTTCGGGAGTGTTGCCCACCGGTTCGCTGCCGGCCGCGAGCAGGCGCTCCCTGACGTCGGGCATGTTCAGAATCTTCACGATTTCCGTATTGAGCTTGGTCACCACGTCCGGCGGTGTCTTGGCCGGGGCGAGGAAGCCGAACCAGGTGGTTACCTCGAAGCCGGGCAGGGCGGCTTCGGCGATGGTGGGCACATCGGGTAGGGCGGCCGAGCGTTTCGCCGTGGACACCCCGATCGCGCGCAGCTTTCCCGACTTGATATGCGGCAGGCAGGAAGAGACAGTGTCGTACATCAGCGTCACCTGCCCGCCGATGAGGTCGGCGACCGCAGGCGAACTGCCTTTGTAGGGAACGTGCAGGATATCGACCCCCGCCTGCGCGTTGAACGACTCTCCGATCAGGTGGTGCGCCGTGCCCATTCCCGCCGAGCCGTAGGTGAGTTTGCCCGGGTTGGCCTTGGCATAGGCGATCAATTCCTTGACCGTATTCGCGGGTACGGCGGGATTCACCACCAGGATATTGGGCACGATCGCGACCGTGGTCACCGGCGCGAAATCCTTCTGGAAATCATAAGGCAGCTTGGCATAGGCGCTGGTCGCGATGGTGTGATGCACCGCGCCCATCAACAGCGTGTACCCGTCCGGCGTCGCGCGCGCGGCTTCGGCCGCGCCCACCGTGCCTCCCGCGCCGGGGCGGTTGTCGATGACCACCTGCTGCCCCCAGGCGGCGGTGAGCTTTTGTCCGACGATACGCGCGAGAAAATCGGTCGAACCGCCCGGCGGGAACGGCACGATGACGCGTATGGGCTTGCTCGGATAAGCCTGCGCCAGGGCGCTGCCGGCGGGTGCCGCGATCAAAGCGGCCATGAACGCGAGTCCGGCGAATTTCGAAAGCGTTTTCATTATTTGGTTCCTGTGGTTATGCGGCCTCCTGCCGCGGTCCAATGCGCTCGTATTCTAGCCGAGAACCGCGCTGCAAGTACCGCCGCATCGACATCGACGCCGGCCCGGCCCGGCTTGACCCGCATCGCCATATCCTTTATAAAGCAAACAGTCGTTTGTTTTTCCAATATCGAGCAGACCGTGGCCCAGACCCTACGCATACCGCGCAGCGACAACCGCCTGCCCTTGATCCTGGACGAGGCGGCTCGCCTGTTTCGCGAGAAGGGTTACGCCGCCACCTCCATGCGCGACATCGCGGCGGCGGTCGACATGCTGCCAGGATCGCTCTATTACCATTTCGCCGCGAAAGAAGACCTGCTGGTCGCCGTGTACGAAGTGGGGGTGCGGCTGATCACCGAGAAGGTGCGCGCCGCCATCGCCCGGCACGAAGAACCCTGGCAGCGGCTGGAGGCTGCGGCCGTGGCGCACCTGGAAGCCCTGCTCAAGACCGGCGATTACGCCCTGGTGGTGATTCGCGTGCTGCCGCAGGATGTGCCCAAGGCTGCGGCGCGGCTGGTGAAGCTGCGCGACGGCTACGAAAGGCTGTTTGCGGAACTGGTGGCGGCGCTGCCGCTGCCGCCGGAGACCGACCGGCAGAGTTTTCGCCTGCTGCTCCTGGGCGCCCTCAACTGGTCGCAGCACTGGTTTCGCGACGGAGGCAGGAATTCCCCGCGCAGCATCGCGCGCAGTTTCCTGCGGTTGCTGCGCGAGGCGCAGAAACCATGAAACCTTCGACAACTTTTCGAGGCAGGCCAGCATGAGCACGCATCCGCCCAAGGTACTCATCACCAAGATCGGTTTCGACGGACACGACCGGGGGAGCCGAGTGGTCGCATCGTTTCTGCGCGACGCCGGCATGGAGGTGGTGTACACGCCGCCCTGGCAGGACATCGCCGCGGTGGTGAAGCTGGCCATGGAGGAGGATGTGGACGTCATCGGTGTATCCTCGCTTGCCACCGACCACCTGATCGTGCCCAAGCTGATGCAGGCGCTGGACGCGGCCGGACTCGCGGATATCGCGGTGATCGTCGGCGGCATCGTCCCCGACGCGGACGAGGCCATGCTGCTCGAGGCGGGCGTGGCCAGGGTGTTCCATCCGGGCAGCGCGCTGGAGGAAATCGCGGTCGAGATCGGCCGTCTGACCGAGGCGCGTCGCGCCGCAACCGTATGACGGAAGCGCGCCGCGCCGCAACCGTATGACGAAGGCGCGGCGCGCCGCTACGGTATAAGGGGAGAAGCAGATGAACCAGCCCGTGGAAGCAGGCAAACTGACCGCGCAGGAAACCGCGGCGGAACAATGGCAGCGCGAGTTCGCGGCGAGCGCAGTCAGCGCGGAGCCCGTGCGCAATCGCTCCGGCATCGAGGTCAAGCCCTTGTACACGCCGCAGGACGCAAGCGGGGACTACGCCGCGGACCTCGGCTATCCGGGCCAGGCGCCCTACACCCGCGGCATCTATGCCAGCATGCATCGCGGCCGCACCTGGACCCAGCGCCAACTGATCGGCCTGGGTACGCCCGGGGATTACAATGCGCGCCTGCTCGACATGATTGCGCAGGGGACGACCGCCGTATCGCTGATTCCGTGCAACTCGGTGTTCCGCGGCTACGACATGGACGAGGTCCATGCGGAATTGCTGGGCACCTGCGGCGTGGTGGCGAATTCGGTCGAGCACATGGACCAGTGCCTGGCCGGCGTGGACCTCGCGCGCACCTCCTGCGCCATGAACGATCCCTCGCCCTTCACCCTGCTCGCATTGATGCTGGCGACCGCGAAAAAGCGCGGCGTCGATTGGAAAACGATCAGCGGCACCTCGAACCAGAGCGACTACCTGAGCCATTTCGTCGCCAACCACATGTTCTTCCGCATCGCGCTGCCCGGCGCGCGGCGCATCCTGGCCGACCACATCGCATTCTGCAACCGGCACGTGCCGAAGTGGAACCCGATGTCGGTGGTGGGCCAGCACATGCAGCAGGCCGGCGCCAACCCGGCGGAGGCGGTGGCATTCACCTTGAGCACGGCGATCCAGAACGCGCGCGACTGCATCGACCGCGGCATGGACCCGGACCAGTTCCTGCCGCGCTTCACCTTCTTCTTCGACATCTCGATCAGCCTGTTCGAGGAGGTCGCCAAGTTCCGCGCCGCCCGCCGCATCTGGGCGCGGATCACGCGCGAGCAGCTGGGCGCCAAGGACCCGAGATCCTGGCGCTTCAAGTTCCACGGCCAGACCTCGGGCGTCGACCTCACCCGCCAGCAGCCGCTCAACAACATCGCCCGGGTGACGGTGCAGGCCATGGCCGGCATCCTGGGCGGCCTGCAGTCGCTGCACACCGATTCGTACGACGAGGCGCTGTCGGTGCCCAGCGCCGACGGCGCGCGGATCGCGGTCAACACGCAGAACATCCTGCGTGAGGAGGCGCACCTCACCGACGTGATCGATCCTCTGGGCGGCAGCTACTATGTGGAAGCGCTGACCGACGAAATGGAGCAGAAGATCCTGGCGATCATGGCCGGGGTCGATGCCGCCGGCGGCATGTACCAAGCGGTGGAGCGGGGCCTGGTGCAGAAGATGATAGGCGCGTCTGCGCGCCATTTTCAGGAGAAGATCGATTCGGGCAAACAGACGGTGGTCGGGGTCAACGCCTACCAGGTGGAAGAGGGCCGGAGCGACCGCCAGGCGCTGCCTGCGCCCGATCCGGCCAAAATGCAGGCGCACATCGCTGCGTTCAAGGCGTACAAGGAACAGCGCTCGCAGGCGGCGGTGCGCGGCGCGCAGGACGCGCTGGCCGCCGCGGCGAACGATACGAGGCAGAACATTTTCGCGCGCGTGGTGGAGGCGGCCGAGGCCGGCTGCACCCACGGCGAAATCTGCTCGACGCTGCGGCGCGAACTCGGTTTCGGCCAACCGCTGGTCGTGGTCTAGAGGGAAGAATAGGCCAAACTCCGCATGGATACTGGGCCGCAGGCCGGTTTGACCGCGCTGGATGCTATCCTCGCCGGCGAGCGCCGAGCGCTCGCGCGCGCCATGACTGCGGTGGAGAACGAAACCGCCGCAGGCAGGGCGCTGCTGCACCGGCTGCATCCGCATCTGGGGCGCGCGCACGTGCTCGGCATCACCGGGCCGCCCGGCGCGGGCAAGTCGACCCTGGTCAACGCACTGATCGGCGAATGGCTTGCGCAGGGCGCCAGAGTGGGCGTGGTGGCGGTCGATCCGTCCAGCCCCATTTCCGGCGGCGCCATTCTGGGTGATCGCATCCGCATGGGCGCGCATCAGGCGCACGAGCGCGTGTTCATCCGCTCGCTAGCGTCGCGCGGTCACGGCGGCGGCCTGTCGCGCACCGCGGCGCGCGTGATCGATCTGCTCGATGCGGCCGGATACGATCAAATCATCGTCGAGACCGTGGGCGCGGGGCAGTCCGAAGTCGAGGTGGCGGAAATCGCCGATACGCGCATCGTGGTCTGCCCGCCGGGTCTCGGCGACGAAGTGCAGGCGCTCAAGGCCGGCATCCTCGAGATCGCGGACATCCTGGTGGTGAACAAGGCAGACCTGCCTCTGGCCGATCGCACCGAACGCGAATTGCTGGGGATGCTATCGTTGAAGCATTATGAAACCTGGACGCCGCGCGTCATGCTTACTGTAGCCACCAGCGGCGTTGGCCTGCCGCAACTGGTCGAAGCCATCCGGGCGCACGCCACGGTCTGCGCCGGACAGAAGCGAGCGCACCATGGCCGGGTACGCAGGCTGATCGCCGCCAGCGCCGCCGACTGGGTGAAGCGGAGCGTCGAAAGCCTGGCGGGCGCCGAATTCGAGCAGCTATGCGATCTCGTGCTGCGCGGTGAACTGGATTACGTCGGCGCCGACCGGCGCGCGGTCGAACTTGCGCTGCAGGCCGAGAGCGAAGCTTGAAGCGGCAGGAGCGCCAGGGATTCCCGGCTTCCATCCTGTGGGTGCTGGTGGCGCTCACTTTGGGCTGGGGCTTCAACTGGCCGATGATCAAACTGGCGCTGAGCGAAGTGCCGGTGCTGAGCTTTCGCAGCGCCTGCCTGCTCGGCGGCGCCATCGGATTGTTCGCCATCGCCGCCTACGCGCGCCTGCCCCTGCGCGTGCCGCACGGTCAATGGGGCAGGCTGCTCGTGATCGCCCTGGTCAACATCACGGTGTGGAACGTGTGCATCGTCTACGGCATCCGTCACATGCCCTCCGGCCGCGCGGCGATCCTGGCCTATACCATGCCGCTGTGGAGCGTGCCGCTCTCGGCCTGGTTGCTGAAAGAGCGCATCACCGCGCGCCGCATTCTCGGCGTCGGCCTCGGCATGGGGGCGATGCTGCTGCTCATGGCGAACGAGATGCAGTCGGTGCAGGCGGCGCCCAAGGGCACGCTGCTGATCCTGGCGGGTTCCTTCAGCTGGGCGGTGGGCACGGTGCTGATGAAGCGCTTCCCGGTCGATCTTCCGGTCACTTCGCTCAGCGCCTGGCAATTGCTGCTCGGCGGCATTCCGATCTACATCGGCGCGCTGGCGCTGGAACAAGGCAGCCTGCGACCGCTCACGCTGTGGCCATCGGTCGCGCTCGCCTACAACATCCTCGTCGCGTTCATATTCTGTCACTGGGCCTGGTTCAAGATCGTGACCGCGGTCCCGGTGGGGGTGTCCTCGCTGTCGACGCTGATGATTCCGGTGGTGGGCGTATTCAGCGGCATGCTGGTGCTCGCTGAGCGGCCGCACTGGCAGGATTACGCGGCCCTGGGGCTGGTGATGCTGGCGCTCGCCACCGTAATGCTGCCTCCGGGTTCGATACGCGCCTTGTTCGTCAAGCGCCCAGGGCCGGATCCGGAATGAAGCGACCGTGCGTGAGAAAGTGCGTGAGACAGCGCGTGAAGTAGCGCTACCCCAGCGCGTACCGTTCAGTTGATATAAGTCAACTGCCCTCGAGGCGCCCACTGTTATAAATCGTGCCAGTCTGGTTGCGGCCGCACCAAGATCTATTGACGTCAAGGTTCACTGACGACAGGGTGCGCTGACGCAGGCGCGAAATCAGAGGGGTAAGCATGAATCGAATCGATCCCGCAGGCAGCCGCCGCGGGCCGGAAGAAAGGCCGCTGCGATGAAATCCTGGCAGCGCAATGCAGGCATCGTTTTTCTCGCGCTGGCGGCGCTGGTGATCCAGCAGTCGGTCTACGTGCTGCGCCTGTTCGACCACGGCCAGCCGGGCTCCGGCTTCATGCCCTTCGGCCTGGGCGTGATCCTCGCCATACTGGCCATTTGCCTCATCGTCACCAATCTCGGCTCGGAGGAGAACCGGCATCCTTTTTGGGAGCCCAAGGCATGGCGGCACCCGCTGCTGGCCATCATCATCACGGTGGTCTACGTCGTCGTGTTCGACGATATCGGCGCGATCACCAGCGTCGTGGTCCTCGTCACCGGCTGGCTCTTGCTGGTGGAGCACAAGAGCGTGCTCGTGTCCGCGGTCACCGGCCTGCTCACCGGCCTGGTCGTCTATCTGGTGTTCGAACGCTTTCTGCAGACCCCGTTTCCCAGGGGCTTGCTCTTCTAAATGCGGACGGCGGCAACAGTGCTGACAGGCAAAATCACGCAAGGGGACCGACGCCGTGTTTGATTTCGCAGGCCTGTTGCTCGGATTCCAGATCGCCTTCAGTCCGGTCAATCTGCTTTGGGGCCTGATCGGCTGCGCTCTGGGCACCGCGGTGGGCGTGTTGCCGGGTCTGGGCCCCGCGGCGACCATCGCCCTGCTGCTGCCGATCAGCATGAAAATGGGCTCGCCCGTTACCGCCATCATCCTCATGTCGGGCATTTTCTACGGCGCCATGTACGGCGGATCGACCACATCCATTCTGCTCAAGATTCCGGGCGAAGCGGCCTCGGTCGTTACCTGCATCGACGGCTACGAGATGGCCAAGAACGGCCGCGCCGGTCCCGCCCTCGGCATCGCCGCCATCGGTTCCTTCATCGCCGGCACCATCGGCCTGATCGGGCTGACCGTGATGGCGCCGCCTCTGGCCGAGGCCGCGCTGAAGTTCGGCCCGCCCGAGTATTTTTCGCTCACGGTGCTCGGCCTGCTCCTCGCGACCTACCTCACCGGCGATTCGCCGCTGCGCGGACTGATCATGGCGATCATCGGCCTGATCCTGGGCTGCATCGGGCTCGATCCGCTCTCCGGCGCGGTGCGCTTCGATTTCGGCGTCGCCGACCTGCAAAGCAACATCGACTTCGTGACGCTGGCGATGGGACTCTTCGGCGTCGGCGAGATTCTGTACAGCCTGGAGAAGAGCGAGACCGCCAGCATTCTGACCACCAAGATCAAGAACGTTTTCCCGTCTCTGGTCGACCTCGGGCGCAGCGGCTGGGCCATGGTACGCGGCAGCGTCATCGGCTTTTTCGTCGGCATACTGCCGGGCGGCGGCGCGGTGCTGTCCTCGCTGATTTCCTATGCGGTGGAGAAGAAGGTTTCGAAACATCCGGAAGAGTTCGGCCACGGCGCGATCGAGGGCGTCGCCGGCCCCGAATCCGCCAACAACGCCGCGGCTTCGTCCTCCTTCATTCCGCTGCTGACCCTGGGCATTCCGGGGAACGCTTCGACCGCGATGATCTTCGCCGCCCTGCTGATCCACGGCATCACGCCGGGACCGTTCCTGCTGAAGGAGCACGCGGACGTGTTCTGGGGCGTGGTCGCTTCGATGTACGTCGGCAACGTGATGCTTCTGGTGCTGAACCTTCCCCTCGTAGGCATCTGGGTGCAGCTCCTGCGCGTGCCCTACGCCTTCATGGCGCCGATGATCATGGTGCTCACCCTGGTCGGGGTCTACAGCGTGAACAACAGCGTGTTCGACATCTGGGTCATGCTGGTCATGGGCGTCCTGGGCTATCTCGCGCGCAAGCTGAAATTCGACCTGGGGCCGCTGTTGCTCGCCTTCGTGCTCGGCCCCATCATGGAGCGCTCGCTGCGCCAGGCGCTGCTCATGAGCAACGGCAAGTTCGGAATATTCGTCACGCACCCGATCTCGGGCGCGCTGTTGGGCATAGCAGTCGTGTTCGTGTTGTACAACATCTGGGCGGCGAGCAAAAAAAGGGGCGAAGCCCGGGCGAAGGCGGCCTAGGCTGGCAGTACGATTGTTTCATTCCGTGTTCCGGCGCACGACGCCCGCATGCGGTTCTTGTTTTTTTGAACGTCAGAAAGGAGTCATTCATGCATAAGGTAATCCGTACGGCGCTGATCGCCGTCTTTGCCCTGGCCGCAGCGGCGACGCAAGCCGTGGCTGCCTATCCGGAAAAGCCGATACAGCTCATCGTGCCCTATGGCGCGGGCGGCTCGACCGACGTGCTGGCGCGCGCCTTGGCTCAGGTCGCGCCGAAGTATCTTTCGCAGCCTCTTGTCGTGGTCAACAAGCCCGGCGGCGGCGCGATTCCGGGGCGCGTAGAAGTGGTGCGGTCCAAAGCCGACGGCTACACACTGCTCTTCGGCTGGGGCTCGGGCGAAGATCTGGTCGTGCCGCACCAGCGTCCGCTGCCCTACGACCCGTTCAAGGACCTCGAAACGGTGTGCCGGATTTCGGTGCACTCCATCGTCCTCGCCGTGCCGGCCTCTTCGCCGTACAACACGCTCGCCGATCTGGTCAAGGCGGGCAAGGGCAAGGAATACATGACCGCATCGGTTTCGACCAAAGGCGCTTCGGTGGACATCACCTTCCTGCTCTTCGGCAAGGCTGCCGGCATCAAGGTGACGACCATACCCGGGGCCGGAGGGGCGGACGCCATTACCAAGCTCGTCGGCGGCCATGTCGACTTCGGCGGCGGGCATCCGAGCGAAGTCCTGCCGCATATCAAGGCCGGCCGGCTGCGCGCCCTGGCCGTCGCCCTGGATAAACGCGACACGTCGATTCCCGATGTGCCGACCTTCCGCGAAGCCGGCTTCGACGTGGTCACGGCCGGTTCGGTCAAGGGCGTGGCGGTAGCCAAGGGCACGCCGAAAGAGGTCATCACCTTTTTGGAGAAAAAATTCAAGGAAATGACCGACGATCCCGAGTTCCACAAGATCATGAAGGATATCGGCCAGCCGGTCATGTATCAGGGCGCGGACGAGTACAAGATCTGGTTCAAGCAGGCCTACGACCAGTTCGGCGCGCTGTACAAATCGCTCGGCATCGAGACGAAGTAGCGTCGCCCGCGCGCACCCGGCAACGGGTCGCGCGTTCTTCGCAGAACGCGATGCGCGACAGTACCGTCCAAAAATCAAAGGAGTGAATATGAAAATCGGATTCATCGGCCTCGGCATCATGGGCACACCCATGGCGCTGCACCTCATCAACGCCGGACATCAGCTGTTCGTCAACACCATCGGCGACCTGCCCGAGAGCATCGCCTCGAGCTCGGCCAAGCCCTGCGCCAGCGGCGAAGAAGTGACGCGCAACGGCGAAATCATCTTCATCATGGTGCCCGATACGCCCGACGTCGAACTGGTGCTCTTCGGCAAAGGCGGTGTGGCGGCAGGATTGCAGGCAGCCGGCGGTGCGCGCAAGATCGTGGTCGACATGAGTTCGATCTCGCCCATCGCGACCAAGACCTTCGCGCAGAAGATCAACGCACTGGGCGCCGACTACATCGACGCGCCGGTTTCGGGCGGAGAAGTCGGCGCAAAGGCGGCGTCGCTCACCATCATGTGCGGCGGCGCCGAGGCGGTGTTCGAGAAAGTGCGCCCGCTGTTCGAAAAGATGGGCAAGAACATCACGCTGGTCGGCGGCAACGGCGACGGCCAGACGACCAAGGTGGCGAACCAGATCATCGTCGGCCTGACGCTTGCCGCGGTGGGCGAGGCGCTGCTTTTCGCGAGCAAAGCGGGGGCCGATCCGGCCAACGTGCGCCAGGCGCTGATGGGCGCATTCGCCTCCAGCCGCATCCTGGAGCTGCATGGCGAGCGCATGATCAAGCGCACCTTCGCGCCGGGCTTTCGCATCAGGCTGCACCAGAAGGATC
>CAYNVY010000045.1:0-23289 GCA_964400745.1 uncultured Enterobacteriaceae bacterium | reverse complement strand
CGGCATGGTGCTGGTGACCGGTCCCACGGGCAGCGGCAAGACCACGACGCTGTATGCGGCGCTGTCGGAGCTCAATACGCCGGCGCGCAAGATCATCACGGTCGAAGATCCGGTCGAATACCGCCTGCCCCACATCAACCAGGTGCAGGTGCACGAAAAGATAGAACTCACCTTCGATCGCGTGCTGCGCTCGGCTTTGCGCCAGGACCCGGACGTGATCCTGGTGGGCGAGATGCGCGACAACGTGACCGCGGAGATCGGCATGCGCGCCGCCATGACCGGCCACATGGTGCTCTCGACCCTGCACACCAACGATACGATTTCGACCCCCATCCGCCTGCTCGACATGGGCGTTCCGCGCTACATGGTGGCGCTTTCGCTGCAGCTCGTGATCGCGCAGCGTCTGGTGCGCGTGATTTGCGAAAACTGCTCGCGGCCCTACACGCCGGAGCCGAACGAACACGCCTGGCTGGTTACCGAACTCGGCGAGCAGGCACACGCTCACCAGTATGCCCACGGCGGGGGCTGCAGTATCTGCAACGGCACCGGCTACCAGGGCCGGACCGGCGTGTACGAAGCGCTGGAAATGAACAACGCCTTGGTGGACGCGGTAAACCAGCCCGATGTCTCTGCGTTCGTTCGCGTCGCGCGCGAGCAGATGGGCGGCAATACCCTGCGCCGCGACGTCGTGCGGCTCGTGATCGAGGGACGCACCACGATTCCGGAAGCGATGCGCGTCAGCAACGAGTTCGAATAGCGGAAGCGGATGCCCAATTTTTCCTATCAGGGGCGCAAGGCAGGCGGCGACATGGTCCGGGGCGTGCTGGAGGGGGCGAGCGCCAGCGCGGTCGCAGAGCAACTCTCCGTCCAGGGAATCACACCGCTGGACATCACCCCGGCGCAAGGCGCGCAGACGCTAGAGGCGGGCGCGGGATCCGCCTCGATCAGCCTGTTTCGTCCCAAGGTGCAGCAGGTGGACATCCTGCTCTTCAGCCGGCAACTCTACACTTTGCTCAAGGCGGGCGTGCCAATCATGCGCGCGCTGCTGGGCCTGCAGGAATCGGCGGTCAATCCGGCGATGAAAGCGGTGCTGAAGGGCCTGCGTTCCAGTCTCGACTCGGGCCGCGAGTTCGCCGCCTCGCTCGCGCGTTACCCCGAGGTCTTCACCAACTTTTATGTCGCCATGGTGCGCGTGGCGGAAATGACCGGCCGGCTGGAGGAGGTGTTCCTCAACCTGTTTCACCATCTCGCATTCGAAAAATTCATGCGCGATCAGGTCAAGTCGGCGCTGCGCTACCCGAGCTTCGTGATCGGAGCGATGGTCATTGCGCTGGTGGTGGTCAATATCTTCGTGATCCCGGTGTTCGCCAAGGTGTTCAAGGGCTTCGGCGCGGAACTGCCGCTGATGACCAAAATCCTGATCGGATTTTCCGATTTCATGCTCGCCTACGGCTGGCTGATGCTCGTCGCCGCGATCGCCGGGTTCATCGCCTTTCGCGCGTGGATCAAGACGCCTTCGGGCTGCCTGTTGTGGGACAAGTTCAAGCTGCACATCCCGATCGCGGGACCGATCGTGCAGAAAGCGACCCTGGCCCGTCTGGCGCGCAGCCTGGCACTGGCGATCAAGAGCGGCGTGCCGGTGGTGCAGGCGATGAACATCGTCGCGCAAACGGTGGACAATGCCTACATCGAAAGCAAGATCGTGAAAATGCGCGAGAGCGTCGAGCGTGGCGACAGCATCTGGCGCACCGCGATCGCCACCGGGGTGTTCACGCCGGTGGTGCTGCAGATGATCGCAGTGGGGGAGGAGTCCGGGGCGCTGGACGACATGATGCAGGAGATCGCCGAGATGTATCAGAGCGAGGTCGAGTACGAACTCAAGACCCTGGGGCAGCAGATCGAGCCCATCCTGATCGTTTTCCTCGGGATCATGGTGCTGATCCTTGCGCTCGGCATCTTCCTGCCGATCTGGGACCTCGGCAAAGCCGCGATCAAGCGTTGATGCGGCGATCGGATGGAATGGGCCTCCGCGTCATCAGGGCGTACAGGCTCGCTCAGCAGGCCTTCTCGCTATTCGAACTTTGCGTCGTTCTGGCCCTGATTGCCGCGCTCGGCGGCGGCTGGCTCGCCGCGCTCCTGTACTACCAGGAACTGGCCGAAAAGACGGCGGTCGAACTGACGGTGCTCAATGTGCGCTCGGGCATGCGCTTTGCGATCGCCGACGGGATGATCAACGGGCGCGGCGCTCAAGCCGGTGACATCCTGCAGGCCAATCCGATGGGCTGGCTGGAGAAACCGCCACCTGACTACGCGGGCGAAATCGCAGGCTCCGCGGTCGCCTCGCTGCCCGAGGGAAGTTGGTTCTTCGACACCGAGCGGCGCGAATTCGGCTACCTGCCGCGCCTGGATTTTCATCTGACGATAGAAGCCGCGGCGGGGGGCGCCGCCGAGCGCGCGCTCCGCTGGCGCGTGCGCGGCATGCGCGCGAAGAACGGCGAAGTCGAAGACGTGTCGCTGGTGCCGGTGACGCGGTATCGGTGGTTTTAGTCGCGTCGGTGATTTTGCACAGTGGCCGACAGGTGATGGCCGACCTATTGCGACTGGCTCAATCTCCAGAGCGGCTCGATCTCCGGAAAACTCTTTGCCCCTTTCGCCAGTGCGTCGGCAATTTCAGCTCGATTTTCCGGAAACGCGCGCAGGGCTGCCGAGGCAAGCTTGCCTGCATCCGCATCGCGCCCGGCAATCGCCAGTTGCATGGCGCAGCGTGTCACCAACAATTGAGCCGGTGCGAATCGAATTCCGCGCTCGCACAGGTCGGCACGATCTTGCGCCAGTTGCCTGCTCGGCTCGGAAAGATTGGTAAACGCCATCAGGACCCAGGGAGACAGCAGCGATTCATGATACAGCTTGAGCAGCCTATCCATGGAGATGCGCCAGGCGCGCTCGCGATCCGGATGCGCGGCCAGTGGGTGGTAGGAGGCCGCCTCAATTCTTGAGTAGTCCGAGCGCAGATTGCCCAGTATCAAACCGCCTGCCAGTGCCATGAGAGCCAGATAAATGGTGACTCTTCGGCCGGTCAGGGCGATCGCTTTTCCGGTATCGGTCGCGCCCAGCAACAACGCGGTCGGCCCTAGAAAATAGCTGTACCACAGCGGATATTCGAGCATCGAATGCACTGCGCCGATACCCAGAATGGAAGCGCACCAGAAATGTTCCAGGCGCCAGGACTGCCGCACAAATTGCTTGGCCCAGAACGCCAGAGACAGCATGACCGCCGCCGTCGCCGGCGCGCCGAACTCCGCCAGCAGCTGAAATACAAGATTATGCGCATGCTCTGCGACAAAGAAGTACTCATCATCTGCCCGGCCAGCCGAAGCCAGGAAATTCGCCCATCGAACGTTTCCGGCGCCCTGTCCCAGCCATGGATTCTCGACAAACGCCGACCATGCGCTGCGCAGGATCGCAAAGCGTATGCTTGGACTTGACGCTGATTCGTAGAGATTGACACCCGGCATGGCAGCATTGCCGCCCTTTAGCGCATCCGCGTCCAGTGAAGGCAGCATGCTGCCTAGCCATGCCCAAAACTCGGGAACACGCGGCGAGGCCCAGGCGCCGAAGAAGTTCAGCGCGACGAGTACCGGCAGCAACAGGGCGGCGTCGGCCGCCAATTTCGCCGTCGGCCCATGCGGATCGCCACGGCGTGCCCATGCAAGCGCGGCAAGGATTGCCAGCAGATAGGCGAACACGCTACGCGAGCCGCTGAGCACGCTGCCGAAAGCGATGCACAGGAGCAGGAGCCAGAACATGCCGCGCGACATGCGATTGCGCCCGCGCAAATAGAAAGCGGAAGCAATGCCGAGCCAGGAAAAATGCGCAAAATGGTTTTTCTGCCCGAGGTTGGACTGGATTGCGCCGCCGGGGCTGATGTATGCCCAGAGCGCACGGTCGGCAATACCCAGCCACTGAACCAGGGCCACCGCGGCGCCGATCAGCGCGCCGAGTGCGACAGCCAGTGCAAGAACATCGGCGAGACGGTCAAGACCGATGGCGTCGGCGAGATAACGCCCCAACAGCAACAGCAGGCCCGCCCAAAGCAGATAGACGGCATACAGCATCCCGACTTGCGGAAAATCCAGACGGCCGAGTGCGAACTGAAGCAGCAGCGCGGCTATCAGAATTGAAGGAATGAACAGCAGCGGCGAGAGCGGCAGCGCGCGTCCGCGTCGCGCAATAAGTGCGAAGACTGCTGCGGCCAATCCCAGCGCGCACGCCCACCACTCGCTCCAGAAACTGCCGATAGGCGCGGTATGGAACGGAAAAAGAAATGGCCCACTCACCATCAAGGCGAGTAGGCCAAGGCTGATTGCGGTCGGCAGGGATAAGCGGGAAATGGAGTTTGACTCCAAGCTATCCTTCACTACCCCCGGCCAAACTTGCCGTCACAAAAGGCGGCAAGCGTTGCACGCGAATTGCGTATCAGGGAAGCGTGATGCTGACAGACGACACTCCATCGCAAGTGGCAACGCAGGGGTTTCCAGTAGCTGAGCAGTTCGCGGGCACCGATTGTAGAAAAGTTGTGGAGCACGCTGTAGCTGTGGTGTAGCCGATAGCCGATATCTGGTGCTGCGCGTATCTCATTGCCGCTGACGAGGCTATGGCGCCTACGACCCCGTCGGCTTTGGCTTTCTTGGCATCGTTACTGAGGTCTACGTACTGGGGCACCGCTACCGCCGCCAAAATCCCAAGTATCACAATCACCACCACCAACTCGATCAAGGTAAAGCCAGATTGCTTTTTCATTTCATTTCTCCTGCTGAATGAGGCCGCAGCCCCGATAGTGGGAGCCGCGGCCCCCACGCTACTTAAGCGACATAGCGAATGTACTATACTCGCATGAAGAAATAATAGCAACATAATGTTTTTAAAGAAAAATTGAACCCAATGCGGGAACGATTGTCTGTTCGCTTGAGCACCGACAGTTCAGAAACCGGCGGCCATGGCGCGGGCTAGAATTTCCACCCGCCACGCCATAAAAACGGTCCCAGGACGATCAGGATGTAAAGGCCGCCGCAGATGATCAACACCCCCGCCTTCTTCCGGTGGCGCATGAGGTGCAGGTCGAAACTATGGTGCATATGGTCGAACATTTTCGCCATTCCGTCTGTGGCGATCCAGCGATTGCTCGATTTCTCGACCTCGCGCAGCAGGCTAGGCCGGATCAGCACGATGAAGCCGACCAACGCTGAAAGCGCGCTGCCGATGAGCAGTACCCAGACCATGACATCCCACAGGCCGCGGCTGCCGGATGGCATGACCGCGGAGATCCGGCGCAGGTTGTAGTTGAAGAGGAAGGTGTACAGAACAAAAATCGAGGCGCCCAGCAGGAGCCCGCCCACGATGCGGTGGTGCCGGTAGAAATAGCGCTCTATCCAGCGAGGGCGATTGAGTTCCTCGTTGACCTTGTCCGCGCTGACCCAGCGGGAAAAATACTGATTCCAGTGCTGCAAGCGCTCCGGTTTCAGCAACATGCCGATGCCCAGCAGAATGCCGGCAACGCTACCCATGCAGAGCAGGATCAGGAAGAACCGCAACAGGATGTCTTGGACGACGTGCATTTCACTTCACTCCGAACTGCGCCCGGGTTGCGCTGGCGCCGCGGTGGCGCCAGTGCCGTGCCAGGGGCATTTCCGTATCAGCTGTGTGGGAACAATCAAAGAATAGCATGCGGATCCGGCTTGGCTAGCTTGCTTTGCCGAAGGTCGAGGCAGCCGCTGCTATTCTCCTACGAATGGTCAGTCTTTCCGCTTCGATCGGAATAGTCCGCCCGGCATGGTTCGCGGCCGACACGCTGCGTCGCATGATCGCGACTGCAGGCAATTCTGTTAGACTCCAGACTATTGGGTGCTGGTTGCTCGGGTGCTGGTTACTCCATTGTTTTTTGAATGGAAAAGGAGTTGTCGATGAAAATTTCGACGCAGTCACATCTGCATGCGAGGCAGCGATGCCGGTCGGCCGGATTCACGCTGATCGAACTCATCATCGTCATCACCATCGTCGGCATCCTTGCCGCCGTCGCCTTGCCGCGCTTTGTCAATCTGCAGCGCGACGCGCGGATCGCAAAGGCGCAATCCATTTTCGGGACGATCCGCTCGGCGGCGGCGCTGGCGAAGGCGCGCTGCGAGGCGGATCTCGCCACCGGGGTCGTCGGCGGATGCACGTCCTCGGCAGGTTCGGTGAACATGGACGGCGCGATGGTGTTGATGGCGAACCGCTATCCGGCGGCGACGCTGGACGGGATCGATCTGGCCTCGCAGGTGCTCGCATCCGATGGAATTACCATCGCCGGTGGCGGCGCCACGGCGAGAACCTACGATATCGTGGGGGGAGCGATGACCGGCCAATGCCGAATCACCTACACGGCAGCGGTTCCCAACGCAGCGCCGGTGATGCTGATCGACACGACGGGGTGCTGAGGCCTACCGGCGTTGGCATGGTGTGGCGAGCGGCCCCTGGCCTTCACCGGATTTGGCGTTCCTCATACCCAGTTTGACTCTTCCTGCCGGACGAACGATTCCGGCACGGCACCCGAAATCTCGAATCGTCTTGCATGAACCCAGCCGACGCGGCAACGCGATCCGTGCGTACAGGGGCTCTGCGCCCCTTTTTAAAACGCGCATCGTTTGACATAATTTGACATAAAAATCATTGACAACAATAGGTTAATAACGTAACTTAATCGCATTCCTGCGTTTTTCGGCGCTATTCATTGATATTTGATCGTTCTCGTTCGGCGACTAGTTGGACCGTGCTCGCTGCGGATGCCAAGCACTTGCGCTACGTGCAGGGCAGCGCAACGGGTAAGCCCAGCGTGTTTGCGTTCGGCGAAGCGGCGCTCGGCGGGGACGGGGAAGACCTGGCCCGAGCGGTGAAGGAGTTGCGCATTCCCCGCGCCAAGAATTGCGCAGCGCTGCTGGGCGCGGGCGACTACAAGATTCATCTGGTCGAGGCGCCGGAGGTCGCAGCAACGGAACTCAAGACGGCGATGAAATGGCGGCTCAAGGACATCATCGATTATCCGGTGGAGGAAGCGGGCTATGACATTCTCGACCTTCCGCCGGATCAGCACGGAGTGGCGAACAACCATTCGGTGTATGCCATTGCGGCGAAGAAAGAAGTGCTAACCGCCTGCGTGGCGCGCTTCGACAAGGCCGGCATGCCGATCAGCGTCATCGATATTCCGGAGACGGCGCAACGCAATGTCGCGTCCTTGTACGAAAGCGACGACCGCGGCGTCGGCCTGCTCTATTTCGACGAATCGGGCGGCCTGCTCACCGTGACCTACGGCGGCGAACTTTACCTGGCGCGCAGGCTCGACATCAGCCTGACGCAACTGCGCAATGCCCAGGGCGAGGCGCGCGAGGAACTGTTCGACCGCGTGCTGCTGGAACTGCAACGCACGCTGGACACGTTCGAGCGCCAGTTCAGTTTCATCGTGCTGGGCAAGGTGATGGTCGGCCCCGAACCCGAAGATACGGGACTGGTCGCCCACTTGATTGCGAATCTGGACACCAAGGTCGAAGGCGTGGACCTGCGCTCGGTGATCGAAGTGCCGAGGGGGCAGGCGCTTGACCCGGCGGCGCAGTGGCGGATGTTCCATCTGATCGGTTGTTCGTTCCGAAACGGGGCGCAGACGCAGTGAGTCCTGTCCGATGAGCCAGCAGATCAATCTGTTCGATCCGTCGATGCGCACGCGCCGCTCGTTGTTCACGGCGGGGACGATCGTTCTTTGCATCGGCTTGGTAGCGGCGGGGATGCTGGGCATGCAGCAAGTCGCGCGCAGGGATCTCGCCGAGGCCGAGGTCTTGCGCAACGGCGCGGATACGCGCGTGATCGCGCTGCGGGCGCAGCTGGCTAGCATCGGATCGCAGTCGCGGCGGGACTCGGACAAGGCGCTGACAGATGAGATCGCGCGCGTAGATGCGCGCGTGAAGAGCTGGCAGGAGCTGCTCGAGCGCTTGCGCGGCGCCGGCATCGGCAATACCGAGGGGCATGCGGGTTTCCTCGAGGCGCTGGCGCGCGAGCAGACCGACGGGGTATGGCTGACCCAGGTCGCCATTGGCGGGGCTGCAGGAGGCTTTACCATCAAAGGCAGGGTGTTGCGCCCCGATCTGCTGACTGGATACCTGCAGTCGCTCAGCCGCGAGAAGGCGCTGCGCGGCCGTGCCATCGGTGACTTGAAGATAGTGCAGCAGCAACCCGACCCGGCCGCAAGCAGCCAACGCAGTGCGACCGCGGCGCCGGCGCCTGGCGCGCCGCCGACGCGGGGTGAGCCCCCGGCGCAACGCCCGACGCGGCTGCCGGAATTCGTCGAATTTTCCATCGGCACCGACGCGCCGGCCGAGGCGGGCGGATAGCGCATGATCAAGTTCTGGAATCTGCTCTCCGCGCGCGTCGCCAAGCTCAACACGCGCGAACGCGCGATGGTGCTCGCGGCGGCGCTGCTGCTCACCTATACGGCGATGGACGCGCTGCTGGTCTCGCCGGTCAAGGCAAGGCGCAAGATGGCGATGGACGGCTACACGCAGAAGCAAAACGAAATCAAGACCCTGTCCGAATCGCTGCAGGCGATTTCGCGCGGTCGCAGCCAGGGTCCGAACGAGGCGGCGCGACTGGAAGCGTCGCGCAAGAATCTGGCGGCCCTCGAGGGCGACGTGAAAGAGCTTTCGTCGCGGCTGATGGCGCCAGAGCGCATGCGCGACGTGCTGCAGCAGATTCTCGCCGGCCGGCCGCGGCTGGAACTGATCCAGCTGAAGACGCTGCCCCAATCCACGGTCGGCATTTCCGGTGACGCATCCAAATCAGCGCCGCAGGCCAAGCCCGGCAGCGACAAGGAACCGGCGAATTCCATCTACAAGCACGGCATCCAGTTGACGGTGCGCGGGAATTATCTCGATCTGCTCGCCTATCTGAAGGAGATCGAATCGCTGCCGGTCAGAATCTACTGGGACAAGCTCGATCTCTCGGTGGTCGAGTATCCGAGCGCGAAGCTGCAGGTGACCTTGTACACGGTCAGCCTGGACAAGACATGGATGCAGGTGTGATCGGCGCGATGTTCGCCTCCGTGCTCTTGCTCGCAGCGTCCTCGGCCGCAAGCGCCGCTTTCGCCCAGGCCCTGCGCGACCCGACGCGGCCGCCTTCGGTAGTGTTGGCCGAGCCGGGGGGCGAGGCCCGCGGGTCGGCAGGAGCGGGGGGCATGGTGTTGCAGTCGGTGATCGTTTCCGGCGGGAGAAGGCTCGCGCTGATCGATGGCAGGACGTACACTGTAGGCGATAAAATAGGCGAGGCGAAATTGATATCGATCTCCGGCTCCGAGGTGATATTGCGCGAATCCGGCGGCCGCAAAGTGCTCAGACTCACTCCAAACGCAACAAAAACCACGATAGCACCCGAGGGAGAATCGGGAGCGCCGTCCAGTGCGTCCGGCGCCCCGGCTAGGGTCAGAGGGCAAAAATGAAAAGACTCGCGCTGGTGTTCCTCCTCGCGATACTGGTCGGATGCGCCGCGCGCGTACCGCCGCGGCCGGCGCCTATCGAACCCCAGCTCGCCGCCGAACTGAACCAGGCGGCGCAGGGCAGCAAGCCCGGGCCGGTCGAGAACAACATCCGCGACGCCTTGCTGCCGCCGCTCAAGCTGGATATGCCGGGCGCGGCGGCCAAGCCGATCGAGCCGCGCTTCGACCTGTCGGTGAACGAGGCGCCGGCGGCGCAGGTGTTCATGTCCATCGTCTCCGGCACGCGCTATTCGATGCTGGTGCATTCGGAAGTGAAAGGCACGGTGACCGTCAATCTGAAGGACGTCACGGTGCGCGAAGCGCTGGACGCGCTGCGCGACCTCTACGGCTACGAATACCGCGTCGACGGCACCCGCGTCCTGATCCAGCCGATCGGCATCCGCACGCGCGTGTTCCGGGTGAATTACCTGATCGGACAGCGGCTGGGGCGCAGCGACATCCGCGTGACCTCGGGCTCGATCGCCGATGGTTCGTCGGGCGCGGGCGGAGCGGGGGTTCCGGGCGTGCCGGGAACTACCGGCCTGCCCACGGCGCCGACCCAGACCGGCAGTTCGTCGTCGATGTCCGCGTCCACGACCGACAGCAGCCGTATCCAGACTTCGGTGCGCAACGATTTCTGGGAGGATCTGCGCCTGACGCTGACGCAGATCATCGGCCGCGAAGGCGGGCGCAACGTCGTGGTCAATCCGCAGGCGGGACTGATCGTGGTGCGCGCCATGCCGGAAGAGTTGCGCCAGATCGAGGCCTACCTGCGCGCGATCCGGCTCTCGGTCGAGCGCCAGGTGATGCTGGAGGCCAAGATCCTGGAGGTGACGCTCTCCGACGAGTACCAGACCGGGATCAACTGGGCGCTGTTCTCCAGCGGTGCCAAAGGCGCGGCGGGAATCATCAACCCGAACACCGTCCTCGGCACCACCGGCGCCATCACCAGCAACAACCTGAGCGTCAATCCGCTGCCCGGTTCGCCCGCGGCGATGCAGGCGGGTGGGGCGCAAGCCGCCTTGATCCCGGGCCTGCCCGGCGGTTCGCTGTTCGGCCTGGCGTTCCAGACCTCGAACTTTGCCGCGCTGCTGGGTTTTCTCGAGTCGCAGGGATCGGTGCAGGTGCTCTCCAGCCCGCGCATCGCCACCATCAACAATCAGATGGCGGTGCTCAAAGTCGGGACCGACCAGTTCTTCATCACCAACATCGCCGGGGGCAGCGGCACCACCGGCTCCACCGTCGGCGGCACCACCAGTTTTCCGACGCTGACGATGCGGCCGTTCTTCTCCGGCGTCGCGCTGGATATCACGCCGCAGATCGACGAGGACTCCAGCGTCGTGCTGCATATCCATCCGTCGGTGAGCAACGTGCAGCAGGACGACAAAGTGGTCAATCTGGGCGCGGTTTTTGGCGGCCAGATCACCCTGCCGCTCGCGCGCAGCACCGTGAGCGAAACCGACAGCATCGTGCGCGTGCGCAACAGCAATATCGTCGCCATCGGCGGCTTGATGAAGCTCGACGTCGCCGACGGGCGATCGGGCCTGCCCGGGCTGCAGGATTCCCCGGCGGTCGGGAGCCTGTTCGGCAGCCAGCGGCGCGCCGTGGTGAAGAAGGAATTGATCATCCTGATCAAGCCGACCGTGATCCAGAGCGACGAGGATTGGGATGCGGACACGCGCGAATCGCGCGACCGGATCCTGAACATGGGCGGCAGATCCGCGGACGAACCGGCCCCAGCGCCGCCGCGGAGATAGGCGATGATCTACCTGGCGCATTTCGGCCTGCGCGAGCCGCCGTTCGGAATCACGCCGGACACGAGCTTTTACTATGCGTGCCGCAGCATGCAGGAGACGCTAAATGTGCTGCTCGTGGCGGTGGCGAACGGCGAAGGCTTCATCAAGATCACCGGCGAGGTCGGCACCGGCAAGACACTGCTGTGCCGCAAATTCCTCGCTTCGCTCGACGAGACCTGCATCAGCGCGTATATCCCGAATCCTAACCTGGAGCCGCGCACGCTGCTGCTCGCGCTGGCCGACGAGCTGGGCCTGCGCACCGAAGACGGGCTCGATCAGCACCGCCTGATAAAGGCGCTGAACCGGGCGCTGCTCGATTTTGCGCGCATCCGCAAGCGCGTCATTCTCTGTCTCGACGAGACGCAGGCCATGCCGCTCGAAACCTTGGAAACGCTGCGGCTGCTGACCAACTTAGAGACCGAGAAGCGCAAGCTGCTGCAGGTGGTGATGTTCGGCCAGCCCGAGCTCGATCGCAAGCTCGAGCACGATTCCATTCGCCAGATGCGCCAGCGCATCACCTTCCAGCAGGTGCTGGGAGCGCTTACGCGGGAAGAGACCGAGCATTATCTTTCGCACCGCCTTGCGGTCGCGGGATATAACGGCAACCAAGTGTTCACCGCCGCCGCGGTGGGGGTCATCTATCGCGGCAGCCGCGGCGTGCCGCGCCTGATCAACATCCTGGCCAACAAGGCGATGATGCTCACCTATGGTCGCGGCAGCCGCCAGGTGGGTTGGAGCGAGGCGCGCGCGGCGGTGAGCGACACGCCGGCGTCCGCGTCGCGCTTTCCGAAGTGGACCTGGTTTGCTCTCATTTGCTGCGCCGGATCGGGCATAGGCTGGATGCTGTTGCGATGAGTCTGATCAACAAGATGCTGCAGGAACTGGACCGGCGCCACGCCCCCCAGTCGGCTGGCGCGCCGCCTGGGCTGGCGCCGAGCCAGACTCCGCAGCCGGTTCACACCGCTACCCGCATGGTCGGCTCGGAATGGTTCTGGCGCGTGGTGGCTTTCCTGATGGTCATCACCATCGCCTGGATCGCCTGGGTCGCGTGGCAGATTACGCCGCGGGGTACCGTGACTGAACTTGCGCTTCAATCCGTCAAACGGCCGGTGGCGCCTGCCCCAGCGCCTGCAGCGGTGGCGGCACCTGCAGCCACGGCGCCGCTCGCCGCCTCCGCGCCTGCGGCTTTGCCGCCGCCCGCAACGCCTGCACCGCAACCCGCTGCAGCTAAGGCCGATCCGGATCGCCCGGAGATGCTGAAACTCGCGATGGAAATCATCACGCCGCTGAAGGAACGTGCCGCGCGCCCCGCTGCCGCCGCCCCGAGCGCTCAGGCGACGGCGTCCAAGCGAGGCGACAAACCCGCGCCGGCCCCGACGGATCATCTGTCCAAGGCGGCAAGCAAGGGGGCCACGGAGGCAGCATTGCTGCAGGCCGGCGCGCCTCCGGCATCGGGACAGATCAGCAAGCGCGACGGCGCCACGCCGCGCGAGCGCGCGACTTCGGAATACCGGCGCGCGGTGGGCTTCGTCAATCAGGGCCGCATTGCCGAAGGCATGGAGGCGTTTCGCTCTGCGCTAGGCTTCGATCCCAGCTACGAGGCGGCGCGGCAGACGCAGGTCGCGCTGCTGCTCGAAGCCAAGCGCATGGACGAGGCGGCAAAGCTGTTGCAGGAAGGCATTGCGCTCAATCCGGCGAACGCGGCGTTTGTCATGCTCATGGCGCGGATCATGGTCGAGCGCAACGACGTCGGCGGCGCGCTGGCACTGCTGCAGCAGCACGCACCGGGGGCGGCCGCCGCCAATGCCGACTATCACGCTTTTGCCGCGGCGCTGTACCAGCGCCTGGGCCGGCACGGTGAAGCGGTGACCGAATACGGCGCGGCGCTGCGCCTCGCGCCGGGCTCAGGCGTGTGGTGGGTAGGTCTGGGCATTTCCCAGGAAGCGCAGCAGCGCGCGGCCGAAGCCGCCGATTCTTTCCGCCGCGCGAAAGAGACCGGCACCCTGAGCACCGAACTCGCGGGTTTCGTCGAGCGCAAGCTGAAGGTACAACGCTAGGCTGGCCGTCACGCGTTTTTTGTCCAAGCTTTCCTGTCCCGGGTTTCCTTGCTGATAGCCGCATTGATCGATACACTCTTACCATTCGCGTATCGATACGAAAGAGGTGAGACGATGGCAGCCACTGCAACCCTGTCGAGCAAGTACCAGATTTCCGTCCCCAAAGCGATTCGCGATGGTCTGCAATGGAAAGCAGGACAGGAATTCGTTTTCATCCCCAAGGGCAAGGGCCTGTTGCTCATGCCTGTTTCCGATCTGGAGCAACTCGCGGGGATCGCCAAAGGCGCCCGAACCGGAAACTACCGCGACCGGACCGACAGGCGCTGATGCGTGTCATCGATACGTCGGCCTGGATCGAGTGGCTGGTCGCGAGTCCGCTGCGCAAGCGGCTGGCGCGGGCGATTCCGGAAAAGTCGCAATGTATCGTACCCACCATCGTGCAATTGGAACTGGCCAAATGGCTTACACGGGAAATCGGCGAGGATGCGGCGGATCAGATGATCGCCTACACGCAAAAGTGCGTGGTAGCCCCGCTGGATACGCGCATTGCGTTGCACGCGGTCGATTTGCATCGCCAATACAAGCTGGCGACCGCTGATGCAGTGGTCTATGCGACTGCACGCGAATTCGACGCCGAATTGCTGACTTGCGACAGCCATTTTGAAGATCTGCCGGGCGTGGTTCTGATCAAGAAGGACGGGTAGTTTCGGCCGATTGCTAGTGATGGTCGATTGTTTGAGCACGACGCACGAAACCATCTTGCAGTTGAGATTGTTGGAGGCAGTAGATGAACGGTAAGTTGCCGGAATCCGGCCGAATCCTACTCGAGCGCGAGCGTGAAAATGTCCTGCGCACCGCCGCGCGCCACTTGGCCTCGAACATTCGTGTTTTTGGATCGGTTGCTCGCGGCGATGATGGCCCGGATAGCGATATCGATCTGCTGGTCGATTTCGAGACGCACGCATCGCTGTTTGATCTGATCGCCTTGAAGCAGGAACTCGATCAATTGTTGAATCGGCGAACCGACGTGGTCACGACCGACAGCGTAAGTCCGTTCTTGCGTCAGCGGATTCTCGACGAGGCGCGTCCGCTGTGACGCATTCGACCGAGGCGTTGTTGCGTCACATCCTGTTGTGCCTTGATCGGATTGCCGAATATACGGAAGGTGGCCGGGCACATTTTTTTGTCGACACGAAGACACAGGATTCTGTCATCCGTAACCTGGAGATCATCGGCCAAGCCGTCAGGGACGCTGGAATAGACGCCCTCGCCAAACAGGACGCATCGATACCCTGGCGCCAGATCGGAGATCTGCGAAACGTGCTTGCCCACCAATACCTCGGAGTCGATCCGCGGCTGGTGTGGAACGTTGTTGAAAATGAGCTGCCCAAGCTAAGGGACGCTGTCGCTCGAATGCTGGGAGCGCCGTGATGCCCATGCCAGCGGGGCTGGAGAAGGTCAGTTGTCAGAGAGGGCAGAAATGGCTGAAACCGTTGAGCCTTCTCGCGCGGCAATTCCAGGGCGTTTGATGCTCCGCTGTTTTGTGCAGCTACAACCAATGCGGGAATTTCCTATCCAGATGTGGAAGCAAAGCGCTGAGTTTGCCAGGCCAGGCGGGAGCGAAGCGCAGCCCTCGCTGTCGCAGCTTGCGCCTGCAGCAGCGGCGATTTCTTTCCGCGCGCCGGCCCGCTCTTGGGTGGACAGGACACGGAAGGTGAAAGGCATGAAGGGGCGGGGAAAACGCGGCCTGTCCCCAATGGCTTTCACTGCTATTCTTGAATCATGAACAGGCTGGTGAATGCGTTCGTCTTCTCGCTGTCGTTGAGCCTGCTGTGCGCATGGAGCGGGAGCGCGACGGCGGCTCCCCCGGCGTGGCAGGCAAATAGCGCGATCGCAGCGGCAAGCGGAGGTGACGTCACCGTCACGCTCCCCGCGCACGCGGCAAACGATATTCTGCTGTTGCAGGTCATGGTGCGCGACGTGAACGACACCATCACCTGGCCCTCCGGCTGGACGCAGATGGCGACGGTAGACCGGGGCACGACCGCGCGATACTGGTGGGCGTGGAAACGGGCGGCTTCCGCCGCGGAGCCCAATCCGTTCGTGAACAAGAGTACGGGAACCGGCGATACCTTTGCGGTGGTGACGACCTATCGCGGCGCGATCACCACCGGCGACCCCTGGGAAGTCAAGGGCACGCCCAACACCTCCACCGCCGCGGCCCACGTGCTCAACGGCATCACCACGCTCACGGCGGAGTCTCTGATCGTCGCCGCCTTGTGCGGCGAGAATAACTCCGCCGGCTCCGGTACGACGTTCAGCGCCACCGATCCGGCCTCCCTGTCGCAAGTGCTCTACGTCGAATCGGCCACCGGTTCGGATGGCGCCTGCACCGTCGGCGCAGCCGCGCGGACCGCCGCCGGCGCCACGGGGAACGTCACCGCCACCTGGACGAATACGCTGGTCGGTTCGGGCGGCATCGTGCTCGCGTTGAAACCTGTTCCGCCGTCGGTTACTTCGATCAACCGTGCCGACACCGATCCGACGACTGCGGCCAGCGTCTCCTGGACCGTGACATTCAATAGCAGCGTGACCGGGGTAAGCGCCGGCAACTTCACGCTGGTCAATTCCGGGCTGAGCGGAGCACCGGCAATTACCGGGGTTACCGGCAGCGGCACCACATGGACGGTCACGGCCAGCACCGGCACAGGCACGGGCACGCTGGGATTGAACATGAGCAATGCCACCGGCGTCAGCCCTGCGATCAGCGGCACGCCGTTTACCGGGCAGGTGTATTCGGTCAGGCCGCCGGCTCCGGTGACTTACTATCACAGCACGATAAACGGCGTGAACATAGGCATCGACGGTCCGACGAACGTCAATTCCGGCAACAACGTGACCATTCCGCCTATTATTACTGCGTCGTTGATTACGACGAACGCGTGCACGGGAAACGCCAGGTCGAACAATCACCCGACAGGGCTATATACACACTCAAGATGGTATCTCACCACGGACTACGCCGTCGATACGGACATCAGCGCAAATCCCACCGGACGGGCCTACCTTCGCGGTGGTCAAAATACGGACACCGTCATCGTGCGGTTGTACGACTACGACCCCGTGTCGGGGGCCAAAGTGCTGATCGGATCCAGCGCCGCCATTACGCTTACCAATTCCGGCACGACGACGATGTACCCGTACACGATCAGCAGCGCGCTCTACACGGTGCCTGCCGGTCGCCGACTCATGCTGCAATACGATTTCAACCAGCCGGTCGCGACCTACAACGCCAGGGTCTATTGTTCTGCGGCCAACGCCTATATTACGGTGACGGAAAGCCCCACGCCCCCTCCTGCCCTGACCTGTTTCAACGACAACTTCAACCGCGCCGACGGCGCGCCCGCCGGCAACTGGGCGGTGGCCAACGAGGGCGGATCGTTCGGCAATCCCAAAATCGTCAACAACCGTTTGCGGCTGACGGACGCGTCGGTTTCGGTGACGACCATGGCGGCCCTGCAGCAACTGTTTCCTGCCGCGGGCAACAAGATCGTCGTCGAGTTCGATCATTTCGCCTACAACGGCAGTGGCGCAGACGGGATGGGGATCGTCCTCTCCAATGCGTCGATCGCCCCGGTGGCCGGCGCTTTCGGCGGCTCCCTGGGTTATGCGCCGAAGCAGGTGAGCGCCGGCGGCGATACGACGCATCCCGGATTCGCCGGCGGCTGGATCGGCGTGGCGATCGATGAATTTGGCAATTTCTCCGCCAACACGGAGGGGCGCAGCGGCGGTACGGCGCCGGGCCAGACCACCGACTCGGTCGCGATTCGCGGCTCGGGGTCGGACTACACCGGTTACCCGTATCATCGCGGTAGCGCGACGCTGGCGCCGGGAGTGGATACCGCGGGCGCCACGCCGGCGCCGGGCTATCGCTACCGCATCACCATCGACCACGCCAACGGAATCAATGCCTGGACCTCCGTCGAGCGCGACACCGGCAGTGGCTACGTTTCCCTGATCCCTGCCTACGACGCCAAGGCGGAATCGGGACAGGCGGCCGTGCCGACCAACTGGTTTCTTTCCTTCACCGGTTCCACCGGGGCCTCGACCAATATTCATGAAATCGACAACCTGCAAGTGTGCTCCACCAACCCGCAGCCATTGCCGACGCTGGATCACCTGCGCATCCTGCATGACGGCGCGGCGCTGACCTGCGCCGCAGAGACGGTCACGGTCAAGGCCTGCGCCAACGCGGCGTGCGATACGCTGTATCTAGGCAGCGTGACTGCCGACATGACAAACATCGCCGGAGCGACCTGGTCGAGCGATCCGGTCACCTTCACCGGAGGGCAGACCCGCATCACTCTGACCAAGACCACCGCGGGTGCGGTGACGCTGGGTACCGCGGCCGCCGGCACCCGCTGCTTTAACGGCGCGACCGAGACCTGCACCTTGACCTATGCGTTGTCCTCCGCCTGTTTCGATGCGGCGGAAGCGGGCGGGAACCCGAGCACCCCCATCTACACCAAGCTGTCGGGCACGGCTTTCTCGCTCGACGTGCTGGCGGTGAATGCCGGCGTGATCAACAGTGGCTATACCGGCACGGCCGTGGTGGACCTGGTCAATCCCACGGCGGCGAGCGGCAATTGCAGCGATACCAATACCGGCCTGACCGCCGCCGCGAACTATACCTACACCGCTCCCCACGCAGGCCGCCGCACGCTCAGCTTCAACTACCCGTATGCGGCCGCCAACGTCAAGGTTCGCATTCGCGATACCGTGGCCAATCAGCCTACCTGCTCGGCTGACAATTTCGCCATCAGGCCGCAGCAGTTCGCGTTGTCCACGACGACGGCGCTGAATCCGGCGTCGAATACCCTGGCCGCCGGAGCGAACTTCAATCTCACCGCCAACCCGGGCGCCGCCGTGACCACGGGTTATACCGGGACCCCGGTCGTCGACACGGCGAGTATTGTCGATCACGCCAGCGCTGCGATCGCATCGGGGGCGTGGGCCGGGAGTTTCACGCCGGTTGCGGCACCCGGCGGCGGCAGCGCCGCCGGCAATTTCCAGTACCATGAAGTCGGCACTATCGGTCTGAACGCGGATGCCGTGAAGGACGCGAACTTTACCGCGGTGGATCAGGTGACCGGCGTGGTGGGCGGCGTAGACCACGGCGGCAGCTACGACTGCGTTTCCGCCAGCACCTCCAACACACTGGCCTCCAGCCGGTACGGCTGCGCCGTCGGCAGCGCGGCGCTCGGCCCTCTCGGACGTTTCAAGCCCGACCATTTCACGCTGACGGCGGGGTCCGTGGTCACGCGCAGCGCTTTGTCCTGTGCGCCAACATCGAGCTTTACCTACACGGACGAGTCGATGCAGTTCGGATTCACCCTGACGGCGCATAGCGCCGCGCCGACCAACCGGACGACGGTGAAGTACGCGGGCGCCTATGCCATGCTCGATCCCGCCGACGTCTCGCTGTGGCCGGACAGCAAACTCGGCGCCAGTCCGTCCATGGCGCTGGGCGCGATCGACACGCCGGCGCCCACGCCGCTCTCCACCCGCATGAGCGTGACTTCGGTCGCCGCCGGCGGTTGGGCCGCGGGCAGCAACACGATTACAGCCACCGCAAAATTGACCCGTGGCGCGGCGCTCGACGGACCCTACGGCAGTGTCAAACTCGGCGTCGATCCGCGCGACAGTGACGGGGTCAGGCTTGCGAGTTATGATCTGGACGCCAACAACGATGCGGCCAACGAACGCCTGTGGATAGGGGTGACGACCTCGTTCCGTTACGGCCGCCTGTGGCTGGGCAACGCCTACGGTTCGGACAAGCTCAACCTGGTCATGCCGTTCGAAACCCAGTACTGGAACGGCAGCGTATTTGTGAAGAACACGAGCGACAGTTGCACTGCCATTGCAAGCGCCAATGTCGCACTGGGCAACAAGCAAGGCGGGCTCACCGCCTATGCCGGTCCGGTTGCCGGCAGCAGCGCGAGCAGCGGGGCCGGCAGCCTTACCCTGACCAAACCTTCCAGCGCTGCAGCGGGCAGCGTCGATCTGGTGGTGAACCTGGGATCGAGCGGCAGCCCCAGCAACTGCACCGGCCTGACCGGCGGCACACCGGCTGCGCTCAGCTATCTGAGCGGCAAGTGGTGCGGGTCGAGCTACGATCGCGATCCAACCGCCCGGGCCACGTTCGGCATCTACGGCGGCAAAAGAGGCCCGATCTATATCCGGGAAAGTTATTGAGCGCGAATGTGATGTCAGTGAAAACCACCAAGCCATCCGGATTCACCTTGATCGAATTGGTCATGACGATGCTCATCGTCGGCATTCTTGCGGTCGTGGTGTTGCCGCGCTTCGCGGACAAGAACATTTTCGAGGCCCGCGGGTTTCGGGACGAGACCTTGTCGCTGCTGCGCTATGCGCAAAAGTCCGCCGTGGCGCAGCGCCGGACGGTGTGCGTGGCAGTCGCTTCGACCGGGGTCACATTGAGCGTCGACACCTGCGGCGGTACAGCCTTGACTTTGCCGGCCACGCCGCGCGGCGGCAGCGGGCTGGGCGGAGCCGGCTTCAATTTCCTTGCCTCCGGATCGACCAGCGTCGATCCCACAGTCACGCCCACGATTACACTGACGATAACGAATGCGGCCGATATCAAAGTCGACGCGGTGACGGGCTATGTGCGCTAGCCCCATCCGGCAGCGTCAGCGCGGCCTGACACTGATCGAACTGATCATGTTCATCGTCATCGTCTCGGTCGGTCTGGCCGGCATCCTCGTGGTGATCAATACCGTGGTGAAATCGAGCGCCGATCCCATGGTGCGCAAGCAGTCGATCGCCATGGCCGATGCGGTCCTGGAAGAGGTGCTGCTGAAGGCCTATGCGAATCCGAGCGGGGGATTCGCAGCCGTGCCCGCAAGTTGCGCCACGGACCGGCCGCTCTTCGACGACGTCAGCGATTACGCCTGCTTCGACGGCGCGGCGGCGGCGACGAGAATTCTCGGCAGCCAAATGATGGCCGGCGCGACCGGGCCGCTACCCGATACCTTCTGGGCCAAAGTCGAACTCTCGGCAGTCACGGTGAGCGGCGTGAGCATGAAGAAGATAACGGTCACCGTGACCGACCCGAGCAGCGCGGCGTACGCGCTGAGCGGTTACCGGGCGGATTACTGACCATGCAGCCGAACGCTTCGACGAGACCACGCAATTGCTCCGGCTTCACGCTGGTGGAAGTGATCATGGTCATTGTGATCACGGGGATTGTCGCGAGCTTCGTCGGGGTCTTCATCAAGGGCGCGATCGACGCTTACGTCGATTCCGCCCGCCGCGCCGAGTTGTCCGACGTGGCGGACACGACGCTGCGGCGTTTGACCCGGGACATCCATCTGGCCTTGCCCAACAGCGTGCGCAACCCGGCCGACGGTTCCGATCAGTGCGTCGAATTCATGCCGACCAAAATCGGCGCGCGCTACCGGGCGGCCAAGGACGGCGCAGGGGCCGGAGACGAGTTCGATTTTTCGGTCGTGGATTCCTCGTTCGACATGTTTTGGCTGAACAGCACGCTGCCCGCGACCATGAAGATGGTTGCGGGGGACGTGGTCGTCGTCTACAACGACGGCAGCGGAAAGGCCGATTGCACCGGCACGGTCGCAGGCGGAACCGCCGGCGGCATCGCGTATTGCGGGTACAACGCCATACAGGTCGCGAGCGTGACTCCGGAGGGGGCGAGCACCACCCCCGTAGCGTTTGTCGGCACCGGCACGGCTGCCCCATTCAACGCAAAGCAACTCCCGGGCGCCTCGCCCTATTATCGCTTCCAGGTGATTCCCAAGGACGAGCACGTCGTCGCCTACGCCTGCAGCGGAGGCGCGCTCTATCGCTACAGCCGCAAGCTGTCGTCGGCCTGGACTGCCCCCGCGACCTGCGCGGCCATGATTTCAGGCGCAAGCGCCGCCACCCTAGCGGAAAACGTGAGCCCGTGCAGTTTCAAGTACGAGCCTCCGGGCAGCAGCACCGGCCTTTCGATGAACGGCGTCCTGCAGATCTCGCTCACCATGACCCAGGCCGGCGAAAGCGTGAAGCTCTACCACCAGGTCCACGTGGACAATACGCCATGAGACGGCTGCGCGGATTCGCCCTTCCATCTGCCATCTTCCTGTTGGTGATCCTGGCCATGCTGGGGGCGTTCATGACGACGTTCTCCACCACACAGCATATCGACTCGGCGAACGACTTGGTGGGGTCACGGGGCTATCGCGCGGCCAGGATGGGCGCCGAGTGGGCGGTGGCGAAAATCTGCAACGGCGGCTCACCCTGCGCCAGCCCGCTCACGGCCTGCCCGGCGATTCCGACTCCGCTGGACACAGCGCCCGACGGTTTCAGCGTGACGGTGACCTGCGCCGTGAACAGCTACACCGAGGGCGTAACACCGCGTTACGTCTTCTGGATAACGTCTACCGCGACCGTAGGCGGCTCGCCCGGCGGCATCGGCTACGTCGAGAGGAGCGTCAACGCGTTTATCGAATTCCCGAGTTGAAGCAGGTGCGTGCAGGTGTCGCCGTAGAAGGGCCTTGTAGTTCATGTCGGCCCAATCGAAGGAGCGGGAAGCAGCGTAAGGAGGAACCATGCAGGACCGCTACCAGGAAATCTATCAGGGCCATCGGTGGGAGGTGCCGGCGCGCTTCAACATGGCATGGGCCTGCTGCGGCCGGCACTCGATCGATCGCCACCGCTTCGCGCTGTACTGGGAAGACGAAGGCGGGGCCACCGCCGCCTGCACCTATTGGGACATTCAGCAGCAGGCGAACCGCCTGTCGAACGCGCTGACCGCGCTCGGGGTGAAACGCGGCGATCGCATCGCGATCATCCTGCCGCAGCGTCCGGAAACGGTCGTCGCGCACATCGCCTGTTACCAGATGGGCGCGGTGGCGATGCCCCTCTCGGTTCTGTTCGGGCCCGATGCGCTCGAATACCGGCTGCAGAACAGCGAAACCGCGGTCGCTCTGGTCGACAATGCGTCGCTGCCCAACCTGTGGCCGATTCGCGACCGGCTGCCCGCGCTGGCACACGTGATCGGTGTCGACGGCGCGCGCGAGTCGGGCACGCACGCCTGGGAAGCACTGCTCGCCCGGGCTTCCCCCAGGTTCGCCTGCATCGATACGCCCGCCGAAGAGGCGGCCCTGCTGGTCTACACCAGCGGCACCACCGGACCGCCCAAGGGCGCGCTCAAGCCGCAGCGGGTGCTGCTCGGCAACTTGCCCGGTTTCTCGCACTCGCACGATATCTTCCCGCAATCCGGGGACATGTTTTGGTCGCCCGCCGACTGGGCCTGGACCGGCGGCCTGATGGACGCGCTCTTGCCCACGCTGTATCACGGCTATCCGATCCTGGGTTATCGCGGCCGCTTCGATCCTGAAAAAGCTTTCCACCTGATGCAGAAATACGGCGTGCGAAACACCTTCCTGTTTCCGACCGCCCTGAAGATGATGATGAAGGCCGTGCCCGCGCCGCGCGAGCGCTACGACCTGGCGCTGCGCTCCATCATGAGCGCCGGCGAATCGGTGGGCGACGCGGTATTCGCCTGGACGCAGGAAATGCTCGGCGTCACCATCAACGAAATGTTCGGCCAGACCGAAATCAATTACATCGTCGGCAATTCGCATACGCTGTGGCCGGCCAAGCCGGGTTCCATCGGCCGGCCCTATCCCGGTCACAGGGTCGGCATCATCGACGACGCGGGCAGGGAAGTCGAAGCCGGCGCGGTGGGGGAGGTGGCGGTGCGCCGCACCGACATTCATGGCACGCCGGATCCGGTGTTTTTTCTGGAGTACTGGAAAAACCCGGAAGCGACGCAGGGCAAGTTCAGCGGCGAATGGGG
>CAYNVY010000044.1:0-23935 GCA_964400745.1 uncultured Enterobacteriaceae bacterium | reverse complement strand
AGCAGCATCCACAGGTCCTGCACCGCCGGGCCCATGCGCGCGTCGTCGAAGTCGACGAAATGCGGCCCGCGCGATTCGGCGCCCTCGGTCCATAGTACGTTGCCGGCATGGCAGTCGCCGTGCAGCCTCAGCGTGCCCACCTTGCCCGCGCGCGCGTAGCAGCGGCCTATGCCCTGCAGCGCCTGCTCCACCACGCTGGTCCAGGCGGGGGCGAGATCGCCCGGGATGAAATCGTGCGCGAGCAGATAGTCGCGCGGTTCCTCGCCGAAGCTCGCCAGATCGAGCAGGGGCCGCGCGCGAAACGCGGAGAGCGCGCCCACCGCGTGTATGCGGCCGATGAAGCGGCCCATCCATTCCAGGGTTTCGCGGTCTTCGAGTTCGGGCGCGCGGCCGCCGCGCTTGGGGTAGACGGCAAAGCGATAGCCGCCGAATGCGTGCAGCGTCTTCCCGTCCTGCGCGAGGGGCGCCACCACGGGCAGTTCGCGCGCCTCGAGTTCGCGCACGAAGCCGTGCTCTTCCAGTATCTGCGCGTCGCTCCAGCGCCCGGGGCGGTAGAACTTGGCGACGACGATAGTCGGCTCGTCCTCGAGCCAGATCTGATACACCCGGTTCTCGTAGCTGTTCAGTCCGAGCAGCCGCCCGTCCCCGCGCAAGCCCACGCTGTCGAGCGCATCCAGCACGCAGTCGGGCGTGAGTCCGGCGTAAGGCGCGCGCTTGTCGCTGTCGTCTTTACCGAGTATCTGGGCCATGCACCCATTGTACGGGCTGTGACGCGGCCTGGAGATCGTTTCCGCGGGCAGGTGTTGCGAGTATCATCTTTCCCATGAGTCCGACCGTTTTTCGCGAAGGTGGCTTTCGCTTCTATTTTTTCTCACGGGAAGAACAGAGAATGCATGTGCACGTGCAGGGGCAGAATGGCGAAGCCAAGTTCTGGCTTGAGCCCGAAATTGCGCTCGCGCAATGCGCAGGTCTGTCACAGCGCGAAATTAACGCAGCACTCCTCTTGGTTCAGGAGCACGAACATGACATCCGCAACGCGTGGCGTAAGCACTTCCCCGGTTGAGGTAACCAATATCTCTCGGCATGGCTTCTGGCTATTGCTCGAGGATGAAGAACTGTTTCTGCCGTTCTCGGAATTTCCGTGGTTTCTGGATGTTGCGGTGGGCAAGATTCTGCATGTGGAGCTTCCGTCCTCGACCCATCTTTATTGGCCGGACTTGGACGTCGATTTGGCGGTCGAGTCGATTCGCCATCCAGAGCGGTTTCCGCTGATCGCGGTCGATCAATCAAGAGGCTGACAGATAAGCCGACGCCAGCCGATAGGCAGTACGCGCGAGTTTGTCGCGTGCACTGCCGCTTATCGGACCGTTCATGTCGTCTTCGGAATAAAGCGCAGCGCCACGCCGTTGTTGCAGTAGCGCTGCCCGGTCGGCTGCGGACCGTCGTCGAACAGGTGGCCCTGATGCCCGCCGCAGCGCGCGCAGTGGTATTCGGTGCGCGGATAGATCAGTTTGAAATCGCGGCTGGTGCCGATCGCGCCGGGAATGGTGGTGAAGAAGCTCGGCCAGCCGGTGCCGCTGTCGAATTTCATCGCCGAGGTGAATAGCGGCAGGCCGCACCCCGCGCAGGCGAACACGCCGGGCCGCTTTTCGCTGTCCAACGGGCTCGATCCGGCACGCTCCGTGCCTTCCTTGCGCAGCACGTCGTAGGCCTCGCGCGAGAGGCGCTTCTTCCATTCCGCGTCGGGCAGCTTGAAGGGCTCCGCGCTGCGCGCGACGTCGGCGCCATCGGCCAGCAGGGATTTCCAGTTCTTTTGCAGTTCTTCCACGGCTTTTTCTCCTTTTGCGAACGCGGGGCGCACCAACCAGGGCACGGCAAACGAACCGGCCATCCCCGCAACGGGCACCGCTGCCAACCATCGAACGACACTGCGCCTATTCATCTGCACCCCCTGTTTTGCAACCCGGACTATACGCGACGCGGCCTTGCGCGCCTCGCCCCCGGGGAAGCCGTGTAAAATCGGCCCAGACCCCAGATCCGGCGCCGCGCCCCACCTCACCGATGAACCCCGACATCAACAACTCTGACAGCGATAAGCCTGCCGACAAGCCTGCGAATGCGCCCGCAGACAACTTAGTCGAGATTTCCGACGTCAAGTTCAATTATGGCTCACGCCAAATCCTCAAGGGGCTCACGCTCAAGATCCCGCGCGGCAAGGTGGTGGCGATACTCGGCGCGAGCGGCTGCGGCAAGTCCACGCTGCTGCGCCTGATCGGAGGGCAGGAGACGCCGGATTCGGGCACGGTGCGGGTCGCCGGCCAGTTGGTGCACGAACTCGACACCGACAGCCTGTACCAGCTGCGGCGCAAGATGGGCATGATGTTCCAGGCGGGCGGCTTGTTCACCGACCTGTCGGTGTACGAGAACGTCGCGTTTCCGCTGCGCGAAAACTCCGACCTGCCCGAGGAACTGCTGCGCTCGCTCATCCTGATGAAGCTGCATGTGGTCGGCCTGCGCGGCGCGCGCGACCTCGCACCGAGCGAACTCTCCGGCGGCATGGCGCGCCGCGTCGCGCTCGCCCGCGCCATCGTGCACGACCCCCTCTTGGCCATGTACGACGAGCCATTCGCCGGCCTCGACCCGATTTCGCTCAACGCCATCGCCAACCTGATCCGGCAACTGAACGACGCCCTCGGAACCACCTCCATCATCGTCACCTACGACGTGAGCGAATCGCTCAAGGTGGTCGACTATCTCTACGTCATCGCCGAGGGCGTGGTCGTGGGGGAGGGCACGCCAGAGGAAATGCTGGCATCCACCAACCCGGTGGTGCGCCAGTTCCTCCACGCCGAACCCGAGGGGCCGATCGCGTTCCACTATCCGGCGCTGCCGATCGGGGAGCAGTTGGGGCTCGAGCAGAATTGAGCCGGGTGGCTTGAGCTCAGATCGGGCATCAAGCGCCTTACTGGAGTGGAGAAATCGGTCTGTTGAAATGAGATACAGAAATCTGTATGATTGATCCATGAAAACCACTCTCGACATCGATGATTCCCTGCTCGCCAACGCCAAGGCGCTGGCCGCGCAGCAGCGTACCAGCCTGACGCGATTGATAGAGGAAGGCTTGCAACTGCGCCTTCGATCGGCCATCGCCATGCCCAGGGCGCGGAAGCGAAATATTCCTGTGTTCAAAGGGCACGGCGGACTGGTTGCCGGCCTGGATGCGACGAGCAACAAGGCCATGCTGGACGCCGCTGACGTTGACCCCTGACGTCAATGTATTGATCGCTGCGTCCCGCAGCGATCATCCACACCACGGAGCCGCCTACGCATGCCTGGTTGAAGGCGTGGCCGCTTGCGCGCATGGTGCTAGCCTCAAGTTGATGCCCATGGTTGTCGCAAGTTTCCTGCGTCTGGTTACGAATCCGAAGATATTCAATCACCCCACGCCGGTGGACGCCGCCCTGGGTTTCCTGGATGCGCTGCTCGCCGTGCCGGGCGTCGAAATGCCTGAGCTTGGCGCCGAGTGGCCGCTGCTGCGCCACCTCTGTGTAGAAAAGAACCTGTCTGCGAACGACATTCCGGACGCGTGGCTTGCGGCTGCCGTGATCCAATTCGGCGAGCATCTCGTCACGTTTGACGCCGATTTTCGGAAGCTGCTGGCGCGGACGCAAGTGACGGTGCTTGTCTCTGCCTAAGGGCGCAGCCAGCAACTCCAGCTGATCCGGCCGGCGGGGGTACTGCATGAACTCGTTGAGCGCAAACACTGTCCTTTTCATTGACCCCCGATTGTGATATAAAAGTATCATATTTCAGTGAGGGATCGCATCATGGAAACCGCAAAGTTGCGCAAATGGGGCGGCTCGATAGCGCTGCCCATTCCGCCGAGTACGCTCAGGACCCTGGGGCTCAAAGCGAACGACGAGGTGTCGCTGGAAATATCGGATGGACGGCTGATGGTGGCATCGACACGCAAATTCACGTTCGAAGAATTGCTGGCGGAGCATCGCTCGCTGCAGCTCGCGCATGATCGGGAGTGGCTTGAGTTTTCCAGTTTGCCCAGCGAGGAGCCCTGAGCGTGGCGGCGAAGCTGCCGCGCCGTGGCGAGATTTATCATATAGATCTCAATCCGGTGCGTGGCAAGGAGCAGGCGGGAAAGCGCTTCGTGTTCGTGCTTTCGCCGGCTGACGACAATCTGGCGATAGTTCTCCCTATCAGTACCGGAATTACGCTGGCGAGAAGCCAGGGATTTGCGGTGACGCTCATGGGCGCCGGAACCCGAACCAGCGGCGTGATTATCTGCAATCAGCCCCGGACTGTCGCTCTGCGGGAGCGTGGCGCCAAGCGTATCGAGCTGGCGCCGGACTTCGTTACCGACGAGGTTCTGCTGCGCCTGGCGCCTTTGGTGACCTGAGAAGGCGAAAAAGGCGTCATCTCTGGTGATTGATCAGGTCTTGCCCGCGACTTCCTTGTCCAGTTCTTCGGCGAGCTTGTTTGCGGCAGCAGAGATGTCTTCAATGCTCATTGCAGGCAATCCGGTCTTGCGCCATTCGGTGTAGTCAAACCTATCTCGAGATACGGCCGCCAGAAAGCGCTCGGCCTCGACCAGCCCCAGCGCCCCGATCAATGCCTGCATGCCTTTCATGCGGATTTCAGCTTCAGTTGTCATACCAATTCTCCAGAAACGCCAACGCCTCTCCAGGGAGCATGATAGTCAGGTTGTCTCGACTCGGCCCTACATGCCGCGGCGCCGCGGTCACAGCCAACTTCAGCCCTGGCAGCACGTCCTCGCGCAAAATCGACGCAGAATGCGGCTGGACCAGCGGGTGATCGCGCTCCCATTGCCTCATGGGCACCGTAATGAGCGCCATGCCGGAAGTTGCACCGATATCGGGCGAAGTGGTATGCATTTGATCTATGTCAAACAAAAATTGGTTTAATCGCGTAATTTGCGTACCATACGAGCGGGGAAGGGGAGGCCAATGGCGTTCCGATACCTGTCGTGAGCGGAATTCGATGCATTTATCTTTGACGTTTGTAAGGGGGTTACAGTGAAGTGTACTGAACGAATGAGCAAGAAAAGAGTCTCGTACCTTTTCAGCTTTGCGGCAGCGGGCATACTCGCAGCGGCATTGGCTGGTTGCGGTGGCAGCAGTAGTGGCGATGCACCAGCCGCCGCTGCGCCTGCTGCCGGAGGTGGCGCTGCGGCCGTTGTCGTTCCAGGCGCACCGGCCGCTGCGACCGCACCGACCGGCACGGCGCCGGTCACGGTAACCGCCCTGACGGCGACCCAGTTCGCCGCGCTCACCCCCGTCGCCGCAGTCGGCGGTGTGGCCATCAACAGCCCGCCCGTCGTCACCTTCTCGCTGGCCGACGGCGCCGCGACCAACAACCCGATCGTCGGCTGGGGTCTGACGAACCAGAGCGCGACCGCCACGGTTCCTAGCCAGGCTTTCCTGCGCTTCTCCCTGGCCAAACTCGTGCCGGGCACCAACGGCTCGCCGAGCAAATGGGTCAACTACATCGTGACCACGATGCCGACCTACAAGAGCGCGACCGACAAGACCATCGTTCCGGCCGCACCGCGTGGGCCGACCACAGATTCGGAAGGCACGCTGGTCGACAACAAGAACGGCACCTATACCTACACCTTCGCCCGCGACATCACCAAGATGAAGGATACGGTTGCGGCGATGACCGTGGCTTCGCCCAACGTCCTCGCGGACCTGGGCGATCTGACCTACGAGCCGACGCTGACCCACCGCCTGACGATACAGATCTCGGGCAACGCGCGCGGCACCGGCAGCAACACGGCGGACGGCACTAACTCGGGCGTCACCGCGGTTCCGCTGGCGAACCCCATCAACGTCATTTACGACTTCATCCCGGCGACCGGGAAGAAAGTCACCGCGACCGACACGCAGCGCGAAGTTACGGTAAAGGCAGTGTGCAACGAGTGCCACGAGAAACTCACCCTGCACGGCTCGCGCAACGAAACGCAGTATTGCGTTGTCTGCCACAACGACCAGCTGAAATACGGCCAGTCCAACGTCGCTTCGGTCCCGGACGCAACGTCCAAAGTGCCGACATTCGCGATCAAGGAAACGGCCACGGTCAACGCGACCACCGGCATTACCAGCTACAGCTATACGCCCAGGATAATGGTGGCCGACGGCGACGTCATCGGCAACTTCCCGGTGATGGTCCACCGCATCCACAATGGCGGTTCGCTGGTCAAGGAAGGCTACAACCTGGCCAACGTGGTGTTCGACAACAAAGGCTTCTCGATGCTCGGCAACGGCCAGAGAATGTGCATCAAGTGCCACGACAGTGCTCAGGCAGCGCAGGCCGACAACTTCAACAAAGTGCCGAGCCGGCTCGCTTGCGGCGCCTGCCACGACGGCATCAAGTGGTCGGATGGCACGGGTTCGACCCTGGCCGACAAGGCGACTTACGCTTCGGCAAAGACGCAGAAAGCCACGGGTACGGGCACTGCTGCGACCACCACGCTGGCCGCATCCGGCCACGTCGGCAAGGGGCAATCCAGCGACGCGACCTGCGCCCTGTGCCACTCCTCGGCCGATATCAAGGTCTATCACCGCACCGAGAACGTGACCAAGCATAATCCGACGGTCAAACCGGGCCTGGTGCACTTTACCTATGAAATCAAGTCCGCGACGGTGAATTCCACCAGCAACGACGTGAGCATCGTGTTCAAGATCACCTCCGCCACGGCCGACGCCAACGGGGTTCTCGGCACGGCAGCGCCGATAAGCTTCCTTGCCCCCAAAGCCGGCATGGCTGATCCGCTGACCGGGTTCACCGGTGCGCCGAGTTTCCTGCTTGCATATGCGACAGCGCAGGACAATATCACGACCCCGGTCGACTACAACAACTCCGGCGTGAAGCAAGCGCAGGCGCTCAGCGTATCGATTGCTGGTCTGCTCGATACCGCCAAGGCCACCACCCTCGGAACTATAGTCGCAACCGCCGGTGATCCTGGCTATTACACCGCGACTCTCTTGGGTAGCGGTACCAACCAGTGTGCCAGTAGCACCGTCAAGTGCGTATTCCCGGTCGGCTCGAAACTGCGCACGGTCGGCCTACAGGCTTACTTCACGCAAGCCGCTGGAACCAACGGGATTACGGCAGCCACTGGACGTCACGCCATATCGGCGGTCAAGGCTGTCGATACCACGGCGCGCCGCACAGTCGTCGACAGTGACAAGTGCGCCAACTGCCACGAGTGGTTCGAAGGTCATGGCGGCAGCCGTACTTCCAACATCCAGATCTGCGTCATGTGCCACGTGCCGGGCATGCCGACGAGCGGTCGCGGAATTTCGGACGCGGTGCTCAAGCCTTGGACTTGGACAGCGGACGAGTACAAGATCGTCAAGGAATGGAAGACGCAATTCGGCTTCGACCAGTCCACGACCAACGCCGCGCTGAAATTCCCGGTGACGACGAACAACTTCAAGGACATGATCCACGGCATCCATGCGGGCCGGGAGCGCGTCACGCCGTTCGTCGATGCGCGCGATCGCACACCGTCCGCTATCACGCTGCTGGACTTCAAGAGAATGGACTTCCCGGGCAAGTTGAACACCTGCACGACCTGCCACGTTGCCGGTACCTTCAGCAATGTGTCTGCCAGTGCTTTGGCGTCCACCTACGAGTCCATCGATGCTGCCTATGCCGCCGCAATCACGGCCGGGACAGCGACACCGGCTCTGGCCAAGACGGCTCTGAACACGGCCAATACCACCGACAAGGTGACTTCGCCCTTCGCCGCCTCCTGCATCAGCTGCCACGACTCGACCGCAGCGCAGAGCCACGTGGCCAACAACGGCGGCGCAATCATGGTGACACGCGCAACGTTCGCAACCAACATGGCGACCGCCGGTGGCGGTGAGGCCTGCGCGACTTGCCACGGTACCGGCAAAGCAGAAGACATCGCAGTCAAGCACGCTAAGTAGATGTCTGACGGGATGCGGTTCGCCGTATCCCGTTGATCCAAACCAAAGCAAGATCAATAACCCGGGTGCGGAAACGCATCCGGGTTATTTTTTTAATTCAGGAGAACGAGCATGCGTAACACTACGATGAAGAGCGCACTGATCGCCGCGGCTTTGCTGCTGTCGATCAACCCGTCTTTCGCCGCCGACAAGAAGCCCGAGGCGGCCGCTGCGACAGCCGAGGCGGTTCAGAAGCCCGCAGCAGCCGCCAAGCAAAAGGAGGGTGAAAAGAAGGCCGCACCGGCCGCCAAGGTCAAACTGGTGGACATCAACAGCGCCAGCAAGGCGGAGCTGAGAAAGCTTCCGGGCATCAGCGACGCCGATGCCGCGAAGATCATCGCCGGCCGACCGTACCTCAGCAAAGCCAACCTCACGACGCGCAACATCATCACGCGCGAGGCCTACGAGAACCTCAAAGCGCTGGTCGTCGCGCGGCAAAAATGAGCTGTATGGTCATAGGTTGATCCAAGTCAATGCTTGGATACATGCCTTCCTTGCTGTCAAGGTGTCCGGCCTATACCATTAGGCGGATGGGGCTATTGGCTTTTGCCGCTCCTCATCCAGCAATCTGACATCAACGCGCAAGGGGGCAACAGTGAAGTGCACCGAACGAATGAGCAAGAAAAAATTCTCGTACCTTTTCAGCTTTGCGGCAGCGAGCGTACTCGCAGCGGCATTGGCTGGTTGCGGTGGTAGCAGTGGCGGCGACAGCACAGTAGCGGCTGCTGCGCCTGCTGCAGGTGGTGGTGCTGCTGCAGCGGCTCCGGCCGCGGGCGCGCCGGTCGGCACCGCGGTGATCACCGCGGCGGCTGCGGCTCCGGCTACGACCAACACCGCGGCCAATCCGGCGCAGGCGTTCGGCTTGATCGTGACCGCAGGCGCGGCGCCGGTCACGGTGAACAGCCCCCCCGTGGTCAACTTCACCGTAGTCGACTCGACCGGCAAGTTCGTTCCCGGCTTGACTCTGGCGGCGGCTTCGGCGGCTGCGGTCGCAGCCGACACGAATTGCAGCGCGAACAACGTGACCTTCGCCATGGCCAAGTACGACAGCAGCATTGGCCACTGGCAGAGCCTCATTTCCCGCCAGCGCCTGGATGCGAGCGTCACGACGCCGATAACCCGCTACTCGGTGGTGGAAGGCACGACAGACCCGAAGCCCTCGGCCTACACCGTAACCGGAACTTCGGTGCGCGCGAACCCGACTACTGCCGTGACTGATCCCAGCACCCGGATCGTCGGCATCCTGGAAGAAAATGCGGCGGGCGGCTACTACACCTATCGCTTTGCGACAGATGTAACCACGTCCCTGCTGCTGAAGGATGCCGTTATCGGCAAGAACTTGGCTAACAGCGCCGCCACTGCGACCGCTCCAGCGTATCAGAACAGGGTCGCCAATAACGGCAATCTGGCCGTCAAGGACGGCAAGGTCGTCCATCGTATCGGCGCGCAATTGTGCTATACCGATCCGGCGACCAAGGCGAAAGTGGTGGTCAATCCCACCATCGACTTCACCATCAACGCCGACGGATCGGTGACGCCGGTCAAGGCGGCCGACGGCAAGACGCTTGCACCTTACAGAAAAGTGGTCGATGCGGCTTCCTGCAACGAGTGCCATTCGGCTCTGGCCGCACATGGCACGCGCGTCGATCCGAACTATTGCGTGATCTGCCACAATCCCGGCAGCGGCGACTACTACAACAACACCAACGTCGATATGAGGATGATGGTGCACAAACTGCATGCCGCCGAGAAGCAGAAAGAATGGTTCGGCACGACGTACAAGATCGCCTCGGTCGATTTCTCCGAAGTTACCTACCCGCAGCCCCTGACCAACTGCGCCAAGTGCCACGATGCCAGCAAGAAGGATGCCGCCGGCAATCAACTGGCCGCACAGGGCGACAACTGGAAGAGCACGCCCACTCGCACGATCTGCGGTTCCTGCCATAGCGGCATCAACTTCGCCACCGGCAAAGGTCCGACCATCGTCAATGCCGAGGCCGACATCGCCGCCGGCAAAGCCTTGGGTACTACGTCCACCGGCCACGTCGGTGGCTCCAAGGCCGACGATACGCAGTGCTTGATTTGCCATGGCGCAGCCGAAATCCCGGTCTATCATGTAACCGTCGATCCCACGGGTTCCAGTGGTCGTGCCGGCTACCCGGCGAACACCGCGCTGAACACGCCGACTGCCGGCTTCGCTTCCGGACAGGGTCCTTCGATCCCGGTCGCATCGCAGCTCAATTTGCCAGCTGGAGTATTCAAGATCGATTTCGAGATCAAGCAGGCCAGCGTAGCCGGCGCAGCGGGCGCGAAAAAAGCCACCGTCGTCTATCGCATCCTGAAAGACGGCAAGCCGGTGACGCTGAACGCCACGGGCTACCTGATCGACAACGTCGACGGATCGCCCGGCGTCTATGTCGCTTATGCCACAGCCCAGGACGGCATCGCCGCGCCGGCTGATTGGAACGCAACCAAGAGCGCCACGGTCAAGGCACTGCGCGACAAGACCAGCGGCAATTCACAGACCGGACCCGATGCCGACGGCTATTACACCGCAACGCTGGGCGCGGTACTCCCCGACGATGCGACCATGGTGACCGCAGGCGTGGGTATCGACTATCAGGGCTTCGTGCAACTAGGGCACGCCTCCTATCCCAAGGGAATCAGGCTGCGCGAACCGAAGTTTGCGATGAAGCTCGCCGATGGCTTTACCGCCCGCCGTTCCGTCGTCACCGCAGAAAATTGCAACAAGTGCCACGGCCAGCTGGGTGTGGGCCCGTCGTTCCACGGCGGCGCGCGCAACAACGGCGAGGGTTGTGCTTTCTGCCATACTCCGCACACCGCGACGGGGCATATTGGCGCGACCTACAATTTTGGCGGCGGCTGGTCGGTCAGCTCGAAAAACATGGTGCATGCCATCCATGCGTCGAAAAAACGTGCACAGCCCTATACCTACGAAGCTACGGCAGCGAACCCGAACGGCTTCAAGAAAGTCACTTATCCCGGTATTCTGAAGAACTGCGAGCAGTGCCACGTTGCCGGCAGCTACGACTTCAGCGCAACCGCCAACAAGGCTGCTGTGTCCAAGCTACTCTGGACCACGGAAGCCAAGGGCGACATGACTAATGCGGCCAGTGCTGCGAGCATCGGTCTTGCCCCTTGGATCACCTCCTTGGGCAAAGGGCAAACCAACTATACGGCAGATAATCTGGTAAGTTCGCCGGTCAGTTCAGCCTGCTTCGGCTGTCACGACAGCACCGCGGCCGTGACGCATATGCAACAGAACGGCGGCAGCCTGTATGCGCTATTCTCTACCGTGGCTTCGGTCGCAACCCGTCCGGCCATCGGCGCAGCTTCCACCATGACCTTTACCAAGACCGAAAATTGCATGTTCTGCCATGACTCGACCAGCGCCTATGGGCTGGGTATCAAGAGCGTGCACGCCAAGTAAAGCGGCTGGAGTCTAGTCGCGCGGCAAGCAAACCGGGGCGCGGTACGCCGTGCTCCCGCAACAGAAAGCGCAAAAGACGACAACCCGGATGCGGCAACGCTACCGGGTTGTTTTCTTTGGTGGGTCCGATCATGACCACCAAGAGGCGTAGGGACGGGCCTAAGGAAGGGCGCAAAGACGCCCCTAGGGACGGGCGTAAGTCCGCGACCGGGTACGGGCCCGACCAAGCTGTTGGTCGTATCGTTTCATCGAGCGCAGCGCTCGAGTCCGGCGCGGGCAGCGACCGGGCCGCAGCGGCGGTCTACGGTGGGTTCTTTCTGGCGCTGTGCCTTGGTTGCAGCTCGGCTTTGGAATCCAAGTTCGTGTTGCCCAAGGCAGTCGTCCTGTGCGCAGGATTGCTCGCGCTAGGCATTTTAATGGCCGTTCGAACCTGGCGCGGTCTGCGCCATCCGCCACCCCGCTGGGCCCTGCTGCTGTCTCTTGGACTCTGCGCGTGGTGGATGGTCTCGACACTGTTTGCCTTGCACCTGCCAACTGCCTTGAACGGCGAATACAACCGCTACAACGGCCTGTGGACACACTTGAGCTGGCTGGCGCTGTTCGTGGCGTCTCTGGCGCTTCCGGCGAATCTGCGCACCGTGCGAAGCATTGTGGCGCTCCTGATTGCGGCCATCGTGCCGGTCGCCATGATTAACGTGTTCGAAGCAACGGGTGCGACCGCGCTCGGCCTCGGAGAATTGAGCACGCTCGGCGATCGGGTCGCCGCGGGCGCGTTGATGAATTTTGCCATTCCCTTCGTCGCCATCGGATTGTTCAGGGTACGGCATTGGGCGCTCAAGGCAGGTCTGGGCGCCGCGCTTGCCCTGCTGCTCGTCTCCGAATTTCTGTCCCAGGGCCGCGGCCCGTGGATCGGGCTCATCGTTGCCGCGATGGTGCTCGCCACCGGCCTGATCCGATCTAGGACTGGGTGGAAGTTCATCGGCGCCATGCTGCTGGCGACGGTCGTGCTCGCCGGCGCGGCGGTGAAGCTGAGCCCCGCCGTCGGACAGCGCTTCGCCACACTGACGCAGCCGGGCCAGGACGCATCGCTCAAGCAGAGATTCGTGCTCTATCGGGCTGCGCTGCGAGCCATCGGCGAACATCCCGTTGTCGGGCTTGGTTTCGACAACTTCCGCAATAGCTACCCTATCTATCGCGACGCGGAGGATGGCTACTACTACAAGAACATCATTCCGACCATGGTGCATAGCGGCTACCTGCAGGCGGCGCTGACCAACGGCATCCCGGCGCTGCTGTTGTATCTGGCGCTGGTGGCAGGGGTGCTGATCAGAGTTGGGCGGCAGGTCGCGTGCGACAGAGACTGCGATCGGCGCGATCTCCTGCTTGGCTTTCTGGCGGCGCTGAGCGCTTATCTGGTGCAGGACCTCGTCGGTTGGCTCGACATGGCGGTGACCTCGGTTTTCTGGGTGATGCTGGGCTTGGCACTCAACCTGGCCGGTCAGAATGCACCGCCTCCTGTGCGCCCCTGGGCGAGGCCGGTGCTTGCCGCATGCTGCGGTTTGATGCTGCTGCTCTCCCTGTACTTGCTCGGCGATCGCTATGCCCGCATCGTCGCCGATGCGAATCTGTACCGGGCGCAAACCCTCGATGTGCAAACGCAGTGGACGCAAGTCGAGTCATTGGTAGCCAAGGCGCTGCGCAGCCTGCCCGGAGACAGCCGTACCGAAACGCTTGCCGCGGAAATGTACGGCATGCGCTTTGTGGCGACACATGATCCCAGGGCCTATGCCAGGAGCCGCGAGCTGTTCGAGTCCAGCTATGAGCACAATCGGCTCGATCGCCTGCGCCTGTTCGCCATCTTGGCCCTGGAGACCATGGCGCTAGAGTCCGGGACGACACAAACGGCGTCGAAGTTTTCGCAGGATGCGATGTCCACGCTTGCGAAAACCGATAGCGACAATCCCGCTTTCCATGAAATCGCCGCCGAGTTCTTAGCTGCCCAGGGACGCATGAGGGAGCGCTGACAGCGCTCGGGTTTGTCTAATCCCAATATGGGACTATAATGCTCCGATGAGGATCATTGCTACCAAAATTCTTCGGGAATATTGGCAGAAATTTCCGGAAACCGAGCAGCATCTCAAAGCATGGATGCTCGAAGTCAAGGCTGCGGATTGGACGCAACCGGCGGACATCAAAACCAAGTACCGCAGCGCCAGCATTCTGAAGAATCGACGTGCAGTATTCAATATCAAAGGAAACGACTACCGGCTGGTTGTATCCGTCGCCTATCGCTTCGGTGCCGTTTATATCAAGTTTATCGGCACCCACAGGCAATACGACGCGATCGATGCCGAAACCATCGAAATGGAGGGATAAGCATGGAAATTCATCCAATCCGTACCGAGGAAGACTATCGCGCTGCGTTGCGCCAGGTTTCTGTTTTCTTCGACAATGAGCCCGATCCCGGCTCACCGGACGGCGATCGCTTCGAGGTGCTGCTGACCTTGGTCGAAGCCTATGAGGCAAGGCATTTCCCGCTTGAGTTGCCCGACCCGGTGGAGGCGATTAAATTTCGCATGGAGCAGGAAGGTCTGACCCCCAAAGACCTGATGCCGATGATCGGAAGGCTTAACCGGGTCTACGAAATCCTGAATCGCAAGCGCCCGCTAACACTGAATATGATCTGGAAATTGCACGAGAAGCTGGGCATTCCTGCGGAAAGCCTGATCCGGCCAAGCCGACTGCTTGCCGCATAGCTTTGTGACGATCAGGGCCTGCACTTCGGCGCATCTATTTGAAATTCTTTTGGAAGTCGGTCTTGCGAAATGAAGTCTGGCCGGAAAGTGGCACATTCCGGAGTGGTGATTGAGGAGCGCACCAGCTTGCCACCGTGTATCGCATTTTCTATAATACGATTTACAGTGCGATAAAAGGAGCGGTGAATATGAATGCGATCTCTGCAAATGACCTGAAGACCAGAGGTGTCGGCGCCATAGAACAGGCGCTAGCGGATCAAGATGAGGTCTCTGTCACGGTCCGGGGCCAAATGAAGTACGTCGTGATGACTTGCGAGCAATACGCGCACTTGCGCGAGTGCGAATTGGAAGCTGCGCTGGCTGAATCGAAGGCAGATCTGGATGCGGGTCGCTTTGTCAAGGAATCGGTCGAACAGCATATCGAGCGTCTCGCCAAACTGGCGGCATAAATGGCGTGGCAGCTGGTTTTCACCGAGCAGTACAACCGGCGGGCCGCACGCTTTCTGCGGTTACATCCGGACGCGGCTAATCAGTACGCCAAGACATTAAAGCTGCTACAGGCCAATCCCTATCATCCCTCATTGCGGCTGCACGCCCTGAAGGGCAGGCTGGCGGGATTGCATAGCGTGTCAATCAATCTCAGCTACAGAATCACCATGGAGATGCTGATCACAGAGTCGGAGATCGTTCCGATCAACGTCGGCGATCACGACGAAGTGTATTGATACACATCGCGTGCCAATCGGATTGAATACTTTAAAATGCTTTAAGATAGTCCTATTATCTATTGACTTAAATAGGATTTTTGATATTATCTAGCGTGGTGGAACAGGCGCCCATTGTTTGCAAGCAGAGTGCATCTGGTCTATGATCGGGAACAGTTTTCATTTGTCGTTCAGCACTTGCGGCCGAGGCGCCTACCAGACGGCTGCAGCAGCACGCGGAAGAGTCGGCCCGAATCAGCTGTGCTTGACGATCGCTGCGACAAGTAAGAAAAGTAATTGTGTATGAGTTGCATCGGAAATTTTTTTGGCGGAGGACCAGCGTGTCCTCAAGCAAAGGGGTAGTGATGAACGCGCATCGATCATCGTTTCGCTGGATCGACCTGAGCTCCAAACGGAGCTTGCTCCGGGGTACGGCGGCTGCACTGTTGGCGCTTGCGCTGGCCGGTTGCGGCAACAGCGGTTCCGACAACAGCACGACTTCGGGCGCTGTCGGTACCGGTACGAATCCGACTACGTCGGTCACCGGAGCGGCGGAACTGGCTGCCTCCACCGCGCTGACCATGAATGTGATCGGCGTGACCATCAACAGTCCGCCAGTGGTCAGTTTCTCCGTGACCAATCAGGCCGGGACGGGCATGGGCGGTCTGACCGCAGCCGATCTGCGCTTCAATATCGCCAAGCTGATGCCCGGCTCGAACGGCGGTCCTAGCGCCTGGCAGAACTACATCAACCGAGTGGTGGGCGGGGCGGTGCAGGGCTCGCAGGAGCGCTCCGCCGCCGGTTTCGCATTCGGCACGCTGACCAACCGTGGCAATGGCACCTACACCTATACCTTCGCAACTGATATCAGGACGGTGGCCTGCCCGGCGCCGTGCACCGACGCGGACGGCAAGGCGCTCGATCTGAGCTATCAGCCAGGCGCCACGCATCGCATTTCGATCCAGCAGGCGAACAGCCTGTATCCCAAGGCTTCGGGCGTGCTCGATTTCGTGCCCAACGGTGGCGCCGGTTCGAAGCGCGACATCGTCGCAGACTCGGCCTGCGACCAGTGCCACAGCCAGCTGACTGCCCACGGCACCCGCGTCGAAGCCAAGATGTGCGTCACCTGCCACAACGCGGGTTCCTGGGTCGCCGGTACGCCCAATACGCCGGTGGATTTCAAGGTGCTGATCCACAAGATCCATTACAGCAAGGCCGGCGCGGCCCTGCCCAGCGTGCTCGCCGGCACGCCCTATGTCGTCAACGGCAAGGATTTCTCCAAAGTCGTGTTCCCGCAGGATGCGCGCAATTGCACCAAGTGCCACGACGGCACCGCGGGCTCCGCGATTGCCACCGCACAAGGCGACAACTGGAAAAAGGAGCCCAGCATCGAGGCCTGCGGCTCCTGCCACGACAACGTTTATTTCGGCGTCAAGCCGGATGCGGCCAAGCCGTATCAGACCAAGGCCCACACCGGCGGCGCGATGACCGACAACAGCAGTTGCGCACTGTGCCACGCGGCGGGCAAGTTCACCGACAAGAAGGATATCGTCGTCGCGCATAATTTCCCGACCCGGCTCGCGGCGGCCACCGCGAAGTTCAAGTACAACATCATCAGCGTGACGCCGACCACCGCAGGCAGCTTCCCGGTCGTCACCTTCTCGGTGACCGATCCGACCAGTGCGGACAAGGCCTACGACATCAAGACCGCAGCCGCGTTCAACTCGGGCGCCGCCAGCACGCTGACGGTCAAGCTGGGTTGGAGCACGTCCGACCTGGGCAACGACAGCAGCGGCCAGCCTTTCGGCCAGCCGGTCAGCATCAACCTGCTCGGCAATGCTGCAGTCGTGGCCGGTGCCACCGCGGGGACTTACACCGTCACCTCCACCGTCGCCGTCCCCGCCGCGCAGACGGGCACGTTGCGCGCAATCATGGAAGGCCATCCCGCGGGCGACGTGACCACTGCCGGTACTTTCACCGACCGGCTGGCGGTGACCAGCGTATTCAAGGATGCCGCCATCACCGGCGCGGTAAGCGCAAGGCGCCTGGTGGTGGATATCGCCAAGTGCAATGTGTGCCACGGCGTGCTCAGCCTGCACGGCAACAACCGCACCGACGAGCCCGGCGTATGCGCCGTGTGCCACAACCCGAACGCGACCGACGGGTCACGGCGCCCCACCACCGCGGGCGCGCTCACCGGCGGCACGGACGGCAAGCTGGAAGAGTCCATCGACTTCAAGACCATGGTCCACGCAATCCATGCCGGTCAGACGAGCAATGGCGGTTTCCGCACCAAAGGCATCACCGTCTATGGCTTCGGCGGCAGCGTGAACGACTACAGCAAGGTGGTATTCCCGGCGAAGCTCAACAACTGCACCGCTTGCCACACCAGCAGCTCTTACATGCTGACGGGAGTCTGGGCCACGCCCACGGCGAGCAAGATCCTCGGCACCACCACCGGCAGCGGCGCCTCGACCACGCTCTCTGCCGACAATCTGAGAACTTCGCCGACGGCTGCGGTATGCTCTTCGTGCCACGATGGCGCAACCGCGAAAATACACATGCAGGATGCCTTCAACGGCGGGCTGTTCTCCGTGACGCAGGCGGCTATAGCCGCGGCGCCCGAGGAGAATTGCAGCTTCTGCCACGGATCCGGAAAGTCTTTTGACGTAAAGACGGCGCACCGCGTGCAGTGACGCGGATGCGCTCATACGGCAGGTTTGAGGGATTGGATCGACAAGAACAACATGGCTAACGGGCAGACAACGATGAACCTAACGAAACTAGCATTGGCCGAACTGCTGCTGTTGTCCGGTTTGGCGTTCAGTACAGGGGTTGCCGCGCAAGCGGCGGCTCCCGCTGCCGCGCCCGCTGCGGCCGCCCCCGCCGCAGCGGAGCCGCCCAGCATGGGCAAGGAATACACGGAGAAGGGCGCCGATTCCTGCATGATGTGCCACGAGGCGAGCGAGTTCCCGATCAAGACCATCTTCAAGACCAAGCACGCGAACCGCGCCGACCAGCGTACGCCGTTTGCGATGAAGCACGCGGGCTCCGCCGGGCTGCAGTGCGAAGCCTGCCACGGCCCGGGTAAGAAGCATGCCGACGCCGGCGGCGGGCCCGATGGCATCAACAGTTTCAAGGCCACGTCCTTCCTCTCGCCCGCGGAGCGCAACAAGTACTGCATGGACTGCCACAAAGGCAATACGCGCACCGGCTGGATTTCGAGCCTGCACGAAAGCAACAACGTGGCCTGCACCAGTTGCCACAAGATCCACGCCGAGCGCGACCCGGTGCTCGCGACCGTCACCCAGCCCGAGGTGTGCTATACCTGCCACCGCAAGGAGCGCGCCGATTTCGCCCGGCCTTCCACGCATCCGGTGCGCTTCGGCAAGATGTCCTGCGCCGACTGCCATAGCGCGCACGGTTCGAACAGCACCGGCATGCTGGCGAAGCCGACCGTGAACCAGACCTGTTACAGCTGCCACGCCGAAAAGCGCGGGCCGTTCCTGTGGGAGCACGCGCCGGTGGCCGAAGACTGCACCATTTGCCACCATCCGCACGGCTCGGTCAATGCGGCGCGTTTGAAGAAGAGCGCACCGCTGCTGTGCCAGCAATGCCACAGCGTCGCCGGTCATCCTTCGGTCGCGCGCACCGGCGGCTCGCTGCCGGGCGGCGCCGCGGGCGGCCAGGCCTATCTGCTCGCCGGCAGCTGCCTCAATTGCCATTCGCAGGTTCACGGGTCGAATCATCCGTCCGGAGTCAAGTTGATGCGATAGCACGCTGCCGGCTGGTCCGACATCCGAGCGGCAAGCGGATTGCGGGCAATAAGCCGAAGGCGTTGCTGGGCAGACAAAATGGGAAACGCGGAATGAGCGCAAAACGGGACAAGCACATGAAAACATCGAATCGGCTGTTATTGCTCGGCGCGCTGTCGGCCCTGCCGGCCGCCGCAGCAGCGGCAGACAACGCCAGCGTGAACACTTCCGAATGGAAATGCGAGTCGTGCCAGTTCGAGCAGGGCACCAGCGGCGCGGTGGAAGTGGGCGCGGGCGCGGTTTCGGACAAATCGGCGAAGTTCGGCGAATACAACGGGCTCAACGAGAAGGGCGGCTATTTCATCGGCGACAGCGAAACGCGCTACCGCGGCAAGGACGGCGCTTACTGGAATTTGAATGCGGCCAACATCGGCCTGGATACCCGCTCGCTGAGCGCGGACGGCGGTAAGCAGGGCAAGTACAAGCTGTTACTCAACTACGACCAGACGCCGCACTTCCTGTCCGACAGCGCGCGCACGCCTTTCGGTGGCGTCGGCGGTCAGTCCCTGACTCTGCCTTTGGGTTATCCCGCGGCAACGACGGCATTGATGCCTCTGGGCACCACGCTGCAGCAGGTGGATCTGGGCACGCAGCGCAAAGCGCTGGGCGTGGGCGGCTCCTGGTATCGGACGAGCGAATGGGAATACGCGGTCAAGTTCCGCCACGAGACGCGCGAGGGCACCAAGCGCATCGCGGGCGCGTTCTTCGTCAATGCCGCCAATCTGGTCGAGCCGGTGAGCTACGAGACCGATCAACTCGATGCCTCGGCCTCCTATACCGGAGGCAGATGGCAGGCCAAGCTCGCCTATTACGGTTCGATTTTTCGCAACAATAACGAGGTCTTGAGCTGGCAGAACCCGTTCACCGGACCGGCGCTGCCCGTACTGGGCGCGGGGCAGCTCGCCCTGGCGCCGGACAACCAGTTTCACCAGGGATCGGCCTCGCTCGGCTTCCAGATCAACGAGCGCACGCGCGCCACCGCGGATATCGCGCTGGGCCGCATGTCGCAGAACGAAGGCTTTCTCGCCTCGACGCTGACCCCGGGTCTGGCCGTGGGGGCGCTGCCCGCCTCATCGCTCAACGGCCGCGCCGATACGCGCAACCTCAACCTCAAACTCACCTCCGCGGTGACGAACAAGATCCGGCTGAACGCGGGCTTCTCGCAGAACGATAGAGACAATCGCACGCCGCAGGCGAACTACACGTCGGTGGCGACCGATATGTTCGTCGGTCCGCTGCGCGCGAACATGCCCTACGGTTTCAAGCAGGACAAATGGAAGCTGAGCGCCGACTATAAGGCCACGGCAAAGACACGCGCCTCCATCGGCTACGACAACGACGCGCAGAAGCGCACCTTCCAGGAGTCCGAACTCACGCGCGAGGAGACGGTCTGGGGCAAGATCAGCTCCGGCGTCGTGGAAAAAGTCGACCTGTCCCTCAAACTGGCGCACGCGGCGCGCAAGAATTCGGGCTACGCGGCGCCCGTAGGCGTCACCCCGCTCGAAAACCCGCTGATGCGCAAGTACAACATGGCCAGCCGCAAGCGCGACACCGCGAGCCTGCGCGCCGACTTCGCTGCGCGGGAAAACGTCAACATCGGCCTGGGAATCGACAGTTCCAAAGACAATTACACCGAATCGATCGTCGGGCTCACCGGCGGCTCGTCCTTCAACGTCAACGGCGACGTCTCGGTGCTGCTCACGCCCAAGACCAGCGTGCATGTATTCGCCAACCGCGAAGTCATCAAGTCGAAACAGGCCGGGAGCCAGGTCTTCGGGGCGCCGGATTGGACCGGGGAGAACCGGGACACGATCGATTTCTTCGGCTTCGGCGTGAAGCACGCGGCGATCAAGGACAAGCTCGACATCGGCGCCGACTACGGCAGATCTCATTCGCAGGGAGAGGTCAGCGTCGACACCGGGGTGCTGGGTCCGACCTTCCCGAACCTGACGACGACGCTGGACACCATCAAGCTGCATGCGGCCTACCGCTTGAAAGAGAATATCACCATCAACGCGGGTTACTGGTACGAACGCTACGACAGCAAGAACTGGCTGATCGAGGGCGCGGCGCCCGGCACCATCCCGAATTTCCTCTACTTCGGCGACCAGTCGCCGCGCTACAAGGTCAATGCGCTGCGCCTGTCGATGAAATACAAGTTCTAGCACTTTAGTCAGAGGCGGCCGTGCGCAAACCCGTCGATGCGCTGGCCGTCGCCATGATGCTGGTCCTGTGCGTAGCCTGGGGCTTCCAGCAGATCACCATCAAGTTCGCCGCGGCGGGCATCTCGCCCATCATGCAGTCCGGCCTGCGCTCCATCATCGCCGCGGTGCTTCTGCTCGTCTGGGCACAGGCGCGCCGCATTCCGTTGTTCGGGCGCGACGGTACGCTCAAAGGCGGCATGGCGGCGGGCGCCTTGTTCGCCGCCGAGTTCGTGTTCATCTACGCCGGCCTCGCGCACACCACGGCGTCGCGCATGGTGGTGTTCATCTATCTCGCACCCTGCCTCACCGCGCTCGGCCTGCAGTGGTTCGTGCCCGGGGAGCGCCTGAACGCGGTTCAGTGGACCGGCGTGGGCCTGGCGTTCCTGGGCGTGGTGCTGGCGTTTGCCGACGGATTCAGCACCGCCGCGGGCTCGACCTTGATCGGCGACGCCTTCGGCGTGATCGGCGCGACGTTGTGGGCCGCGACCACGGTGCTGGTGCGCGCGACCCGGCTGACCTCGGCCAGCGCGGCGAAGACGCTGTTCTACCAGCTCGCGGTCTCGGCGCTGGTGCTGCCGCTGGTGTCGCTTGCAGTCGGCGAGCCCGGCATGTTCGCGCTGACGCCTACGGTGCTGGCGAGCATCGCCTATCAAGGCGTGATCGTCGCCTTCGCCAGCTATCTCGCCTGGTTCTGGCTGCTGACGCGCTACCTCGCGGGCAGGCTGGCGGTATTTTCCTTCCTCACCCCGATGTTCGGTGTCGCCTTCGGCGTGATCTTCCTGTCCGAGCCGCTCAGCGCCGCCTTCATCGGGGCGGCGCTGCTGGTGGCGGCGGGCATCGTGCTGGTGAACCGGCCGACGAAGTAGTCCGGAACGGACGCAGGCCCTGGGTTGTCGGCCCTAGGTTGTCGGTCCCCAGGTTGTCAACCTTAGGACGGCCGTTGCGAGAAGCTGCGGCCGAACACCGACTCGGCAATCCGGTTCTTGAGAATTTCGATCGAGCCGCCGGCGATCATCCAGCCGCGGCAGCGGCGCAGGCAGTATTCGACCAGCGCCTCCTGGCTGTAGCCCATGCCGCCCATCACCTGCAGCGCTTCGTTGGCGACGTCGAAGCCGGCCTGGTTGCAGAACGCCTTGGCGATCGCCGTGTCCTCGGCCGAGGGAAAGCCGCGATCCGCGTTGGCCGCGGCGCGATACAGCAGCAACTGGCCCGCATCGAGTTTCATTTTCATGTCGGCGAACTTCCATTGCAGTCCCTGGAACTCGCACAGCAGGCGCCCGAACTGTTTGCGCTGCAGCGCCCACTCGCGCGCCTGCTCGAAGGCATAGCGGCCCAGGGCGAGCGAGCGCGAGGTGTTGCCCAGGCGCTCGACGTTGAAGCCGGCGATCTGCTTCTTGAAGCCGCCGTGCTTGAGCACCACCATTTCCGGCGGGACGTAGACGTTCTCGAAATACATCTGCGTCCATTCTTCGCCCGACATGAAGGCCGAGGGCTTGCCGTAGCGCAACCCCTCGGCCTTGGTGTCGATCAGCACCGAGCCGATGCCGCCCACGCCGGGGCCGAAGCGCACATAGGCGATGATCACGTCGGCGTAGGCCGCGTGGGTGCTGAACACCTTGCTGCCGTTGATGCGATAGCCCTCGCCATCGGGGGTGGCGCTGGTGGTGAGATCGGTCACCGCGGAACCCGCTTCGGGCTCGGTCATGCCGACCGATATCAGGCCTTCGCCCGCGAGTATGCGCGTGAGGTAGCGCTCCTTCTGCAAGGGCGTGCCGTACTCGGCGAGCACGCGCACCGGGCCGAAGTTGCCCGCCTGGATTACGTCCGCGCTGCGCGGGCAGACCGAGGCGATGGTCTCGATCGCGATCACCGCGTCCATCAGCGTGCCGCCCTGGCCACCGTCGGCTTCGGGCATGGTGATGCCCAGCAGCCCCTGCGCGGCCATGAGCTTGGCCACGTCCCAGGGATAGTCGGGGTTGTGCGCGCGGGCGTGCGCGCCGGCTTTGAGATGGCGCTCGGCGAAGCGGCGCACCGCGGTGCGAAATTCTTCCTGCTCGGGGGTGAATTGAAAGTTCATGTGGAATCCGGAAAAATCGATCAATCGATCAGTCGACGCGGGCGCCCGAGGCGCGGACGACTTTGCCCCACTTCTCGATCTCGGCGCGGATGTAGGCGCGGAATTCGTCGGGCGAACTGCCTATCGGTTCGGCGCCCTGGGCGATCAGTTTGTCGCGCACGTCCGGGGCGGCGAGTGCCTTCGCCGTTTCCGCATGCAGCCGCGCGATGATTTCCGGGGGCGTCCTGGCCGGCGCAAACAGGCCGTTCCAGCTCGATACTTCTACTTCGGCGAGGCCGGCTTCGGCCATGGTCGGCACATTGGGCAACTGCGGCAGGCGTTTGGTCGCCGCCACCGCGATCGCGCGCAATTGGCCGCTTTGCAGGTGCGGCACCGCCGAGAGCGCGGTCTGGAACGCCATCTGCACCTGGCCGCCCAAAAGGTCGGACATGGCCGGCGCCGCGCCCTTGTAGGGCACGTGGATCAGGTCGATGCCGGCGCGCAGCTTGAGCAGTTCGCCCGCGAGGTGGGGCGAGCCGCCGCTGCCGGTGGAGGCGAAGGCGTACTTGCCGGGCTCGCGCTTGGCGAGCGCGATCAGTTCGGTCAGATTCTTCGCCGGAAACGAGGGATGCACCGCCAGCACCGAGGGCGCGCTCATCAGTTGCGACACCGGCGCGAGGTCGCGCAAGGTGTCGAAAGTGAGATTCTTGTAGACCACCATATTGGTCGCGTTGGCAATCGACCCGACCAGCAGCGTGTAGCCGTCGGGCGCGCTCTTGGCGACGAGTTCGGATGCGATATTGCTGCCTGCACCGGGTTTGTTCTCGACGATCACCGGCTGGCCCAGCGCCTCCTGCAGCTTGGCCGCGAGGATGCGCGCGACGATGTCGGTCGCGCCGCCCGGGGTATAGCCGACGATGATGCGTATCGGCTTCTG
>CAYNVY010000043.1:0-24449 GCA_964400745.1 uncultured Enterobacteriaceae bacterium | reverse complement strand
CATGATCATACGCCACCGCGCGCCTTCTTCTCGATCAGCCGGCCGCGGCGGCGCATGGCCGCGGCGTCGAGCAGCATGCGCCCGGCCCAGCGAAACACGTTGAATTCGGCCACCAGCCCGCGCATCAGGCGCATGCGGTCGCGCTGTTCGTCCGCCGGCATGGTCAGCGCCAGGTGCAGCGCGGCGGCAAACTGGTCGGCATCGTAGGGGTTGACGATCAACGCCTCCGGCAGCTCGCGCGCCGCGCCGGTGAACTGGGACAGCACGAGCACGCCGCGCTCGTCGTCGCGCGCGGCGACGAATTCCTTCGCCACTAGGTTCATGCCGTCGTGCAGGCTGCTGACGACGCACACGTCGGCGGCGCGGAAATACTCGTACACCGCGCGCGGTTCGTGGTGTTCGATCTTGAGCACGATGGGCGGCGGACCCCTGCCCTCGAAGCGGGCGTTGATGCGCGCGGCCAGGGCGCGCACCTGCGTCTCGTGGTGCTGGTATTCGTCGATGCCGGCGCGCGTCGGGGCGGCGACCTGAACGAAGCTGAATCGGCCGACCCATTGCGGATTCAACTCCAGCAGGCGCTCGATCGCGCTGAAGCGCTCCATGATGCCCTTGGTGTAATCGAGACGGTCGACGCCGATGCCGAGCTTGTGTTCCGGCGGAAGCTGATTCAGCGACCGCAGGTCGCTGCGGCAGTCGGGCACGCTCTTTTGCACCATCTCCGCCTCCGGCGGCCAGGCGATGGAAATCGGATAACGGCGCACGGCGGTAAGCTTGCCGCCGAAGGAGACGTTGAAGGACTCCCGGTCGACCCGCGCCTCGAGAAAGCGATCCACGGTATCGACGAAATTGTTGCAATGAAATTGGGTGTGAAAGCCGAGAATGCTGCTCCCCAGCAGCCCCGCCACCACTTCGTCCCGCCAGGGGCAGATGGCGAAAGATTCCGGATTCGGCCACGGGATATGCCAGAAGGTGATGATGGTGGCCTCCGGCAGTTCTTCGCGGATCATGTTCGGCAGCAGCGCGAAATGGTAGTCCTGCACCAGCACGATGGGGTTCCTGGTCTTGGACTCGCTCACCACCGCCTGCGCGAACTTGCGGTTGACCGCGACGTACTGGGTCCAGTCGCCCGAGCGGAAGGTCGGGCGCACGTGGGCGATGTGGCATAGCGGCCACAGGCCTTCGTTGGAGAAGCCGTAGTAGTAACCGGCCTCCTCCTCCGGGCTCAGCCACACGCGGCGGATCTGATACGCCGGATGATCCGGCGGCACGGCGACGCGGTCGTGCTTGTCCACCATCTCGCGGTCGGCCGAGCCGCTGCCGTGCGCGATCCAGGTGCCCGAGCAGGCGCGCATGATGGGCTCAAGCGCCGTCACCAGACCGCTGGCCGGCCGCTGCACCTCGATGCGATCCTCGCGGCGCTGGTGTATGTAGGGCTCGCGGTTGGAGACGACGATCACATCCTCGCCGCGCAGCTCTCCGTGGAGAATCGCGCGCAGCGACTCCGGCGTCCAGGTGATCTGGTCCTCGTCGCGCGCGCGGGTTTCGGCTTCCAGTTCGCGGATCAGCCGCTGCAGGTCGCGCGCGATCGGTTTGAATTCGGGCAGCTGCGTGGTCGCGCCTGCAGCCGGCTGGCGCAGCAGGCCCTCCCCGCGCAGCAGCGAGCGCATGCCGGCCATCCAGCCGCGCCACGAAAGCTGGGCGATGATCACCGTAACCAGAGACACCACCGCCGCCAGTGCCATGAAGAAATACAGCACGTAGCGCTTGGTTTCCTCGCTGCGGCGCGTGGCGAAACTCATATCGTGCACCAGCACCAGCCGGCCGGCCGGCGCCGCCTCGCTCACCATCGGCTTCACCGCCAGGTGCAAGGGCCCCTTGGCGCTGGGCAGAAGGTGATCACCGGGTCCTTCCCATTGATCGAGCTCGCCGCAGCTAATCTCCGCCGGAAGCGCCCGGCTGGCCAGGGGCTTGTCCGTGGGCGACGCGCAGTAGCCGACCGCGTAGAGCCGCTCGTCCTGGGTGATGCGGTTGAAGAATTCCCGGATCTTGACCTTCTTGCCGGCGAGCAGCTGCTCCTGCAGCGGCTCGCCGATGGCGTTGACGACCAGCGTCGCGCGGATGTCGAGGTCGCGCACGAACCAGCGCAGCATCAGTTGATCGACCAGCGGCGCGACGGCGTAGGCGATGCCTGCAAGCACCAGCATCAGGGGCAAGACGAAGCGTAAGGACAATCTCATAGGGCCACTCTACCAGCCAAGCCGGGCGCAGGATACCTCAGTCTCAAACCTCGAAAAAAGAAGGCGGCACCTCGCCGCCCGAAAACTCCTCCTCCTCTTTGTGATCGAGGTCAGTTTTCCGCCCTATGCGTATCCTGACGCTCGTTCCCCCCTCGTGGTGAAAAACGCCCGCGGACAGGAGAGAAGCATCCGCGGGCGGTCCGGCAGAACAGCAAGGGAGGGCTGCTCCTCGAACTCGATAGCAACACAATCTGCGACCAGCGGTGATTGCGCATACGCTCGTGTCCCCTAGACATCAAGGCACATGCCCGTGGACGCGAGGTCAGGTACATCGCGGAGGAACATTACTGCTCAACTTAGACCCTGCCTCTGGGGCAAGCCGGATTCTCGCCGGCGTTCGACTACCCGGTCTAAGCCCCGTCGCGTTCGCCGAAGATGAAATGGAGCAATCGTCAAGACAAGTAGCGGTACCGCTTGCATGAACTGAATGAAATACTTTACGGGCAACGTCAACTCTGCTGCTTGCACCGCATCAAAACGCAGGAGGTAGGTGACGCACGTCATGCCGGCCAGTATGCCGATCAGTTCGATCACATCGAAGTCCGTCTCCCGCGCCTGTTTCAGCGCCGTCTCCCAATCAGAGGGAAGCAGCTGCCGCAGCGACGGGTAGGCGAATTGCAGAACTATCGATTTCCAATTCCCATCACCCGCGGTACTCATGCCTGACCTCCTTGCTCCCTGCAATCGAACCTGGCCTCCCGGGCCCGCGGCTGCTGTGCCGACGCGACCGCAATTGCAGCTCATCCCTGTCTTGCTTCTAGACTGCCGACTGCCACTCTTCCTCGGAGTAGATAGATTGCTCCCGTGCCCTGAATAAGGCGGAAACAAGCGCAAGCGCCTCTTCGCCGAGAAGGTGCACGTCTTCTTCCGAGTACTCGCCAGACCCGTGTGCCAGACGGCTGACAATGCGCCTGAGCGCCTGCCTCTCTCCGGCGTCGCGGCCATAGTCGATCAAGCGACATGCCGCCATCAAAGGATCGGGATGCGGCGAAATAGCGTCAGTACGATGTCTTATTGCCAGAACGAAATCCGCGCCTTTCATCTCAGAGCAACCTTTGCATCCTTCTTCACCAGTGCCACACTTGTTTCCAAGGTAATGCCACGTCTTCTACCTGCTCGCAACGGCTCCATATCAACCACCGAAGCCCGATGTTCTGCGTCATGGGTCCGAACGCCAAGCCATGCAGCGCGCCTTAGCTAACATGGCCGGTGTGCACGCCCTTTCGCGCTCGCGAGAGGTCGCTCCACAGCGCCACCACTGCGACCACGAAAGGCAGGATCAGGAGAAACACGAAGACGCGGTCAAGGGACTGAAACCACAGCGCCCACGACTGAATGTCGAACATCTCGGAAGCTGCCTTGGGTATCGCCCGAAAGCAGAATACGGCGACAAACGTCGGAGGCAATGCCGCGAAAAAAAGACCCAAAGGGTTGATCGATTGCTCATCGAAGGAATTCCGCAGGATCGCAAATCCCGCCGGATTCGGCGCATTGGCGATTACCGTGAGTCCGCCCCCCGTAACCGCACCGGCGACCAGAGCGTACTTGAATTCATCCGATACGCCGCTAACCAGGGAGCCCAGATAGGTGAGCGCCGCGTTGTCTGTAATGGCCGTCAGAGCTGTCGCTCCGTAGAACAGCGTCGTTTCGCTTAGATTGGACAAGACTGCTTGCAGCCACCATTGCTGTTGCCCGCCGAGAACCACAAGCCCTGCCAGAAAGAAAGCCACCATCAGCCCTTCTCTCAGCAACAGGGGGTTGTGATACCTCTTGTACGCTTCGGCTAGCCCGAGAAAAAGCAGAAACAGGCCGACGAACATCTCCGGTTGATGATTGGTGGCCACGATTCCGGCCAGAATCGCAAGATTGACGAACACAAAGGCGGCCGGGGTCCGCGCGCCGTTGCCTTGTACGTCGGCATTGGCTTTCTTTCCGAGTTCATCCTTGAAGAGCAGCGTCAGCACCAGCGCGTTGGTGACAACTGCGAACACAGCGCGCCAACCGAACATGGAGAACACGGTGGCTGAATCCCAGCCCCATTTCGCCGCGACCATGAGTATCGGCGGTGCCGCAAAATTGGTCAGCGTGCCGCCTATGGACACATTTACGAAGAGCACCCCCAGCGTCAGATATTTCAGCCTGTTCGAGGCTTTCCGCGAAAAAATCACGTCCCGGAGCATCAGCGCGGCCAAGGTCATCGCCGCGGGCTCGGTCACTATCGACCCGAACAACGGCACCACGGAGAGGGCCAGGAAATAATACGCAACGGGTGCCGGCAACGGAACAATAATGGACAGCTTCCTTACCGAATCGGATACCAATTGCAGAATCGGCCTGCTCGCTGAAATCACCATGATGACAAACACGAACATCGGTTCGACGAAACGGCTCTTGTCCAGATAGTCAGAAGCCGCCCCCCAGCCCAGGGCTGCGGCCATAAAGACCAGAAGCACGAAGGCCCAGAATCCAAATACGGTTTCCACTTCCCCCAGCAAATGCCACAAGCCGGCGTGGCCGGGCCGCGTGTGCGCGAGGTGCTCGAAGTACCTGGTCGAAAAGGTATGCACGACGGCCAAGCCAAACAGGGTGGCTCCTGCCAGTTGAATCCAGGTGACAGCAAACGCCGATTGCATAGGGCTGCCTCTTTTGATGATCGCGAGATGACGCAATCCTAAGGTGCATCCCAGGCGTTGAACATTGGTGTGTTGACGTACGCAAATTCACTTACTTGCCATCCCAGGCGTCTGGTCCCATCATTGAAGTTCTTCTATCGAACCATGCCGATTCTCCTCATGCTGGCTGATTCTCCGAAATTCGAACCGCGCCGTTCGCTCGCGGCGCATGTTCGTGACGCATTGATGTTTGCCGCTTGTTTCATCGCGCTCGACTGGGCCAGCTACATTTCCCCCCTGGGCCCGTTCAATATCACACCGTGGAATCCGCCCCCGGCCCTCAGCATCGTATGGATGATGCTCGGCGGATTGGGTTACGCACCCGTCATTTTCGGCACCATCTTCACGGCCGACGTCATCATTCGCCATGCACCCGGTGGATTGATGCTCACGGCGCTTACGTCGCTGGCGCTGGCGGGTGGATATACCGCGATTGCCGGCGGGCTCAGGTACTTCCTCAAGTCGGACTCCAGGCTGAGCGATACACGGCATCTGTGGATCTTTGTCGCCGTTACGGCGATCGGAACCGCGGTCGTGGGTGTCATGTACGTGGGAATTCTGTGGACGAATGACTTTCTTGTCAGCGAGTTGTTTGGCGCGGCCGTATTTCGCTTTTGGCTAGGTGATGCTGTCGGGGTGCTGATTACAGCGCCTTTGCTCCTGCTTGCAGCCGACAACCTCGCGCGCGCCCGGCTGCGTGATTCCTGGCGCAAACCGGAAACCGCGCTCCAGTTCGCGGTCATGGCAGCGACGGTATTTTTTGTCTTCAGGGGCGCAGGCGGAGAGCCGTCCAAGTTCTTTTACCTTTTGTTCCTGCCGCTGATCTGGATCGCTTTGCGCGGCGGATTCATCGGCGCCGCGCTCGCCTCCGCTGTAGTTCAGGTGGGTGTCGTGCTGGGCGCACAAGGCGAGCCTATGCATTCGATGGCGCTGGTCGAATTGCAGGCGCTGGTGGCCGCGCTTTCGCTTACCGGCTTGTTCCTTGGTGTAATGGTGGACGAGCGCGAGCGCGCGACCGAAGGACTCAAGGCGTCGTTGCGGCTGGCCGCCGCCGGCGAGATGGCAGGCGCTATCGCACACGAAATCAATCAGCCGCTAGCCGCGATGAGTAACTATGGCAGGGCCTGCCAGATATATCTTGAGCGAGGTGAGGGCAATGTTCCATATTCCGAACTCAACGCGACAATTGGAAAAATGCTCGGCGAGTCCAAGCGCGCAGCCGACGTTGTAGGCCGCCTCCGGGATTTCTTTCGCAGCGGGACCACCCGCCTGGAACCGTTGACGGTGGAGAGCCTGCTGAAATTGGCGCGAGGCATCGGAAGAAAACTCGACCCATCCGGCGAGGTAGATTTCCGCATAGAGAGCGATGCCGACGCGTCGGTATTGCTGGCAGACCGACTGCAAATTGAATTGGTCCTACGCAATCTGATCGCGAACGCGTTCGAGGCAATCGTGAATCTTCCGGCGAACGAAAAAGGCATAAGCCTCTCAGCGCGCCGGGAACCGGGCGGCCGTGTCTTGTTCCGGATCGCGGATACCGGACCAGGGCTCTCGCCTTCGGCGCGCAAGCTGTTGTTTGAGCCCTTTTCGACCACCAAGCCAAAAGGGATGGGACTGGGCCTGGCGATCAGCCAGGCGATCGCCGAAGCGCACGGCGGATCCCTAGTCGCCGCGCCCTCCAAACATGGCGAATTTCATCTGCTGCTGCCGGAATCGGCTGCCGATGAATAGTCCGGGCCATGACGGTCTCACCGTCTACATCGTCGAGGACGATGCCGCCATGCGTGACTCATTATCCCTGATGCTGGGGCTCCTGGGCTTTCGCACGGCGCCGTTCGAAAGCGCCGAAGCGTTCCTCGAAACTTATCTGGACGGCTGGGTCGGTTGCGTGGTGGCGGATCTCAGGCTCCCCGGAATGAGCGGGCTTGAACTGCAAGCAAACCTTCGTGCGCGGGGCAAGAGATTGCCGTTCGTAATCATTACCGGACACGGAGATGTGAAATCTGCCCGCGCGGCATTCCAGTCGGAGGCAGTGGATTTCATCGAAAAGCCCTTCGACGAAGCCGAACTCCGGGCAGCGATCGAAATGGGATTTGACCGGGAATCCAGACGGCTACAGCGCGCGGAAACAGGCAGCGACCAGACTTTGAAACTGGCCAAGCTGACCAATCGCGAGCGCGAGGTCCTGGAATTGGTGGGAAAGGGATTACACGCAAAGGAAATCGCAACGACTCTGGGCATCAGCGCACGCACGGTCGAAGTGCACAAGGCGCGCCTGATGGCTAAACTCGAAGCGCGCAACGTATCTGAACTGGTCCGTTTCGCGCTCGCCGGGGAAAAAAGCTAGTCGGGAATACCGCGGCGAGTGCCGACGGCCGGCGCTTCATCGTGCACGAGCTCGGCGCCATGCTTGTCCCACCATGCCTGCGCCGCCGCCTCGCGCAGGGGCCGGGGGCCCATGCAGGCATCGAAAATGCGGAGCAGATCGTCCATCGCCTGCGGGCGGTCGGCCCGGGATTTGGCGAGGCAGCGAAAGATCGTAAGGTCCAGTTCTTCCGGAATCCGCTGCGGCGCGAGGCGGGACGGGCGTTGCACCACGGCGTTGAGCACCTGCGCGGCAGTATCCAGGTCGCTGTCGCTTTCGAACACGGGCTTGCCGGTCAGCAGCAAATAGCCCACTGCACCCACGGCGTAGATGTCGTCACGGGGATCGGCTGCGGACGCGTCGCGAATCCTTTCCGGCGACATGTAAAGCGGCGTGCCCAGAATTCTCATCGACTTGGTCAGCGCCCTCGCACCGCGATCGGCCGTGTCCTTGACCAAACCGAAGTCGAGCACCTTGACTACGTCGAGTTCTCCGCCCCGCCGGCACAGCATCAGATTGTGCGGCTTGACGTCCCGGTGCACCAGCCCCAGTTCGTGCGCCTCCTTCAGTGACCCGCACGCCTGCCGCAGCAGGTAGGCGACGCGCGCGGGCGCCTGCGCGCCGAAACGCTCGACCAAATCGGCGAAATTGATCCCTTCGACGTACTCCATCGCGTAGTACGGTGTTCCGTCGGGGGCGCGCCCGAAGTCGAATATCTCTATGGTATTGGGATGGGTCAGGCGGCTCGCGATGTCTACCTCGCGTTCGAACCTGGCCACCAGTTCGTCCGTGGCCCGGTGCAGCTTGATCAGCTTCACCGCCGTCGGCCGCTTGAGCAGGGCATGGCGTGCCAGATAGACGGTGCTCATGCCGCCTTCGCCGAGCTTCTTCAGCAACACGTAGCTGCCTACACGGCGCGCGCTTGCGACCTCCTTCTGCAAGCGCATCATCGACAACGCAGTTCCGATGAGCACTATCGCCACCGTGCCCAGCGCGCCCAGCACGAATCCGAAAACGGACGAGATCCGGCCGAGCGGGGCAAACGCCTCGTCCTGCCCGAGTTCGACCGCGATGCCGAAGTCGTGCTTCGTCAGCCATGCCCAGGCCCCCACGACATATGCGCCGCGGTAGTTGCGGTAGGGATCGAGAATGACGCCCTTGCGTGTCTCCCCGTCGGCCGAACCGCCGCGCAACGCCGTATCGACGAGTTCGGTCAGCGGCGCTGCCCCGCCCGCGGCGGACTGACGCGAACCATCCGCCGGCTCCGCGCCGGGATCGAACAGGCGCGAGCCGAATGCGAACCTTTCCCCAGTCGATGGCGCGCGATCCGACCGACGTGCCTGATCGGGAAGGCGTGTTTCCGAAAGCAGACGCCCCTGGCTGTCGAAGGCATAGGCTTCGCCGCTGTCGCCTAGCCGCGACAAACTGAATATCGCACCGAATCTGTCTTTGGCGTAAGTGCCCAGGCCGAGTGCGGCAGCCACGCTGCCGTCCTCGCCGATCACCGGCGCTTCGATCCATGCCACCGGATCCCGGTCGATCGCCCGCTGCGTTTTTGCAAGCCGCTCCATCTCGGATATGGGCGCAAAGAAGCGCGTCTCGCCGGCAAACACGCCGCGCAGGCGCTCGCGCACCGCCCGGCTTACGAACAGGCCGCAGTATTCGTCCGAGCGCGATGCCACAAGCTGGCCGGAACGGTTGATGACGCTGATGCCGATGCCGCGTCCGTCGATGACGAACGATTCCAGCAGCGCCAGCAACTCCTGCCGTTCGGGCGCGGCGCAGACGGCGCGCGCGTCCGCGCCCGGCGCCTCCGACTGCCTGGCCAGGCTGAGCACCAGCATGCGCACCCGGGGATCGTTCGCCCAGCGCCGCGCCTCGCTGGTCTTGTCGTCGATCCAGATCTCGGCCGCCCCGATCTGCGTATTGAGCAAGGCGCTGAGTCCGTCGGTGCGCAATTCTCGCATCGACGACTTGACCGCGAAGTAAGTCCACAGCCCCAGGCACAGAACCAGCAAGACCAGCAGCAGGCTCCACCGCGGGTGGTCGATAAGCGGCCCGAATACGGACGGAAGGCGGGCCTTGGCTGCGAGAAACGGAGACGGCCGCCGCTTGCGGGCAGCCGCACTGCCCGCGCCCCCATCGGTCAGGCCTGATTGCATCGGCACGCCGGCCGGAACGGCACGAAATCCGCGCGCAGCATCAAGAACTCCTCCTTGCCCGATGTTCCGCGGCGATGCATGGTCTGTCGGCTGCCGCGCTCAATCGTCCGGCAACGGCCGCGCCGAAGTGGTAAACGCAATCGATCGGCCCACCAGCATGCTTGCGTGAAACCCCTCCACGATGGGCAGGCTGGCGGGCGCGTCCGACTTCCAGGAAATCACGAAGTTCGCGCCCGAGCCCCCGGTGTCGTCGCTGCGCGGAACGAACAACTCGTAGGTGCCCATCGGGCCTATGGTCTTGGGCGAGGTCAGGTACTCCCTGAGTTTCTTCCCGTCGGTGTCGTAGTACAGCGCCGAGGCGACGCGTATCGATTTCGCCGGATCGGTGTTGCGTATGCTCACTGAAACCGAAACGAGCACCTTCATCGGCTGCCCTTTCTTGTCCGTCTCGCCGTGCCAGATGTGCGAGTAGATCGGCAGGTACAGGGTCTGCCCCGTCGATCTGCCTGCGCCGGCCTGGCCGGATGCGACTCCGCTGCACAACACGAACAAGACCAGGGAGAACAGCGCTGACTGCATAAACCCTCCGGCGCGGAAACCACGATGCGGACAATATATTGGCGAAAGCCGGATAGTGCAACCGCGCGTGCGGCACCGAGCGTGCGGCACCCGGCGCCCTGGCCACATGCCACGACTTCTTTCAATCATGCCGCGCACGCAATCAGGCTAGAATGCCTGCTGCTCGTTTCATGCACAAGCACGCCGTGTCCCCGCCCAACGCCAAGCATCCCGAGAATACGGATCGTCCCGCGCCCAGCCTGCGCTATGGCGAATTCCTGGGCGCGGTGCGCGTCAGGCAGCGCCTGGTCAGCTACAACCTGGTGCATACGGATGCGCCGCGCTACACCGCGGGCCTGCGCTTGATCGACCTGCACCGGCTGCTCACGCCTTATGTCAGCGTGCGCTTTTTCGAACAGGCGCGCGCGGTGGTGCCGCTCGCGCTGTTCCTGGCGCTGTTCCAGATCGCGGCGCTGCGCACCACGGTGCGCGAAGGCGACGAGATCGCGTTCGGCATGCTCGCGGTGATGCTCGGACTGATGCTGTTCATGGACGGCGTCAAGTACGGGCTGATGCCGTTCGCGGAAAACATCGGCTTCAAACTGCCCGACCGCTCGCCGACAACGGTCGTGCTCGCTTTTGCGTTCCTGCTCGGGGGCATCGCCACGTTCGCCGAGCCGGCCATCGGCGCGCTGCGCGCCGCGGGCGCCGGCCTCGATCCGGCGCGCACGCCCTGGCTGCACCTGCTGCTCACGCGCTATCCCGACCGCCTGGTGTTCGCCGTCGGCGCCGGCGTCGGCGCCGCCGTGGTGCTGGGCATGCTGCGCTTCATTTTCGCGTGGCGCATGAAGACGCTGGTGATTGCCGTGCTGCTGCCCTGCATCGCCGCGTCCGTCTATGCCGGGCTCGATCCGCGCCTGGCGCCGGTCCTCGGCCTCGCCTGGGACTGCGGGGCCATCACCACCGGACCGGTGACCGTGCCCCTGGTGCTGGCGCTGGGGATAGGCGTTGCCGCCGCAGCGGGCGAACAGGACAACCCGCTTTCCGGTTTCGGCATCGTCACGCTGGCTTCGCTGTTTCCGGCGATGGCGGTGATCCTGGTCGCGGCAGGGCTCGTGGCAGAGGTGCCCGACCCGGCGGCGCTGCCGGCGCTGATCGGTACCGGAGGTGCCGCGGCATGGTGGGAAGAGACGCCGGTGGCCGAAGCCTTGTCCTCGGTCCGGGCCATCGCCCCGCTGATCCTGCTCCTGTGGCTGGCCCAGCGTTTCGCGCTCGGGGAGAAGCTGGCCCAGCGCCAGCTCATCGCCTACGGCGTAGTGGTGGCCGTGCTCGGCATGACCTTGTTCAATATCGGACTGACCATAGGTCTGATCCCGCTGGGCGAACAGGCCGGCAACGTCGTTCCGGCGGCTTTCAGCGCCCTCAAGGGCAACGCTCCGCTCTACCCCTACGCCATCGGCGTCGCGCTGACCTTGCTGTTTGCGGCCGCCATCGGATACGGCGCCACCATCGCCGAACCCGCGCTGAACGCGATGGGCGTGACGGTGGAAACGCTCACCGACGGCGCATTCCCGCGCAAGCTGCTGATCCAGGGCGTGGCGGTCGGCGTCGCCCTCGGCACGGCGCTGGGCGTAGCCAAGATCGTCTTCCAGTGGCCCATGCTGCCGCTGCTGCTCGCAAGCTACTCCGTGGCGCTGGTGTGCACGATCCTGTCGGATGAAGAATACGTGAGCCTCGCCTGGGACAGCGCCGGCGTAACCACCGGCCCGGTGACGGTGCCGCTGATCCTCGCACTGGGCCTGGGGCTGAGCCAGGCGGTGGGCGCGGCGGAGGGCTTCGGCATACTCGCCATGGCCTCGGCCGGGCCCATCACCAGCGTGCTCGCCGTCGGACTGTGGATACGCCGCCGGGGCGCGGACGAAGGCTGAAGTGCGGGAACACGGGGGAATCTGAATGAAACAACGCGACGAAATCGTGGTGCTCACGGATGCGGTGCTGATCACCTGCATCGTCCAGCGCGGCGCGGCCGACGCCGTGGTCGACGCCGCCACCGAGGCCGGGGCGCAAGGCGCCACCATCTTCTATGCGCACGGCACCGGCGTGAGGCAAAAGCACCTCGGCGTGCTCGGCATCACCGTCAACGCGGAAAAAGAGGTGCTCTACATCGTCGCACCCGGGGATCATGCCGACCACATATTCGAGCGCGTGTATGTGGCCGCAAAGCTCGATACGCCGGGCATGGGCATGATCTACATGATGCCGATCGAAAAGATGGCGACCTACGTGCCGCCCGAGATCGCGGCGCGCTTCGGTCATCCATCCGGCGATCATGGCTGAGGCTGCGCCCCCCACTCCGGCGCTCCGAGGCGAGTACCGCGTGATCACCTGCATCATGCCTGCGGGCCGCGGGAAGGAGGTGCTCGAAGCGCTGCGCCGCGAAACCGGCGTCATCAACGCCATTGCGCACCATGCGCGCGGCATCGGCACCCACAGCCTGCGCCACCGAGTCTATTCCGACGAAAAGCAGATTCTCACCGTCCTGGTCGAGGCCGGGCGCGCCGACGAGGTGTTTCACTTCCTTTATTTCTGCGCCGGCCTGGACGCGCCCCACGCCGGCATGATCATGCTGGGCCGCGCGTTCCGCGGCGCCGGGGTCGTCCCTCTTCCCGAGCACGGGAGCAGCGCTGCGTAGCGCCGCGCGGGATCAGGCAGCGTCCTTGCCGCTTTCGCCGCTCAGATACGGGTAGCGCACCCTGTCTACCAGCGCCTGGGTCTCGGCGCCCGGGGGCGGCGTGAGCAGGCTGACCACGACGATCACGATGAAGCCGAGCGGAATTCCCCAGATCCCGGCCGAAATCGGCTGAATCTCGAACCACAGATTGTCGGCGATGGGGCTAGTCACGCCGAACACTTTGCGCAGCCAGGGCTGGGTCATGGCCATGTAGTAGAAGGTGATGCCCACGCCCGAGGCCATGCCCAGGGTCGCGCCCCACTTGTTGGCGCGGCGCCAGAATATGCCCAGCACCAGCGCCGGGAAGAATGCCGCCGCCGCCAGCGAAAATGCCGCGCTGACCAGGAACAGGATATCGGCCGGCTTCTGGCTCGCCACGGTCGCCGCCGCCAGCGCCACCACCAGCACCAGGATCTTGGAGATGGTGACGCGCTTGTGCGCCGAGGCCTGCGGCTGGATCATCTTGTAGTACAGGTCGTGCGACAGCGCGTTGGAGATGGTCAGCAGCAGTCCGTCCGCGGTGGAAAGCGCGGCGGCGAGGCCGCCCGCGGCCACCAGGCCGGACACCACGTAGGGCAGGCCCGCGATCTCCGGCGTCGCCAGCACCACCACGTCGGCGCCGATGGCGATCTCGGCCAGTTGCACGATGCCGTCGCGGTTGAAATCGACGATGCTCACCAGCATCGGGTCCACCCGCTGCCAGGCCGCCACCCATGCCGGCAAGCGCGAGTACTCGGAGCCGACCAGCAGCGTGTAGATGTCGAATTTCACCAGCACCGCCAGCGCCGGCGCGGTGACATAGAGCAGAAAAATGAAGAACAGCGACCAGGTCACGGACTTGCGAGCCTCGCGCGCCGAGGGCGTGGTGTAGTAGCGCATGAGTATGTGCGGCAAGGCGGCGGTGCCGACCATGAGGCAGAACACGAGGGCGAGAAAGTTATTGCGGCTGAGGTCGCGCTCGCGCTCGGTCGCGCCCGGAAACGGCTCGGCGTGGCGCAGCAGCGGTGCGGCGCGCGCGCCCAGCTCCATCTCGCGCGTCCACTGCGCTTTCGCGTGTTTGGCGCTGCGCGGGTACTTGTCCAGCGCCGTGCGGGCAGCCTGCACCCGCTCGGGCGGCGCTTTCGCCTTCTTCAGATCGTTCACGGCTTTGGCGAGCTTCGCTTTTTCCGTATCGTAGGACTTGGGCAGGCCCTTCAGCTTGGCGCTGGCGTCCTCGGCGCGCTGCCTGAACATGGCCCGCACCTCGAGTTCCTTCGGATCGGCGGCGAGTTCGGCCTCGCGCGCGCCCACTTTCTCCAGCATCTTGCCGTACACCAGTTGCGGCACCGGGTAACCGGTGTGTTTCACCGACAGCCACACCACCGGCAACAGGTAGGCGACGATCAGCACGATGTACTGCGCCACCTGGGTCCAGGTGACCGCGCGCATCCCGCCGAGAAAGGAACACACCAGCACGCCGCCCAGGCCGACGAAAATCCCGACCTCGAACGCCACCCCCACCAGCCGCGTGGTCACCAGGCCCACGCCGTAGATCTGCGCCACCACGTAAGTGAAGGAGCACAGGATCGCGGCCAGCGCGCCGACCAGGCGCGGCGCATGGCCGCCGTAACGCGCGCCGAGAAAATCGGGAATGGTGTATTGCCCGAACTTGTGCAGATAGGGCGCGAGCAAGAGCGCCACCAGGCAGTAGCCGCCGGTCCAGCCCATGATGAAGGCGAGCCCGTTGTGGCCGTTGAGGTAGAGCGTGCCGCTCATGCCGATGAAGGAGGCCGCACTCATCCAGTCGGCGGCGGTCGCCATGCCGTTGAACAGCGCCGGAACGCGCCGCCCGGCGACATAGTATTCGGCTACGTCGGCGGTGCGGGTCATGACGCCGATGCAGGCATACACGCCGACCGTGGCGATCAGGAACAGATAGCCGATCCATATTTTCGGCAGCCCCGCCTGTTCGCCGAGCGCCAGCGCGAGCACGAACAGCAGGAAGCCGACCGTGTACCAGCTGTAGGCCTTGACCAGGAAGCGCGAGAACTCGGCCTGCGTCTGCGCCGCCATCACACGCCCCTTTCACGCGCGCCGCGCATCATGCGACCAGCCGCAGCGGTGCGGCCCCGCTGCGCGGGAACACCACCCGCGCGAGCGTGCCGCGCCCGGCCGGATTGGGCAGCAGCAGCACGCTGGCCGCATGCAGTTCCACGATCTCGCGCACGATCGCAAGCCCGAGCCCGGAGCCGTCCGCGCCGTTGCCGAGCACGCGGTAGAAGCGCTCGAACACCCGCTCGCGTTCGTCCTGCTCGATGCCGATGCCGTCGTCTTCGATTTCCAGGATCACGTATTCGCCCGAGGCGACGCGCGCGGTGACGCGCCCGCCCGCGGGGGTGTAGCGGATCGCGTTGTCGAGCAGATTGTTGATCAGTTCGCGCAGCAGCAGGGTATTGCCGGTCACCTTGCTGCCGCCGCCCGAAGCTTCGAAACCGAGGTCGATCTGGCTCTCGAGCGCCAGCGCCACCCAATCCTGCGTCGACTCGCGCACCAGGTCGTCCAGATCGACGGCGCCGAAAGGCGGCTGGCTGTGCTGGTCGCTTTCGGTGCGCGCGAGCGACAGCAGCTGGTTCACCAGTCGCGCCGCGCGGTCGGCGCTCGCCGCGATCTGCATCATGGTGTGCTGGATATCGCGCATTTCGTTGCCGCGCAGCGCCAGCTCCGCCTGGGTCCTCAAACCGGCCAGGGGTGTCTTCAGCTGATGCGCCGCGTCCGCGATGAAGCGCTGCTGTACTTTCAGGCTTTGCTCCAGGCGCGCCATCAAATCGTTGATCGAGTCGATCAGCGGCCACGCCTCGGCCGGCGCCTCGTTGCGGTCTATGGGCGACAGATCCTGCGGCCGGCGGTCGCGCATGCTCTGGCCGATGCGGTTGAGCGGCTCTATGCCGCGGCTCAATCCGAACCAGACCAGCAACAGGCCGAGCGGCACGATCACGAACTGCCATGCGAGCACGTTGCCGACGATGCCGCTGGCGAGCTGCGCGCGCTTCTCGCCGGTCTCGGCCACCTGAATCAGTACCGCGCCCTCCAGACCGCTCACCTGGGCGAAGATGTAGGCGACGCGCATCTCGCGCCCCTGCAGCGATTCGTTGCGAAAATACACCGTCTGCGGTTCGAGCTCGGGCGTGAACTCGACCGCGCCGAGGGCGGCGTCGCCGGCGATCACCTCGTCTTTCAGGCCGCGCACCTGGAACAGCACTTCGTCCAGTTCGTCCGCGCCGAGGATGGCGACCGCCTCGGGCGGCATATTCACCGTCAGGCGCTCTTCCTCGAACGAAAGCTGGCGCGATACCGCCACCACGTGGTCCTTGAGCTGCTGGTCGAAAGCGGTCCCGGCGACCGAATAGGCGAGAAAGTAATCGGCGGCGATGCTGATCGGCCAGATGATCAACAGGGGCGCGAGCATCCAGTCGACGATCTCGCCGAACAGCGAGGTCTGGCCACGGGTCTTTTTCGCCATGGAATTCAGGGACCTTTCGGCTTTCAGGGGCCTTTCGGCTTTTCCAGGCAGTAGCCCAGGCCGCGCACGGTGGCGATCCTGACGCCGCCCGCTTCGAGCTTTTTGCGCAGGCGGTGCACGTAGACCTCGATGGCGTTGGTGCTGACCTCCTCGCCCCATTCGCACAGGTGCTCGACCAGCTGCTCCTTGCTTACGATACGGCCCGCGCGCTGCAGCAGAATTTCGAGCAGCCCGGTTTCGCGCGCCGACAGCTCCAGCGGCTTGCCTCGGATCTCGGTCATCTTGCCCGCCGGGTCGTAGCTGAGTTCTCCGTGGCGCAGCACGCCTTCGACACCGGCCGCACCGCGCCGCGTCAACGCCCGCACCCGCGCCTCGAGTTCGCTCAAGGCGAAAGGCTTGGCCAGGTAATCGTCGGCGCCCAGGTCGAGGCCGCGCACGCGGTCATTCACGCCATCGAGCGCGGTGAGTATCAGCACCGGCAGGCGCGACTTGCGCGCGCGCAGGCGCCGCAGCACCTCGAGGCCTCCCATTTTCGGCATTCCCAGATCGAGGATCAGCAGGTCGAATTCGCCGCGCGTCACGGCGCTGTCGGCCTCCGCGCCGTTGCCGACGCGGTCCACGACGTAGCCCGACTGGCGCAACGAGCGTGTCAGCCCGTCGGCCAGGATGGCGTCGTCCTCAGCAATGAGTATTCTCATGCCACCTCCCCCGCTATTGCATCCGACTTGTGCGGCCGGTCTGCGCCGGTCGAACTCGAACCAGTGTAACAAAGCGCCTATGCCTGTGCACCGCCGCGCCTACTTGCGTGTCTTAACCAGCCATTCCTGCGAGCGTGCCGCCTCGATCAGGTCGGCGGCGCTGCGCAGGCCCTGCGCCTCGCCCTGGAACATGAGCACCTGCAGCAGCTGCGCCGTGGCGAGCGCATCGGCCAGCGCGTCATGGCGCTTCAGGTTGGCGATATCGAACGCCGCCAGCCATGCATCCAGGCTCTTGCACGATCTGGCGCGCTCGGGCAGCACGGCCGGCGCAAGCCAGGACAGGTCGAGCCAGCTGCGCTTGAACGAAATGCCCAGATAGCGGCTCATCGCCTTGTCGAGCATGATCTCATCGAAGGGCGAGTGATAGCCGACGAGCAGCGCCTTGCCGCAGAATTCGAGGAAGGCGAGCAGCGCCTCGGCCGGAGCCTCGCCCAGCGTCTGCTCGGTGCCGCCGATGCCGTGCAGCAGTATGTTGGCGTCCGCGCTCGCGACGTTCTGCCGCAGCACCACATGAAAGCTGTCGGCGTAGCCGATGCGCGAATCGCGCACGCCCACTGCTCCGACGGCGATCAGGCGGTCGCGAAACAGGTTGAGCCCGCTCGCCTCCACGTCGACCACGACCGCGCGCAGCAGCGGCATGGCCAATTCCATCTCCGGCTCGGGCAGGGCGCGCCAGGCGTGCAGCCGCTCGCGCTGCGCCGCGGTGAGCCGTGCCGAACCGCCGCCCAGCAGCTTGCTCCAGAAGCTCACAATCTCACAATCTCACAATCTCACAATTGAAAATCGAGTTGCAGCCGGCTCTGCACGTTGCGCGCCTGGCGAAACGCTTCCTTCAGGATGCGGCGGTCGAGTTCGTTCAAGCGGTCCGGGTCGATGCGGTTGATGTCCCCGGGATCGCCGGTGGCGAGGTGCTGATGGCGCAGGCGCAGCAAGAGCACGAAATGAAACGCGTCCACCATCGCCTCGATCTCCGCCTTCGGTATGTTGAGGCGCGCGCCCGAAGCGCGCAGACGCTCGGGCGTATTGGTCTGGGACAGGCCGGCCGCGAGGGCATAGATGCGCGCCGCGTCGACGAACGGGCGCGAGCCCTGCGCCTTCAGATCGACCGTATTGGCCTGCCGTCCGCGGCCGCTGGTGACGATGTTGCTCAGCATGCCCAGCGGCGGCCGCGATTCGAGCGCATTCGCCGCCATGGCGCGCAGAAAGCGCTGATTGCCGTGCGCCTCGAGGTTGAGCCCGTTGCGCAGATCGTCCGCCAGCCCGGCATTGCCCCAGAGCGCGCGAAAATCGAAGAAGATGGTCGAATTGAGCAGCGCCTTCGGTTCCGGCGTGCGCATCCAGCTGGAGAATTTCGACTGCCACTCCGCCAGGCTCAGGCACCACTCCGGATTGCCCGCCATGATGTTGCCCTTGCACAGAGGGAAGCCGCAGGCGTCGAGCACGCGGTTCACCGCCTGGGCGAAAGGCAGCAGGATCTCCCGCACCTCCGCCGCCGGGCGCGGGTCGCGAAAGATGATGCCGTTGTCCTGGTCGGTGGCGAAAGTCTGCTCGCGCCGGCCCTCGCTGCCCAGCGCGATCCAGCACCAGTCGATGCCGGAAAGATCATGCCAGGCCGACTGCAGCTCGATCGCGCGGCAGCTGAGTTTGTCGTTCAGCGTGGCGATGAGCTGGGTCAGATTTTCGGTGCCCACCCCCTGCGCCAGCATATTGCGCTCCAGCCTGCGCATCCCCGCTGCGGCGTTCTTTATATCCTTGAAGTCCTGCGCGATGTCGATCGAATCGGCGATCGCGCGCATCGACAGGCGCGACAGCGCGAACAGATCGCGCTCCGCCACCACGCCGAGCAGTCGGTCTTCATCTACCACCAGCACGTGGCGTATGCCCCATTTGACCATCAGCATCGCCGCCTCGGCGCCGCTGGCCGCAGCGGGCAGCGTGTGCAAGGCGCGCGTCATGTAATGTTCGATCGATTGCGCGAGGTCGATGTCGCCGGCCGCGGTGCGCTTGAGCAGGTCGCGCTCGGTGAATATGCCCAGCGGCGCGGCATCGGCGGAAACGATCACGATGGAACCTGTTTTTCCGCGCTGCATCGCCTGCAGCGCCGACTGCAGGCTGTCTTGCGGTTTGCAAACCAGGGGCTCGCGCCGGATCAGTTCGCGCAGCGAGGTGTGCATCGGCTGCTGGCTGACCGTGAGTTGCGCATAGTCGCTCTGCAGCGCCGCGTAGGATCGCTGCAGCAGGCTATTCGCGTACTGCGTATGGAAGGCGTGAAACACGGGGCTGCGCTGCATCAACTCGGCGACCACCTCGGCTCCGGTTTCGTAGCAGAAGCTGTCTTCGGCCGCGGTATAGGTATAGGCCGTGGGTCGGTTGTCGGCCACGGCACCCAGCGGGAAGCATTCGCCCTCGCCGAATTCCAGCTCGCCCGGCTGCGGCAGGGATTCCGCGCTCAGGTCGCCGCGCACCAGACCGCGCTGAATGATGAACAGCGTGCGCACGGCACCGTGCCGCGGCTCGAGAATGATCCGGCCCTTTGCGTAATAAGCCAGCTTCAGATGCCCCGCCAGGAACAGCAGCGACTCAGCGTCCATGCGATCGAAGGGCGCATGCCGGCGCAGCAGATCGAGCGTCGCCGCGGCGATGACTTGCGGGAGGTTCGGGATGTCGGCCATGGCCTGGCTCTCCGCGTTCGGGCTACAGTACTTTTCCTGGGTTCATGATCCCCAGCGGATCGAGCGCAAACTTGATCCTGCGCATCAGGTCCATCTCCACGGGAAACTTGTAGCGCAGTATCTCCTCGCGCTTGTATTGGCCCAGGCCGTGCTCGGCCGAAATCGAGCCCGCAAAGCGCGCCACGCTGTCATGCACCACGCGGCTCACTTCGCGCGCGCGCGCCATGAACGCAGCCTCGTCGCTGGCTTCGGGCGGCGCAACGTTGTAATGCAGGTTGCCGTCGCCCAGGTGGCCGAAAGTGACCATGCGCACGCCCGGGAAGGCGCGCTGCAAGTCGGCATCGGTGACGGCGATGAACTCGGCGATGCGCGAGATCGGCACCGAGATGTCGTGCTTGACCTGCCTGCCTTCGTGCACCTCCGACTCGGGGATGCTCTCGCGCAGCGCCCACAGGGCTTCGGCCTGGGTGTCGCTCGCGGCCACCGCGGCGTCGAGTATCAGACCGGTCTCGGCTGCCTTGCCCAGCGCGTCCTGCAACTCGGCGTCCAGGAAATCGCCGCTCTCGGTGTCCGATAATTCGAGCAACACATACTGCGGATGCGACAGCGCCAGCGGCAGCCGGGTTGCCGGAACATGCTTCGCCACCAGCGACAGGCAATACGCCGACATCAGCTCGAAGCCGGTGAGGCGGTCGCCGCACACGCCTTGAATGTGCGACAGCAACTCCAGCGCCCGCGCCGGGCTCTCCAGCGCCACCAGCGCGACAGCCCGGGCGTGCGGCCGCGGAAACAGCTTGAGCACAGCCGCGGTGATGATGCCCAGCGTGCCTTCGGCGCCGACGAAGAGCTGCTTCAGGTCGTAGCCGGTGTTGTCCTTGCGCAAGCCGCGCAATCCGTCCCAGATCTGGCCGTCGGGCAGCACCACTTCCAGGCCCAGCACCAGGTCGCGCATATTGCCGTAGCGCAGCACCGCCGTGCCGCCGGCGTTGGTGGAGAGATTGCCGCCGATCTCGCAGCTGCCCTCGGCCGCGAGCGACAGCGGAAACAGGCGTCCTGCATCGGCGGCCGCCTGCTGCGCGTTCGCGAGCACGCAACCGGCCTCGACCGTGATCGTGTTGTTGACCGCATCGACCGCGCGCACGCGATTCAGACGCGACAGCTTGAGGATGATCTGGCCGCCGCCCGGAACGAAACGGCTGACGTCTTCCGCCGCCAGGGGGGTCGCCCCGCCGCAAAGGCCCGTATTGCCGCCCTGGGGCACGACCGCGGTGCGCGTTTGCGCGCACAGCCGCATCACCGCCGCCACCTCGCCGGTCGTGGCCGGTTTCACCACGGCCAGCGGCGTGCCGGTGTAGCGTTTGCGCCAGTCGGTGCAAAACGGCGCCACTTCCTGATCATCGGTGAGGACCGCAGCATTGCCGACGATCGCTTTTAGTTGTTCTATCAGTTGGGTCATGTCCGCGGCTCTTGGGAACGATCGCATCGATTGTACTTCAAACAAAAAAGGCAACCGCCGGGGTTGCCTTTCTTGCTTCGGCCTGGCTCTAGCGGCCGTAGAGCACGCTAGGCAGCCACATGCCGATCCCCGGGAACACATAGAGCAGGACCAGGGCCACGACCTGGATCGCCATGAACGGCAGCATGCCGAGGAAGATCTGGTTCAGCGTCACATGCGGCGGCGCCACCCCTTTCAGATAGAACGCGGCCATCGCCACCGGCGGCGACAGGAAGGCGGTCTGCAGGTTGAGCGCCACCAGCAGGCCGAAGAACAGCGGATCGATGCCGAAGTGCGGCAGCAGCGGAATGAAGATCGGCATGAAAATGACGATGATCTCGGTCCACTCCAGCGGCCAGCCGAGCAGGAAAATCACGATCTGCGCCAGGATCATGAACTGCACCGGCGTCATGTCGAGCGAGAGCACCCACTGGTTGATGATCTCCTGCCCGCCGAGCAGGGCGAAGGCCGCGGAGAAAATGCTGGAGCCTACGAACAGCCAGCACACCATGGCGCTGGTCTTCGCCGTGAGATACACCGATTCGCGCAGCATGCCGATATTGAGTCGTCGATAGGCCGCCGCCAGCACCAGGCCGCCGAGCGAGCCCATCGCCGCCGCCTCGGTCGGCGTCGCCAGGCCGAAAACGATGGTGCCGAGCACTGCCAGGATCAGCATCGCCAGCGGAAAGAACGATCCGAGCAGCATCTTGAAGATTTCCAGCCGCGCGAAACTGAAAATCACGTAGAACACCGCAAGCAGTGCCGCGCAGATGGCGAGCGCTATCCAGTAGCCGGTCGGTGCCGGCAGACGCTCCTGCGCCACCGCGGGCTTGGCCTCGGCCGGCGCCGCCGGCTTCGCCACCTCGGCGGGTTTGGCTTCGGGCGCAGCCCCGGCTTCCTTCAGCGCAGGCGCTTCCGCCGCGCCTTCGGCCGGCGGTTCCGCCAGACCACCTTCCGCCTCGGGTTCCTGCAGGCCCCCGGCCTCGGGCTTTTCATCCTCGGCCGCGCTGGACGCGCCTATGCCCATCTCCACCACGCTTTCGTCCACCTTCGCCACCGGCGCGGTGACGCTCATGTAGATCACGCCCATGAGCAGCGCGACCGACAGCGCCGGCAACAAGGTGATGACCAGATGATTCACCAGCGTGCGCAGCGGCACATCGGCGTTGCGCTTTCCCTTGATTGCGCTGATCAGGCCCGGCAGGGCTTTCTTGCTGATCGTATTGGAAATGCTCTCCGCGAACGCGGGCAAAGCGACGCGGCGGTCTTCCTCCGACAGCGGCGGCGCCAGGCTGGGTTTGATCTTGGCGACGACGATGACGTAGCCGACGTAGAGCGAAGCCAGCATGATGCCGGGGAAGAAGGCGCCGGCGTAGAGCTGCACCACCGACACGCCGGCGGTGGCGCCGTAGACGATCAGCAGCACCGAAGGCGGGATCAGGATACCGAGGCAGCCGCCCGCGGTCACCGCACCGGCCGAGAGCCGTATGCTGTACCCGGCCTTGAGCATGGCCGGAAACGCGAGCAGGCCCATCAGCGTCACCACGGCGCCGACGATGCCGGTAGCCGTGGCGAAAACGGCGCAGGTAATGATGGTCGCGACCGCGAGCGATCCGGGGATGCGCGCCGTGGCGAGGTGCAGGCTCTTGAACAGCTTTTCGATCAGGTTGGCGCGCTCGACCAGGTAGCCCATGAACACGAACAGGGGAATCGAGATCAGCACGTCGTTGGACATGACCGAATAGGCGCGCTGCACCATCAGGTCCAGCGTCTGCTGCACCGCCAGCGCCGGGTTCTGGCTGCGATACGCAATCCAGGCGAACATCATGCCCATGCCCATGAGGGTGAACGCGGTGGGAAAACCGAGCATGATGGCGACCACGATCAGCGCCAGCATCAACAGGCCGAGGTGACCGTTGGTCATCGCCGAGGGCGAAGGCAGCAGGATGAACACCGCCAGCACCACGATGGCCATGATGGTCAGGCCGAACCAGACTTCTTTTCTCACTTGCGGCCCCCTTCGTGGCTGACGACGAATTCATCGAGCTTGGCGATATCCTCGTCCTTCACGTGCACCATTTCCTTCAGTTTCTCGACGTCCACCTCCTCCACGTCTTCCCCGCGCTTGGGCCATTCGCCCAGCTTCAGGCAGGCGATGCAGCGCACGATTTCGACCACGCCCTGCGCCAGCAGGAAGGCGCCGGCGAGGGGGATGATGGTCTTGAACGGGTAGATCGGCGGGCCGTCGGCGGTGACGTTCGAGTGCTCGTTGATGGCCCAGGACTCGGCGGCGAAGAAGTAGCCGGCCCAGGCGAGCGCGAACACGCCCGGAACGAAGAACAGGATGTACAGGGCCAGATCCAGGCCGGCCTGCAGGCGCGGCGGAAAAAAGCCGTAGAGCACGTCGCCGCGCACATGGCCGTTCTTGGATAGCGTATAGGCTCCGGCCATCATGAACACGGTGCCGTACATCATGATCATGACGTCGAAGGCCCAAGGGTGCGGCGCGTCGAGCACGTAGCGCGAGAACACTTCCCAGGAGATCATGAACGTAAGCGCGAGGATGAACCAGGAGAAGGCCTGGCCGATAAAAGTGCTGATCTTGTCGATCGTAAGGAGCAATTTCTGCATATTGTGGCCTACCCAAAAAAATCAGCCATCCGGACCCTGCCCGGATGGCCGATGATCGCTGCGAATATTCCTAAGCCTTCTTCGGTGCGGCCTTTTTGGCTCCGAAGAAATGGTTCATCGCCATACGGCGGCTGACATAGGTATCCTGGTCCCATTTCACCGCGCGCTCAGCAAACGCGCGCTGCGATTCGGCGATTTCCTTGAACAAGGGATTTTCCGAGGATTTCTTGGCCACGATCGCATCCCACAGCGTGAGCTGCTGCTGCAGCACCGAATCCGGCGTCTTGTAGAACTTGACCTTGTCCTTGGTCTGCAGTTCCACATAGTCCTTGGAATAGCGGTCGATCGCCTTCCACGACATATCCTGCGACGCCGCTTCCACCGCGCCGGAGATGATCGCCTTCATCTTCGCCGGCAGCGCGTCGTATTTCGGCTTGTTGAACATGATTTCGAAGGATTCCGCGCTCTGGTGATAGCTTTGCAGCATGCACACTTTGGACACGTCGGGGAAGCCGAGCAGGCGGTCCGAGGTGGCGTTGTTGAACTCGGCCGCATCGAGCAGGCCGCGGTCCATCGCCGGCACGATCTCGCCGCCGGGCAGCGCATTCA
>CAYNVY010000042.1:0-24634 GCA_964400745.1 uncultured Enterobacteriaceae bacterium | reverse complement strand
GCGCGCCCACCGGCCGCTACGACCTGCTCGGCAACCCGGTGTACACCGAGGGCGACATACTCATCGACTCGGTGCTGCGCTTCAAAGGGCGCGCCGCGCCCTGCGTGGTGCTGACCGAAATCGATTTCGACGCGCTGGACGAAGCCGCCGTGCGCCGCATTTTCGTCGGCGGCACGCGCGCCACCATGAAGCTCACGTTGGTGGTGTCGGAAGCCTCGGCGAAAGTGCTGCTGCAGCGCCTGTCGGCCGCCTGAGGCCGCGGGCCGGTGCCGCTTCAGATTCGGGCGCCGGAAAGCTTAGAGCAAGAGATTGCGCCGCCGGCGCCGCATGCGGCGCCCGGGCACGGTCATCGCCGCTAGTGCCCCGGCATTTCCCATCCTCTATACTTCGCTTCGTTCTCTTGCACCGAGGCGTGAAATGGAAAGCTCCCCCACAGAAACGCGCGACCGCTACGGCTACTGGGTATCGATTCCTACCCGGTGGATGGACGGCGACCCTTACGGCCACGTCAACAACGCGCAGTACTACTCGTTTGTCGATACGGCAGTGACCACCATGCTGATCGACAAGGGCGCGCTGCGCGGGCCGCATTCCGCCTCCATCGGGCTTTGCGTGGAGAGCGGCTGCCAGTTTCTCGCACCGGCGAGCTTTCCCGGGACCATAGACGCGGGCGTGCGGGTCGCCCGCGTCGGCAACTCCAGCCTGCGCTACGAAGTCGGCCTGTTCAAGGCGGGCGCGGCGCAGCCGGTGGCGCTCGCGCATTTCACGCACGTCTTCGTCGATCCGCAGACGCGCCGCCCCTCGCCCCTGAGCGAGGAAGTCAAGGCGGCGATGCGCGCGCTGACGCTGGAGGCGCAGGGCGAGGGCAGCGAGCCGCCGCCACGCTGAAGCAACACCACCGGCGCAGCAGGGCTGCAAACGCTTCCTCCGGCCGCGCGCGAACTGGCACAATCTCACTTTTCACATTCGGCCGAATCCAGAATGAACGTTCTCGTCACCGGCGGCGCCGGCTATATCGGATCGCACACCTGCGTCGAACTGCTGCAGGCGGGGCACGGGGTCGTGGTCGTCGACAACCTGTGCAACAGCCACGAAGAATCGCTGCGCCGCGTGGAGCGGATCGCGGGCCGGCCGATCGCCTTCCATCAGGCCGACGTGCGCGAGCGCGACGCCCTGCGCGCCGTATTCCGCGCGCAGCCGATAGACGCCGTGATCCATTTCGCCGGGCTCAAGGCGGTGGGCGAATCCGTCGCCGAGCCGCTGCGCTACTACGACAACAATGTCTTCGGCAGCATCGCGCTATTGGAAGTGATGGCCGAGTTCGGCGTGACGCAGATCGCCTTCAGCTCCTCGGCCACGGTGTACGGCGACCCGCAGAGCGTGCCCATCACCGAGGACGCGCCCACCGGCGCGACCAACCCCTACGGACGCTCCAAGCTGATGGTGGAAACGCTGCTGCGCGACCTGGCGCTGTCCGCTCCGCGCTGGCGCATCGCCTTGCTGCGCTACTTCAACCCGGTCGGGGCGCACGCGAGCGGCGCCATCGGCGAGGATCCCGGGGGCATCCCGAACAACCTCCTGCCCTTCGTCGCGCAGGTGGCGGTGGGCCGCCTGCCGCAGCTGCAGGTGTTCGGCGACGACTACCCGACCCCGGACGGCACCGGCGTGCGCGACTACATCCACGTGGTCGATCTCGCGCGCGGGCATCTCGCGGCGCTGCGCTGGCTCGCGGCCAATAGCGGCGTGCTCACCGTCAACCTCGGCACCGGGCGCGGCTACAGCGTGCTCGACATGGTGCGCGCCTTCGCCCGGGCTTCGGGCCGCGAAATCCCCTATCGCGTCGGACCGCGGCGTCCGGGGGATATCGCCGCCTGCTTTGCCGACCCGTCGCTCGCGCAAGAACTGCTCGGCTGGCGCGCCGAACTCGGCATCGAGGCCATGTGCCAGGACAGCTGGCGCTGGCAGCAGGGCAATCCGCAAGGGTACGCGCAGAGCGCTGCCTGAGCCGCCGACGCGCTCTTGCGCAGCGAGAGGACTGAAGCGGCTTATCCGGCAGCACCGGATTCATGTGCGCGCGCCTGCCGGCCCGAGCGAAAGGCACGCACTTCGCCCAGTTCGACTGCCATCGGCATCAAGTACACGGGTTTCGCGCACACCGGCGCGAGCGCGTCGTGCGTGTGCCGGCTCGACACCCAGACTTCGCCCACCAGATCGAGCATGGCCGCCCATTCTTTCGGCCAGCGCCCCAGTTCCCACGGCCAATAGCCGATGTTGTAGCGACCGGCGAATTGCGCGCTGCCGCGCTCGGCGTAGTAGCGGCCGTTCTCCAGCGCCGTCATGCAGAAGATATTGAACGCATACGGCCCCTGCGCGGCGACATGCGCCTGCATGCTGCGGTCGTTCTGCGGGATGTCCGCCCCCGGCGGAAAATCCAGCATCGCCAGCGGCACTTTCGCCGCGAGCAGGGCGCGCGCCGCCATGCGCGCGTCCAGCCCCTCGCGCCGATCGGCGTTCACCACGTTCGCCGCCGCGAGCGGCCAGGAATGCACGCGCACGCCGTAGGGCGCGGCGATTGCCGCAGACTTCGGCTCGCAGTGCGATAGGTGCCGATCGCTCACGCCCAGCGCCTGCCACAGCGGCAACAGCCGCTCCCAGAAGACGTGCTGGCACACCGTGTGCACCGCCACGTCCTCGCCCCAGGCGAGATACCACGCCTCGCTGTGAAACTGCGCTGCCGGCGCAGTGGCCACACAATCCAGTCTTGATAAGAGTAGGCCAATGGCCTACACTTGCCACATGCAGTTCGAATGGGACGAAGCCAAGAGCGACGCCAGTTTCAAGGAGCGGGGGTTTGATTTCGCCTATGCAGCTCGAGCTTTTTTGATCCCGATCGAATCGTGCATGCCGACGCACGTCGCAGCTATGGCGAAGAGCGCTACCAACTAATGGGCATGATCGAACAGCGTCTATTTGTGGTGGTCTACACGCCGCGCCATAGCGCAATACGCATTATCTCGGCACGCAAAGCCAACCAGCGAGAGGTCCGGAATTATGAAAACAGTGCGCGTCACGATTAACCCAGCTATCCCGGCATCGATGAAAGTTGGGCGCATAGACCGCCCCCGCGTGGACGCGACCACCGAGAACGACATCATCGCGCAACAAGCTGCAGACGAAACCGAAGCGTCTATTGACGCCGCAAAATTTGCTCGCAGAGTCAGAAAACGCCTCGGCCTGAGCCAGGCTGAATTCTCGCAGCGCATCGACGTCTCGCTCGAGACCATTCGCAACTGGGAGCAAGGAAAACGTAGCCCGACAGGCGCGGCCAAGGCCTTGCTCAAAGTGCTGGACAAAGCGCCCGAGGCTGCACTGGCAGCCCTGGACTGAACAAGCTCACTCATGCCGCTCGAACGAAGCAAACCCGTGGCTTTTGACCAGCTCGTCCTTTTGCGCGCCCTTTAGGTCTTCGCGCACCATCTCGGCCACGAGCTCGGCGAAGGGGGGCGCCCTCCCAGCGGATGGGCATGCCCAGTTCCGTTGCCGCGGCATCGACGAAGTCGCGCACCGAATACTGCACCCCGGTGGCGATGACGAAGTCATCGGGCTGCTCCTGCTGCAGCATCAACCACTGTATCTCGACGTAGTCGCGCGCGTGGCCCCAGTCGCGCTTGGCCGCCATATTGCCCAGGTACAAACAGTCCTGGCGCGCGAGCTTGATGCGCGAGAGCGACTTGCGGTTGAATTGATCTTTCAATTCTCGTGCTTTTGCATGCGGCTCCAGCAAGGCGTAAACTCGTCCTTTCCGGCATACGAGATAACTCTGACAGGATGTCGAATGAGTGAAACATTCCGACAGGTTATTGGTCTCATTCAATTGGGGGAAGCTCGAATTTCTGAGCACGGATACGACGAATTGGCCGCCGATGGGCTGTTTGCCCGAGACGCGTTCGCAGCGGTGACCGAAGGGGTTGTCGTCGAGGAGTATCCCGACTATGCGAAAGGTCCGTCTGTGCTGGTCCTGCAAAACGATCGCCGTGGCGAACCGATGCATGTAGTGTGAGGAATCCCGAAAGGGGCGACATCCCCTGCGGTCTTGATCACCGCGTATAGACCCGATCCAGAGCGATGGGAACCTGGTTTTCTAAGGAGGCGAAAATGAACGGCCGGCGAGTTTCCAAATTGGTGCACGAGGGGATCTACGTGGCAGAGGTCGACGTAGAAACCATTTATACAGACGACGCATGGTCTCCCTACCTGCCCATCGCGGAAGCCTACAAGCTAGACGACGTTCGTGAAGCACTGAGGCGAGGAGACCTGAAGGCTGCGACGCAGATTGCGCGGGTATATAGCCTGACACCGGTGGCTGCGTAGCGCGCCACTGAAAAGGCAAGCGTCCGAACGACCCGCTTGCCCTCAAAAGCACCCCACCCCCTCAAACCTTTCATACACCGCCCGCCCCGCCGCCTGCATCGCGGGCAGGCGCTGCGGCTCCTCCGCCCGCATCCGCCGCAACCGCGCGAACAATCCGTCCACCTCGTCGCGGCGCACTTTGATCACCGCATCCTCCCAGCGCAAGCCCGCGCCGGGTATTGAAGGCCACACCCAGTCTTCGGCCACGACCACCGGGATCGCCCCCACCGCGAGCGACTCCCACAGCCGCAGCGTGTTCGGCCCCGCGCCTTCCGGGCACAGCGAAAACACCGAATCGCTGAGCAACTCGTTGTAACGCCGCGTCGCTGCCCGCTCTGCGGCACATTCCGCCTCGCCAAGGCGCTCGCCCGCCACCTGCTCGCGGTGCGCGATGGCGTCGTAGTGCCAGTTGTCTTTGAGCTCGACCACCACATCCGATCTGTCATCGCGCGCCGCCTCCTCGCGCAGGCGCAGACGCGCCTGCGAGCGGTAGTGCGGCATGTGCGCGCCGACGAATGGGGCGCGACAATCATCTTGTCCGGTTGAACGACGATCATGATGGTCGGTGGTGAGGAGTCGAAGGCGGCGTAGCCGCCGTAGGCGACGAACCACCGGCGGCGCCGGTTTGGTGGGGTGCAAGATAGAGGGCCAGGTCTCAAGTCCGAACGGCGCCTGGCTGGTCTCTTCGGGGAATTCGAGCTTGGGATGCGTACCGAATCGTTTGGGGCGAATGTTTGCGCATGCGAGCCGGAATTCGAATTCAGGCCAGCGCTTGCCGCCGAACGCGAGGTTCTCGAAGCGCAACTGCAGGTGTTCGTAATCCTTGTTGACTTGCTCGCGCTTCAGGCCGACCCGGTCGTAGCGCAAGGTCGGCGGGAACTGTTCGATGATGCGGCCGAGCTCTAGCAGGCCATTGCGCAGCGCCTCCGGCTTGAAACCGGCGGGCAGCTTGAGCGCTGCGGGGGTTTCGAGTTCGCGCGCCAGCATGCGCGCCAGAGTTTGCAGCAGGGTCCAGTCGCAGGTCGCGAGATCGAACAGGGTTTCGAAGCGCTGCGCCGCGCTGGCTTTGGTGCCCACCGGAATCAGCGTGAGTTCGTTCTGCTCCGCCGCGTTGCCGGGCCAGCGGATGAACGGCCCGGACTTGCCCGGTTCGCGCGTGAACACAAAGCCCGCGATGCCGTGTTCCAGGACGGTCTTGAATTCAAGCTCGGCCAGGTCGCGCCCGGTCGCATTCAGGCCTTTGACGCGCCATGCCGTTGCGCCGTCGTTGCCGCCCTCGGCGGGCAGGATTTCGAGCGATTCGTAGTCGCAGTATTCCGGGCTGCGCTCCAGCATGCGCTTCCAGCGCGCTTCGGCCAGCTCCTGCTTCGCCTGCAGATCCTGATGCTGCAGAAAATAATGTTCGAGTTCTTCTTGCACCTGGTGTAGTTGCAGCAGAAGCAGCTCGCCCTCCTGCTCGGATTCCTTGAGTTTGTCTTGCGCCGCCTTGAGGGCTTCGGTCTGCCCCTTGTTTTCGGGAGGGTTCTTGGCGAGTTGGTCTATTTTCGTCTGACGTTCTTTGGCGAGCTTCGTTTCCTCTTCGAGGGCTTTTGCAAAGGTGGCGTTTGTTTTGGTCAGATTTTCGATCTGCGCCCGGTGTTCGTGCAGTAGCTTGGCGTGGTTTTCCCGCTCCCTCGTTAGCGCTTCGACTCGTGTTTTGCCTTCGACCGCAAGCTTGGTTTGGTCGTCTCGTGCTTTGGTCAATTCCGCATTGCTCTTGGTCAGCGCGTCGATCTGCACCTGCCGCTACGTCGATTGTTTGGCGTGGCTGTCGCGCTCTTTGGTCAAGGCTTCGACCTGCGCCTGGCGCTCCGCCGATGCCTTGGCATGGTCGTCCCGCTCCTTCGTCAGCGCCTCGATGCGCGCCTTGCCTTCGGCCGCGAGCCTGGCTTGCTCGTCGCGCGCTTTGCTCGCGGTCGCGAGTTCGCCTTGCAGTGCGCCGGCTTGCTTCAGCGCGGCGTCGTGCTCCGCGATGGCAAGGTCGCATTTCTCCTGCGCCTCGCGCAGGCGCTGCAGGACGACCGCGTTTTCCTTCGCCGCCGCCTCCAGCCAGGCTTTGGTTTCGGCCTGCTTCTCGGCCTGGCGGGCGATGTCTTCGACCAGGCGCCCGTTGCGCGCTTCGAGTTCCTCGCGCGCTTCGTCCACGCGCTGCAACCTCGCGGCTTTATCCCGCATCAGACGGAAGTCGGCGACGATCTCCTCCGCCTGGGGCGCGTACAGACTCAGCGCTTTCTTCGGCTTGCCCACCTGCGCCAGCCGCTCGCTCCATTTGCCCAGGGTGCTCGCTTTGCCGCGCACTTCCAGCCCGCCCATGCGCGTGATCGCGCCGGCGAGTTCGGTTTGCAGCCCGGCGCTGTGCGGGTGCTCCTGGCACAGCTGCTGCGCGAGGTAGAGCGCGAGCGGGTCCTGCGCGCCGCGCGCGGGGCTGACCTCCGCGCTCTTTTCCAGCGGCAGCTTCCAGCGCCCCGCGCATTGCTCGATCAGCGCGCTGGGGTTGGCGGCGCAATCGTGCGCGTCGACGAGCAGGCTGCGCTGCGGGTTCTGGCGGTGAAAGCGCAGCAGCTCCTGGTGATGCGCGTTCCAGTCGTGCAGCATGGCTTCGACCGAAACGCGGTCCGAGCCGTTGGCCATCGCGTTCGCCAGCATCTGCTGGCGCGACACGCACACCAGCACCACCTTGATGCCGGGTTCGAACTTGAGCCAGTAATCGAGCAGCCAGGTGCTGCGCGCATCGGCCCAGCCCCAGAGCTCGGATTCCATGTTCGACAGGAAGATGTCGCTCGCGAGCTGCTCCCACAGCTTGCCCACCTCGGCGATCGGCTGCGGGCTGTCCTCGCCGTTTGCGCGCTCGGGCACGACCCGGCCGTGCCAGTAGGCCATGTCGACCGCTTCGCCGCGGCTGGCGGGCTTGGCGGCCTGCATGCCGGCCTGGCGCAGGATGTCGGCCACGAGGGCGAGGTCGGATTGCGCGGCGCCGGTGATGCAGAGGGTGGTCATTGTGTGTTCAAGTCAGTTTGTGAAAGCGGATTCCTAGTCCCAGTCAGGGGCGCAAGCGCGTTGCGTGCCTTGCCTGTTTCTCGGAATGACAGTTTTTTGGATTGGCGTTCACGAAAACATCCTGATCAGTTCGGGCGCCGTGACCTTGCCGCCGAAGCCGGTTTGCGCGCGGTCGATGTAGAGCTGGCGGTCGGCGGTATTCACGCCCTTCTTGTCTTTGTCCCAGTCGACTTCGACGAGCACGCTGTTGGCGTTGTAGCCGTAGACGCGCTCGGTTGGTGCGAGCACGGTGAGTTCGGCGTCCGCGTAGTGGCGCTGGTAGCCGGGGTAGAAGAGCGCGCCGTCGTAGTTGTCGGCGGCCCAGGCGCGCGAGGCGAAGCCGAAGCGGGCGAGCGCGCCCATCCATTTTCCGTCGTTGAAAGCGAAGAGGTGCTTCGCCCCGCCGCGAAGCGCGTTCACCGCGAGCGTGAGCCACTGCCGGCCGGGGAAGGCGTCCTGCGCGACGTAGCCGAAGTAGGCGCTCTCGCTCGCTTCGAAGGCGCGGTTCACCACCGTGATGAAGCCTTCGCGATCGACGTCTTCGATCGCGAGCAGCACGCCGTCTTTCACCCCCGAGCGGCTGGCAAGCAAGTTGGCTGCGCGCCGCGCGAGCGCGGGCTCGGTGTAGGGCATGACCATCACCGTCTCGGCCATGAGCCGGGGCTTCTTGTTGCGCTCGTTGGCCGCGCCGACGAAAGACACTTTCACCTGGCGACTCCCTGCGGCGCTTCAGCCGCGGGAAAGCTGGAGAACTTCACCTGCGTCGGGGTCACGCTCTTCAGGTACTTCTGCGCCCAGCCGCGGCCGTGCGCGCTCGCAAGGTAGAGGTTGCGGTAGTTGAGCCAGCAGGCGGCGAGCCAGGCCGAGCGCGTGCGGTGCGCCACGTCCTTGGGTGGGGCGGCAGTCTTGTGGCCCTTGAGCGCAGGCGCGGCTTTGCGCGCGGCTGCGAGCTTTTGGGTCCGGGCCGGCGGCTTCGCCGCGGACCTCGACTTCTTCGCCGCGGGCGAGGGCTTGCCCGATACCACGGCTGCGTTCTTCTTCGCCACCGGCGTCGCTACCTTCTTCATCTTCGTTTTCTTTGCCATATTTGCCTTATGCGTGCTGCAGGAGTGAGGCGAGTTCTAGAGCCAGCGCGTCGTGAGCCACGCGCTTCGACTGCCCGGAGATCAAGGACTGGCGCGGACTTTGGGGGTCTTTCAGGAGCGCGGCGAGGTCTGCCTGGTCGAAATCGGCGTGCGCGATGTTCATCCCGGCGTAGCGGCAGTGCGCGTGCGAATGCCGCTCGGAGAAGAGCGTTCCCGCGCGCGTGAGGCAGGGCACGCCCAGCGCCAGCGCCTCCACCGTGGTGAGCCCGCCCGAATACGGATGCGTGTCGAGCACGGCATCGAGCTTTGTCAGTTCGGCGAGGTAGGCCGGATGATCGGCCGGGGTGACGAATTCGATCGCGACGCGCTGCGCGAGCGGCGCGAGCGCGGCGTGCACCCGCGCCTTGGCGCGCGCGTGGCGATAGCGCTGGTCGATGAAGCGCAGCGCGAGCGGCTTGGCCAGCGCCTGCGCCTGCGGCGCGCGCAGCTTTTGCACCAGCGCGTCGAGAAAGGCGCGCGACACCTTGGCCGGGTTGGAGATCACGCCGAGCGCGGTGCGGTCCGCCTGCGGCGCGGCCGGCGCGGGCAGGTAGCCGGGCGCGGTGTAGGTGACGTAGCCCGAGCGCAGCAGCACGAGGGGCTCGGTGTACAGGCTTTGCTGCGCGCGCGGCGTCTGCCAGCGGTCGGAGAGCATGCCGTCGAACACCTTCAAGCCCGTGGTCGCCGACTGCCCGCCCACCCATTTGTACATGCGCGGCGCGGGCCGGGTCGAGAGAGCGCGCAGGGCCGCGGTGTCCATCCAGCCGCCGAGGTCGATGAGCACGTCGAAGGCCTGCGCCTGCAAAAATACTGCGAGCGCTTCGGCGCTCACGTCGGCGAGCTCGAACCAGTCGCGCGCGATGGCGCGCAATTCGACCGTGGCCCAGTCGATCTTGCGCCCGCGGTGGACGAACACCAGGTCGAAGTCCTGCGCGAGGAGTTTCAACGCGCCGACGCAGAAGAAATACACGGGCGAGCAGCACAGCAGCGGCGACACGAGACCGATGCGCAGGCGCGCGGGTTTGCTTGCGCCGGGTCTAATCGAGTCGGGTCTAATCGAGTCGGGTCCAATCGCGCCGGGTCTGTCCACACGGGGTGCGCCAGCCTCGCGCGCATGCGCGCCGCCTGGGGCCAGCGTGAGGTGCGCGTCCGCGAACGCGACGATTTCGCGCGTCAACTCTTCCCCACTTTCATCCCGATCGTACAGCCGCGCCATCAGGCTGGTGAGCGCGGCGTCCTCGGCGTGGCGCGGGTCGGCGAGCGGGCCGGCGCGCAGCTGCGTGGCCTGCACTTGCGCGCTGCGCGCGTCGCCGAGCTCGTGCAGCAGGAGGTCGGCAAGTTCGAGGCGGGCGTCGCCGTTGGCGGGGTCGCGCTCGAGCAGCACGCGCACGGCGAGCAGCGCTTCGCCCACGCGCTTCAGGCTTTTGAGCGCTTTCACGCGCACGATCTCCGACTGCCACAGCCCGGGCGAGAGTTTCAGTGCGGCTTCGGCGTGGGCTAGCGCCGCGCCCGCGTCGCCCGTGGCGAGCAGGCACAGCGCGAGGTTGTGCTTCACCGCCGCGATCGGCGCCATGGATTTGTCGGCCATGGCGTAGAGCATGACGGCGTCGGTCCAGTGCTGTTCGCGCCGGTAGGCGTCGGCGAGTTGCAGCACTTCGCCCACGGGCTGGCCCTGCGCCCAGCGTTCCAGCACGGGGCGCAACTGCTCGCCGAGCTGCCTGTAGTGCATTGCGTTCGCGGGGTCGGTCATGGCTCAGAACAGCAGGCTACCGCTCCCTGGCTACAGCCGCGCTGCTGCGGGCCGTCTTCTTGTCGTAACTTCCTCTGGCGTATCCTCTGTCCTGCTCTGTGAATCCGACTCGCTCTGCCGCATCCGTCTCAAGCGCGCCGGCCTCAAGTGCACTGGCCGTTTGCCGATAGAGTGGATTCATCCGGGATTTCTATGCCCCGAAGAATAGGGGCTTCCCCTTATATTGAACATCACTCAAAACATGAAACTTGGGTAGCTTGAAAAGCTAGGGAGCGCTTTGCGCGGGGGGCGAACGCCGGTCCCGTGCGCCCTGCCGGCGCCGGGCATGCCGCCCCGGCGGCTTCAACCGGGATTCTGCGTGTAGAGAAAGGCCAGCCGCGCGAGTTCGGCGCTGCTGCTGCAGTTGAGCTTTTTCTTGATGTTGGAGCGGTGCGCTTCGACGGTGTTGATGCTGCGGCGCAGGCGGGCGGCCATTTCGGCTTTTTTCATGCCGGCGCCGATCAGCTGGAAGATTTCGAGTTCGTGATCGCTCAGGTTGCTGATCGCGCTCGCCACGCCGCCGTCGCCGCCGGCCATCACCCGGTCGAGCATGGCGGTCTTGATCTTTTCGCTGAGATAGATCTGGCCGGCGCGCAGCACGCGGATCGCGGTGACGATGTGCTTGGGCGCGGCCTGCTTCATCAGGTAGCCCTGGGCGCCGGCGCGCAGCGCGCGATCGGCGTACAGGGTCTCGTCGTGCATCGACATCACCAGCACCGGCATGCGCGGCCTCACCTCGTGCATCTGGCGGATGAGATCCAGGCCGGAGCCGTCTCCGAGGGAAAGGTCGACGACGGCCATGTCCGGCGTGTGCGCCCTGCATACCGCCATGGCTTCGGCGACGCTGCCCGCCTTCCATTCGACGCGCAGGTCGGCCTCGCGGCTGAGCAATTGCGACAGGCCTTCGAGCACGATCGGATGATCGTCCACCACCAGCAGGCGCAGGCCCTGCTCTGCCTTGTCCTGCTGTCGCAGGTCCGGCTTGGGCTCTTGTGCTGCGTTCATCGCGCTTCCTATTCGACTCTCAATATGGTTCCGCCGCCCGGATTGGCTTCGAGCTCCATGTCCAGTCCGATCGAGCGGCAGCGCTGGCGCACGAGGCGCAGGCCGACGCCGGTGCGGGCCTGCATGCGCTCCGCGTCGACCCCGCTGCCGTTGTCTATGATCAAGAGGCGCATGCGCGCGTCCGTGTCCGACACGGAAAACTCTATGACCACCGCCGAGGCCTGGCCGTGGCGCACGGCGTTGAGCACGCCTTCCTGCGCGATGCGGTACAGCTGCTGCGCCGCGTTGCGGTCCTCGATGATCTGCGCCGGGTCGCAGACGACGCGGCAGTCGATGCGGAAGATCTCGCGCGCGTGCTGCGCGAGCAGCTCCAGCGCCACCCAGATGCTGCCGACCTGGGAGGCGAGCGGCATCAGGCCCTGCGCGAGCAGGCGCGTCTTCTCGATGGCGCCGCTCAGGTGGCGCTCTATCGCGTCCGCCTGTTCGGACCCCTCGGCCCCCCCGACCCTGTTGTCGCGCAGGTCCTGGGCCAGGGATTGCACCAGGCAGGCGCTCGCGGTCAATGTCTGCCCCAGGTCGTCGTGCAGCTCGCTCGCCAGCCGCGCGCGCTCGGTTTCGGCGATCTTGAGCGTGCTGCGCTCCAGGCGTATGCGCGCGTCGCGCTCGGCCAGCAGGCGCTCGTTGCTGCTCTTCAGCGCCAGCGTGCGCTCGCGCACCGCGCTCTCCAGCCTGCGCCGCACCCCCAACAGCGCGCGGATGCGCGCGAACAGCAGCAGCGTCGAGAGCAGGCCCAGCGCCGCGACGATGTAAGGCAGGGCGCGCTCGACGCCGGTGGAATAGTTCTCGGCCCGGCCTTCGAAGTGGATGCCCAGTACGCGGCCGCCGTAGTCCAGATGCGCCGTCGAGGTCAGCAGGTCCGCGCTGCCCATGCCCCAGGCCTGCCTGGCGGAGGGTGGCAGCGGGCCGCTGTCGATCAGCAGGGCCGCCTCCGACGCCGCGTAGTCCGGATTCGGCCCGGACTGCACGGGAAAGGCGTACAGGCGCACCCGGGTGCGCGCCGGGCTCGCCTGCTGCAGTACCGAGTGCAACAAGCCGTCGAGCGAGAATCGCAGCCCGACCGAACCGGTCAGGGCGGCGCGCCGCTCTTGCGGCGTACCGGCCGGCAGTCCGGTGCGATAGGTGGCGAGGCGCAAGCCCCATTGATACTTCTCTGTACCGGGTATCGTCCTGGGACCGGCGACGACGCCGCCCGAGTCGCGCAGCAGCGCGAACACCTCGGCGGAACTCGGGCTGTACGCCTTGAGATCGATGCCCATCTGCGACTGTGCGGTCTCCGCCGGCTCGACGTAGTTCATGACGTGATAGCCGGCGCGCTCGCCTGCGGGCAGGACGGCGAATCCGGGGTATCCGCCCGGCGCCACGCTGGTGTCGCGGCGCACGCTTTGCACCAACGCGTCCTTCGCGCCGCCATCGATCTCGCGCGCAAAATTGACCGAGGTCAGGTTGGGGTGGTTCTGCGCCAGGTCCAGTTCGGCCACGTAGTCGCGAAACTCGGCGCGCGTGACCGTCGCCGCGTGGCGCATGAATCCGCGCAGGCCGAGCAGGATGTCGCTGTAGCTCCCGAGGCGCAAGGCGATGATGTGCTCGATCTTCTCGCACTCGTCGGTGAAATTCATCCTGGCTTCCCGCACCGCCTGCGCGCTCACGTAGTGGAAGGCGAACGCGCTCAGCATCAGGCCCGCGGCGAGTTCCGACCACGCCATGTAGCGCATCCAGCCGAGGCGGTCGCCGAGCAGCCATTCGAGTTCGGGCGCTTCGGCCTGGGGGGCGGCTGACGGGGGCCGGTCTGCCGGGGGAGCATCTGACGCAGGTCCGCGTTCAGCGTTCTGCGCGGCAGGTTTCACTCCCGGGCCCGCGCCTCGCGCCTGCACCGAAAGGTCCATCTAGGCGCAGCCCTGCCCGGATGTCAGCCGCGCCACCGCGTCGCACAGTTCCGACATGGTGTCGGTCTTCTGGATGATTTCGCGCACGCCGGCGGCCGGCGCCCGCGCGCGCACGTCGTCGCTGATGTAGGCGGAGAACAGCGCCACGGGCAGGTCGGCGCGGATCTCGCGCAGCGCGGCCGCCACCTGCAGGCCGGACATGCCCGGCATGCTGTAGTCGGTGATCACAAGATCGAAATCGCCCGGGTTGGCGCGCACGCAGGCGAGCGCCTCGCTCGCTCGCAAGTAGCCGCGCACGCGATAGCCGCGGCGCGAGAGCATGCGCGTCATGAGCCACAGCAGCGCTTCGTCGTCGTCGATATACAGGATGCGCTCCGGCGCCTGCGCGGCGCACGCGCGCAGCGCGGCATCGGCCTCGGGCGGGACGCGGTTCTCGGTCAGGACGGGCACACCGGCGACAAGATCCATGCGGCCGAGAATATGCCCGCGCGCGCGGAAAACCTATACGACCAAAGTCGGTGCCGCCGCGTGTTCGGTGACGAACATAGACTAAAGTCGTAGTCAGTCCGCGCACAAAATTGTTCAGGCCGCAATTGCGGCCCGGTGTATTCTATTGTCGGAATAATCAATCAAGAAAAGCGACGCCGTGAATATTCTGCTGGTTGACGATCATGTCCTGTTCCGGGCGGGCATGCGCTATCTGCTGCGTCGACTGGACCTCGAGCTCAAGCTGGACGAGGCGGGCGATTGCGACGAGGGTCTGAGTCATCTGCTCGCGAGCCGCTACGATCTGGTGCTGCTCGACCTGCGCGTGCCCTGCAGCTGCGGCCCGGAGACCTTCGCGTGTCTGGGCACGCTGCGCGAGGCCGCGCCCGGCACGCCTTTCGTCATCATTTCCGGCGAAGACGATCCGCAGATCGTGCGCGACTCGATCGAGCACGGCGCCATGGGCTTCATTCCCAAGTCCTCGACGCCGGAACTGCTGATCCAGGCGATCGCGCTGGTGCTCGCGAACGGCGTGTACCTGCCGCGCTCGGTGCTCGACGCGGCGCACGCCGCCGCGCCCGAGCCGCCGCCGGTCGAAGTCGACCAGCCCGCTCTGGGGGGGTTGACGCAGCGGCAGATGCAGGTCCTGCGCGGGGTCATCAACGGCAAGACGAACAAGGCCATCGCGCAGGAGCTCGACCTGTCCGATGCCACGGTCAAGGCGCACCTTACGCTCACCTACCGCGCCCTGGGCGTCAGCAGCCGCACCGAAGCCATCTACGCCGCGGCGAAACTGGGCTTGCGCCTCGCCTGATCCGGGGCGCTAGTGTCCCGAATCGTTAGTTCGTTGAATATATCTTTGGCAAGGCAACAGCGGTTGAAACGGAAAAGCGGCGAAATCGGCGCCAGACAAGGCGCAAAGCGGAGCAAGGTTGGGCACCTTGCGAGCATTTGCAACGCAGTATGGCGTCGATTCTCGGCGTCTTTTCTTCAACGAATTAGCGATTCGGGACACTAGATGACCGCGAGCAGCGCGCTCATGTCGATCGGCTTGAACAGCACTTTCCAGCTGGAAGCGGCGGACAGCGCGGCCTGATTCAGCGCGGTGTCGCCGGTGATCAGGACGGCTTTGATCGGCTCGCCCGAACGCCGCTCGATCTCGGCCAGCAATTGCATGCCGTTCATGGCGCCCGGAAGGCGGTAGTCGGAAATGTAGAGCGCGGCCCCGGCACCCGCGTCGCCCGCCAGCGCCGCCTCCGCGCTGTCGAAGGTCGCGACGCTCGCGCCGAGCACGCCCAGCGCCTGTTCTATGCTTTTCGCGACCAGGCGGTCGTCCTCGACCACCACGACGCGCTGTCCGGCGAAGCGCAGGATTGCGGCCGCGCCCGCTGCGGCTGCGCCCGCTCCGGCTGCGCTCGGCGGCAACCGGCTCGCGGGGTCTTTCGGCGCGGCGCCGGCAAGCGGCAGTCTGATCTCGAACAGCGTGCCCCTGCCCGGTCGCGATCGGCACACGAGCTTGCCGTCGATCAATTTCACCAGGCGATCGACGATGGACAGGCCCAGGCCCAGGCCCTTGGTGCGGTCGCGCGCGTGATTGCCGATCTGGAAATATTCCTCGGCGAGGTGACCGATGTGCTCGGGCGCGATGCCGATGCCGGTATCCCATACCTGCAGCACGGCGTGCGCGCCGCGCCGCCGGGCGGCGAGGAGTATGCCGCCGCGCTCGGTGTATTTCACCGCGTTGCCGACCAGGTTGCGCAAGGCGCGCAGCAGCAGGCCGGCGTCCGCCAGCAGGGTCAGGTCGCGGCCGGCGTAGCGCTGCATGCGCAGATTCTTTTCGCTCACGATCGGCGCGAATTCGGATTCGATGTCGCGCAGCAGCCATTGCGCGGATACAGGTCCGGCTTCCGGCTTGACCACGCCGGCGTCGAGCTGCGAAATATCGAGCAGCACGTTCAGCAGTTCGCGCAATCCGCGCACCGACAGTCCGAGGTAGTGCAGTATCTCCTTCTGCTCCTCGCTCGGCCCGCTTTGCGCCAGGGCGTCCAGAAACAGGTTGATCGCCTGCGCCGGCTGGCGCAGGTCGTGGCTCGCCGCCGCGAGAAAGCGCGTCTTGGCGCGGTTCGCGGCTTCGGCCACCCGGTTCGCTTCGAGCAGCGCCGTCTGCACGCGCTTGCGATCGGTAATGTCGCGGTTGATGAACTGCATGTAGGTCTCGTCGCCCCATGCAATCAGGCTGCCCGAAATTTCCACCGGGAAGAGGTGGCCGTCCCGGTGGCGATGCTCCGATTCTTCCAGGATCGTTTCGCCCGCCAGGATGCGGGCCCTGCGTGCCGGCACCATCGCCCGGGTCTTCTCGGACAGCAATTGCTGCGCGAATTGCTCCGTGCTCGGGTTCAGGATTTCCTGCCGGGTATAGCCGTGCATCCGGGCAAACGCTTCGTTGGCGTCTATCGTCTTGCCGCCGGCCGAAAGAATGTGTATGCCGTCCGCCGCGTTCGCGAACAGGCTGCGGTAGCGCTCCTCGCTGTCGCGCAGGCGCTTCTCCGCCTGCTTGCGCTCGGTCACGTCGCGGTGAAAGGACTGCATGTACACCGCGTCGCCGAGCGAGATCCTGCTGTTGGAAACCTCCACAGTGAAGACGCTGCCGTCCTTGCGACAGTGATCCACTTCTCGCGTCAGCGTCTCTCCGCCCAGAATGCGCCGCCACCGGTCGGGCGCCAGCTGCAGCGCCTCGGGCACGAGCAGATCCGTGATGGACAGGGCCAGTATTTCCTCGACCGTGTAGCCGTGCATCCGGGCAAAGGCTTCGTTTGCCGCGACGATCCGTCCGTCGCTGGAGAGGATCAAAATGCCCTCGCCGGCCTTCGCGAACAGGTTGCGGTAGCGTTCCTCGCTTTCGCGCAGGACTTTTTCCGCGATCTTGCGCTCGGTGATGTCCCGGCCCAGTCCGTGATAGCCGATGAACGCGCCCGACGCGTCGAACAGCGGATCGCCGCTGATGGCGAAGAAGTACTCGGCGCCGTCCAGGCCCAGGCGCGAGAGTTCGAAGTTGCGAAACGGCAGGCGCGCGTCCAGCGTCGCCCGGTGCTCCGCCCAGGCCCCGACACCGGGCGAAAGATAGGGCGCCTCCCAGCGCCGCATCCCGACAGTCGGGGCATACCGCAAGTAGGCCTTTCCTGTATCCCTGCTGATCAGGCTCATCTTCTTGATCCGGTGCTCGGCGTCGCTCGTCCAGAAGAAGTTCTGGGACATGCGGTTCAGGCTGCGATGCCGCTCCTTGAGCGCCAGGAGTTGATCTTCCGCGGCCAGCTGGCGCGCCCCGATCTCGGTCATCGCCACGAGACATTCGCCCTCAGCGCCGCCCAGGCTCGCCGTCAGCGACACGCAGGCGCGCGGAGGGGATTCCCGCGACAGCTGCAGATACAAGGTTTGCGCAACGCCGGTGGCAAAGAGCTTGCGCAGGGCTCCGTCGAATTCGTCGCGGAAGTCGCCATCCACCATCTGCCTGAAATCCGCGCCCTGCAGGCGTTCGCGCTCGCAACCGAGCAGGTCCGCCACGGCGCGGTTGGCGAGCCGGACGATGCGGTCGGCCCCGAGGCTGAGGTAGGCCATGGGGGCGAGTTCGAACAGGTCGGCGAAGCGCGTCGACTCCGCCTGCGCGGCGGCGCTTGCGTTCGGCTGTTTCGGATCTGCTTGCATGACTTCCTTTGGCCAGGCGCCCTGCTGCCTTCTCGCGCTGTGTCCGCTGACACTGCCGCCTGCAGCGACAGGCAATGACGGCTGTTGCCCGAGCCCCTATGCAGCCCCGGTCTTTCCCTTCAGCGCGAGGTGCGCAATGAATCCGGACCTGGACTCGCCGGCAGCTTTTGCCGCCGCATCGATGCGCCGCAACACGCGGGCGGGCAAAGTGATGTTGATCCGCTCGGATTTGTCCGCCAGTTCCGACAAGTCCACAGACACGACCGCCCATACCCAGCCGGCATAGTCCGGATTGGCTTGATGCACAGTAATGCTCGCGGGCTCCGGCACCTTGCCGCCATCGTCGATTGCGGTCTCCAGCCAGAGCTCTATCGCTTCCTTCGCGTTGTCCATGGCTTCGTCGAGCGTATCCCCCGCGGAAAAGCATCCCGGCAGATCGGGCACGACCACGCCGAACGCATGGCGCTTGTCCCCCGGTTCGATGGCAATCGGATAGTGCATAAGGTCTCCCTATTTCAGCCCGGCTTGCTTCATCAATTTGCGCAGCAGGCCAGTACCCAGGTCCTTTTTCGGATGCGGGATGCTGATGTGCCCGCCCCGGTCCGGGTGCGTGTAAATCCGGTGCGAACCCTTTGCGCCGCGAAGCACCCAACCCGCCCGCTCCAGCCGTTTGATGAGCTCCGCGCTATTCATGGTGTGTATGGTACACACCACGCTGGGATAGTCAAGCGCCGCTGTGCCGCGAGGGAAAGCAAAGCGCGGAGACGGTCGATTTCAAGCGCGTGCCTGCGCGCTTGAAACCGCGTCGCGTTGAACGGTCTTTTTGCCCGACCCTTACTTGGCAAGCCGTATGACGATGTTCGATATTTCGAAATCGTCGTAACCCGTCAGCCCCGCCCCGCACGACGGCGATGCCGTCACGGTGAGCGTATTCGAGCCGGATTTGAGTAGCGCGATGCTGAACGTCGAGGAAAGCGACTGCGCGCCGACGGCGGAATTGGTCAGCGCGACCACCTGGGTGCCGTTTATCTTGATCGGGTCCGCGCACTCCGCGCCGTTGACGGCGTAGGTAAGCGTCGCCTTGGTGTAGGCCGGCGGCAGCTGCCCTGCGTCTACGCTGAACGCTTTGGACAGCGACAGCCCCTCCGCGCTCAGCAACTGCAGCCCGGCATTGAGCGAGGTGGTGGCGAGGCCGTCGCCCAGATGATGCAGCGTCGTGTCGACGACGATCGTATCGCTGCCCAGCGGCTCGAGTGCCACGTTGTAGGATGCCGTGAGCGAGGTGCCCGTGGGCAGCGTGACGGGGATCGCCTTGGGCACGTATCCCGCGCGGGAAGCCTGCATCATGACCGAGGCGGTCTGGTCGCGCAACGCCACAGGCACGTCCAGGGCGTAGCTTCCCTTGTTCGTCGAAAATCCGATGTACGAACTGTCGCTGGAACCCTGCGTGGCGACGACCAGCAGTTTGGCGCCGCCGAGCGCGGCGCCGGTCTTGCTGTCGGTCACCATGCCTGAAATGCTGATCGCTGCGCCGGCGGCGGCTAGATCCTTGACGATCTTGGCTTGCGCCTTGGCCCCGGCCAAGGTCAGCCCGCCGGGCAATTCGTCGGCCCGCTTGATCGCCTGTATCACCTGCGCCGTGGTGATTCCGGGCGTCGCGGCATACAGCTGCTCGGCGATCGCCTCCACCCGCGGCGAGGCGAAGGAAGTGCCCGCGTCGACCAAGGCGCCCGAGCTGTTCTTGATCAGCCCGGTAAAGTTCACCACGTCATGGTCGCCCGCACTCGCGGTGTTGGAGTACGTTCCCGAGGGGCGCGCAGTGGACGCCGGAATGCTGTCGCCGGTGGAGCTGACCAGAATCAGGTTGGAATCCATTACATCGGCCAGATCCGGATACTGCTGGCGCAGGAGGTCCAGCGCGAGCGAAACGTCCATCGAACCGTTGCCCAGGGCCGCGGTGACCAGGACGTTCTTGCGCTGTGCGGCGGGGATGGCGCGGATGAAGTACAGCTTGCTCTTCAGCACGTTGAACCAGCTTGCGAGATTGTTTAACTCCGCGGTGCACCCGGCGCCCAGCGAGCCGCAGTCGTTGACGCTGTCGTGATCGTTGGGGCCGCCGCCGCTGGAAATGTTGATGATCACCGGCCCGCCCGGAGCGACCTTGTTGCTCGCCGCGTTGGTGAGGATGATAGCCTTTCCTATGTCGTGGTTGGCGATGCCCAATTGGCAGCCGGAGCCGGACACGTCGACCTGCAGCCCGACGTTACCCCCGTTGTCCTTGTCCGACTGGACCACCAGCGGACCGTGGGTATCCGCGCTGCCGAAGCAATCGATCACCGTGCTCGACGCGCCGCCCGGCACGGGAAAAGCGCCGGCGTCGATGGCCGCCGTCTTGCCGTTGACGCTGGCGATCGAGGGCTTGCTGATCCCGTGCGGGTAAGCATCGGCGGCGCTGTTGGCGGTTCGCAGCGACGTGATGAAGCTGGACTCGCTGCCTACCTTTACTTCGACGAGGTAGTAGCCGTAATCGGGCAATTGCGCCAGGATTTTTCCGCCCAATCCCTCGACTGTCTTGATCGCCGTCGCGGCGTCGGTAGTCGCCGCGAAGAAGACTTCGACTTGCCCCGGATAGGCCGTCACGCTGGGCGTGGTGCCGTTCTTTTCGGCGAATACGACGACGCCCGGCGCAGGGTAGGTGCCCTGAAAATCCACGCTGGTCGGCGTCGCAGCCGTTGTGGTCGTGGTGGTCGTGGTACCGCCCGCGCCCGCAGTGCCGCTGGTGCTGGAATCGTCGCCGCCTCCACCGCACGCGTTCAATGTCCCCAGTAAAATCAGGCTCAACGACAATTGCCAAACTATTGAACGGCCCATCTTCGACTCCTTTGCCTGTTACGCTGAATCGAAGAATTATACCCACAATGTCTGTATTGGTATTCAAATGCGGCATGGTGCTGCGGGGCCGTTCGGGTGGCGCGCGCGTCCTGTTCCATATTCCTTGCTTCTTGGTACGCGAGCGGCTTTGCACCTGGTGCCGGGAGGGGGAATCGAACCCCCATGACCGTAAAGTCGCGGGATTTTGAGTCCCGTGCGTCTACCAATTCCGCCATCCCGGCCAGGCGCCCGGAATCGGGCGCGAGGGAGCCGAATTATGCTCCAATTCGCGCTTTGCCTCAACGGAGCCGGCCCCGTAATGCCGCTCGCACTGGAAGATTTCGACTACGCGCTGCCCGAAGAACTGATCGCCCAGTTCCCCGCGCCGGAGCGCTCGGCGAGCCGGACGATGCTGTCGGCCCCGAGGCTGAGGTAGGCCATGGGGGCGAGTTCGAACAGGTCGGCGTAGCGCGTCGACTCCGCCTGCAGCGACAGGCGATGGCGGCTGGTGGCTAAGCGGCCTGCGCCAGGGGCGTAACTTCCTTATCCACTACCTTGTGCATTTTCTTGTAGGAAATCTCGAGGTCGTACTGCGCTTGCAGGTTGATCCAGAACGCAGCGTCCATTCCAAATAGCCGGGCAAGGCGCAGTGCGGTATCTCCGGTGATAGCACGCTCGCCACGGCAAATTTCATCAATACGGCGTTGCTGCACCTTCGTCAGTTTGGCAACCTTGTAACGGGTAATGCCCATCGGTTCGATGAAATCGCGCATGAGCACATCCCCAGGGTGCACCGGCGCCAGCCGTTTGCCGGTGGCGACGTCCTTGAAATCCATGTGCTTCAACTCCTCGCGCGCAATCGCCATGATTCAATTTCTCCTAGTGATAGTCTGCAATCTCAACATCCATCGCGTCGCCCTCGGACCAGCGAAAGCAGATGCGCCACTTGTCATTGATGCGTATGCTCCATTGACCAGCCCGGTCTCCCTTCAATAGTTCCAGGCGATTGCCCGGCGGTATCCGCAGACTCTCAAGGTTCGCCGCCGCATCGATCTGCTTCAGCTTGCGCCGCGCCGTGTCCTGGATTTCAGTTGGAAGCCGCTTGACCTGAAGCCCTTGAAATACCGCCGCAGTTCGCTTGTCGGCAAATGACTTGATCATGACAATATAGTATTGGATAGCAATAGTATTGTAAAGGGAAGGAGGGCGGGATGTGGCGGAAAAATGCCGCCCATTCTTTACTTTCAATGGTGCGGGAGGGGGAATCGAACCCCCATGACCGTAAAGTCGCGGGATTTTGAGTCCCGTGCGTCTACCAATTCCGCCATCCCGGCCAGGCGCCCGGAATCGGGCGCGAGGGAGCCGAATTATGCTCCAATTCGCGCTTTGCCTCAACGGAGCCGGCCCCGTAATGCCGCTCGCACTGGAAGATTTCGACTACGCGCTGCCCGAAGAACTGATCGCCCAGTTCCCCGCGCCGGAGCGCTCGGCGAGCCGACTGCTGCGCCTCGCGCGCGGCGGCGTGGACGATCAGCGCTTTGCCGACCTGCCGCAGTTTTTGCGCGCGGGCGACCTGCTGGCGTTCAACGACACGCGCGTGATCAAGGCGCGCCTCTTCGGCGTGAAGGCGAGCGGCGGCAGGATAGAGGCACTCATCGAGCGCGTCACCGGCGCGCGCGAAGCCCTGGTGATGCTGCGCGCCAGCCACGCCCCCCGGCCCGGTTCGCGCCTCGTGTTCGAGGGCGCGATCGAGGCCGAAGTGCTGGAGCGCCGCGGCGATCTGTACCTGCTTCGCTTCAATGGCGGCGAGAGCGTGCTCGAACTGCTGGAGCGCCACGGCCATCTGCCGCTGCCGCCCTATATTACCCGCGCCGAGCGCGGCGAGATCACCCGCGCAGAGGGCGGCGAGATTGCTCGCCCTAGGGGCGGCGAGATCACTCGCGGCGAGAGCGACGAGATCCGCCATGCCGGCGGCGACGAGGACGCGGCGCGCTATCAAACCGTCTACGCGCAGCATCCGGGGGCGGTCGCGGCGCCGACCGCCGGGCTGCATTTCGACCAGGCTATGCTCGCGCGCCTGCGCGCCATGGGCGTGCAGCTCGCCTGGCTCACGCTGCACGTGGGCGCGGGCACCTTCCAGCCGGTGCGCACGAACAATCTGGCCGAGCACAGGATGCACAGCGAGCTCTACGACATCCCGCAGTCCACGGTGCAAGCCATCAAGGCGACGCGCGCGGCCGGCGGATCGGTGGTCGCGGTCGGCACCACCAGCCTGCGCGCGCTCGAATCGGCGGCGCGCAGGGCGGGGGCCGGTCTTGACCTCCTTGCGGGAGCGCTTGACCTCCCTCCGGCCGCGCTTGACCTCCCTTCGGGAGCCGGCGAGACCGATCTCTTCATCACGCCCGGTTACGCGTTTCGCGTCGCCGACCGGCTGCTCACCAACTTTCATCTGCCCAAGTCGACGCTGCTGATGCTGGTCGCCGCGTTCGCGGGCCTGGAACCCATGCGCGCCGCCTACCGCCACGCGATCGCCCGGCGCTACCGCTTCTTTTCCTACGGCGACGCGATGCTGATTGATAAAATGACCCGATGAAATTCACTTTGCACTGCAGCGACGGCCGCGCGCGCCGCGGCTCGCTGACGCTGGCCCACGGCCGGCTCGAGACGCCGGCGTTCATGCCGGTGGGGACTTACGGCACGGTGAAGGCGATGAGCCCGGCCGAACTGCACGAGATCGGCGCCCAGATCGTGCTCGGCAATACTTTCCACCTGTGGCTGCGTCCGGGGCTGGAGGTGATCGCGGCGCACGGCGGCCTGCATCGCTTCATGGGCTGGGACGCGCCCATCCTCACCGACTCGGGCGGTTTCCAGGTGTTCAGCCTGGGCGCCATGCGCAAGATTTCGGAGGAGGGGGTGAAGTTCGCCTCGCCCATCAACGGCGACCGGCTGATGCTCACGCCGGAGGAGTCGATGCGCATTCAGCGCGTGCTCGATTCGGACATCGCGATGATTTTCGACGAATGCACGCCCTACCCCGCGGACGAGCGCGCCGCCGGCGATTCGATGCGCCTGTCGCTGCGCTGGGCCGAGCGCTCCAAGCGCGCGTTTGCCGACGGCGCGAAAGCCGCCGAAGGCAAAGACGCAGGGGACACCGGGGACGCAGGGGGCCGGCAGGGCGGCGAGACCAACGCGCTCTTCGGCATCGTCCAAGGCGGCATGTACGAGAACTTGCGCGACGAGTCGCTGGCCGAACTGCAGCGCATCGGCTTCGACGGCTACGCCATCGGCGGGCTGTCGGTGGGCGAGCCGAAGCAGGACATGCGCCGCATCCTCGCGCACACCGCGCCGCGGCTGCCCGCGGACCGGCCACGCTACCTGATGGGCGTGGGCACGCCGGAGGACCTGGTCGAAGCGGTGAGCGCCGGCATCGACATGTTCGACTGCGTGCTGCCCACGCGCAACGCGCGCAATGGCTGGCTGTTCGCGCGCAACGGCGACATCAAGATCAAGAACGCGGCCCACCGCCAGGATACGCGGCCGCTGGACGCGGGCTGCGGCTGCTATTGCTGCGCGCATTTCAGCCGCGCCTACCTGCACCACCTGCACCGCTGCAACGAGATTCTGGGCGCGCGGCTCAACACCATACACAACCTGTATTACTACCAGAGCCTGATGCGCGAGCTGCGCGCCGCGATCGAGGCCGGCACGCTCGCCGGGTACACGGCGCGGTTTCATGCGCTGCGCCAGGGCGGCGAGTCGCCCTCTTCGCTCTAGACCTCCCCGCCTCGCGCCGCGGGCGCACGGGCCGCGACGGGAAAGATGCGGTTTCCGGGCACCTCAATACTGGTATAATTTTCGGCTGTTTCGATCGATAAATGGAGAACCCCGTGCTGATTTCCTCTGCACACGCCCAGGCGGCTTCCGGCTTGGGCGGCGCGATGTCCGGCGAAGGCTTGATGGGCCTGTTGCCCATCATCATGATGTTCGCCCTGCTCTACTTCCTCATGATCCGCCCGCAGATGAAGCGCGCCAAGGAACTCAAGGCAATGACCGATGCGCTGCAAAAAGGCGACGAAGTGATCACCGCCGCCGGCATGGTCGGCAGGATCACCAAGGTCGGCGATACCTATATCAGCCTGGAGATCGCCACCGGCACCGAGATCCAGATGCAGAAAGCCGCCGTGCAGACCCTGTTGCCCAAAGGCTCGATCAAGGCGATGTCTTGAACC
>CAYNVY010000041.1:0-24902 GCA_964400745.1 uncultured Enterobacteriaceae bacterium | reverse complement strand
AGGCGCTCACCGGCTGCACCCGCGACGAATTGATCGGCGCGCCGTTCAAGAATTACTTCACCGATCCGCAGCGGGCCGAGGCCAGCATCAAGCTGGTGCTGAGCGAAAAGAAAGTCACCAACTACGAGCTCACCGCGCGCGCGCGCGACGGCAAGCAAACCGTGGTGTCCTACAACGCGACCACGTTCTACGACCGGGACCGGCGGCTGCAGGGCGTGTTCGCCGCCGCGCGCGACGTCACCGAACGCAAGCGCCTGGACCAGGTGCTGCAGGAAAAGAACGTGGAACTGGAGAGCGCCACCTCGGTGGCGGAGAAAGCCAACCTCGCCAAATCGGATTTTCTCTCCAGCATGAGCCATGAACTGCGCAGCCCGCTCAACGCAATCCTCGGCTTTGCGCAATTAATGGAGTCGGATACGCCGCCGCCGAACGCGAGCCAGAAGGAAAGCATAGTGCAGATTCTGCAGGCCGGGTGGCACCTGCTGAAGCTGATCAACGAAATCCTGGATCTGGCCAAGGTCGAGTCCGGGCAGGTGCCGATGTCGCAGGAGCCGGTGTCGCTGGCGGAGGTCATGCTCGAATGCCAGGCCATGATAGAAGCGCAGGCGCTGCAGCGCGGCATCAAGCTGATCCTGCCCAAAGCGGACATCCCGTGCTTCGTTCACGCCGATCGCACCCGGCTGAAGCAGGTCCTGCTCAACCTGCTGTCGAACGCGGTCAAATACAATGTCCAGCAGGGCACGATAGAGGTGAAATGGGCGGCAGGCGCCAGCGGACGCATGCGGCTGAGCGTCAAGGACAGCGGCGCGGGGCTGCATCCGGAGCAGTTGACGCAGTTGTTTCAGCCATTCAACCGACTCGGGCAGGAGGCGGGGGGAGAGGAAGGCACGGGCATCGGCCTCGTGGTGGCGAAGCGGCTGGTCGAGCTGATGGGGGGCGAAATCGGCGTGGACAGCACCGCCGGCTCGGGCAGCACGTTCTGGTTCGAACTCAATGCGGCGACGGAACCGCAGGACCCGGCCGAAGGCGGCGAGGCTGCGGAATCGGCGGAAAGCCAGGTGCTGCGCGGAGCGCGGACGCACACCGTGCTCTACGTGGAAGACAATCCGGCAAATTTGAACCTGGTCGAGAAGATCGTTGCGCGACACCCCGATTTGAGGCTGCTGACCGCGGTGAACGGGAACGACGGCATCAAGATCGCGCGCGATTGCCTGCCGGACGTGATCCTGATGGACATCAATCTGCCCGGCATCAGCGGCCTCGAAGCCCTGCAAATCCTGCGCGCGGACCCGGCGACGGCGCACATCCCGATCATCGCGGTAAGCGCCAATGCCATGCCGCTGGACATCGAGCGCGGCCTGAAGTCGGGCTTCTTTCGCTACATAACGAAACCGATCAAGGTGAATGAACTCATGCAGGCTTTGGACCTGGCGCTGGACGAGGCGGGGAGCAGGCTTTGAAAACGACGAGTGCGCGCTTGCGCCGCGCTTGCCGCAGCACGCCCACTCGCGCCAGTCAAGGTTGAGGCGCGGCCATGTCCATGGCAAATCCGATCGACGTGCTCCAGGGCAAAATCCTGATCGTCGACGACAAGCAGGCCAATGTACTCCTGCTCGAAAAAATGCTGCGCGGTGCCGGCTATGTTTCGGTCGCTTCGACGACGAATTCGGGCGAGGCCTGCACGCTGCATCTGAAGAACCGCTACGACCTGATCCTGCTCGATCTGCAGATGCCCGGTATGGACGGTTTCCAGGTGATGGAAGGCCTGAAGATAGTCGAGGCCGGCGATTATCTTCCGGTCCTGGTGATTACGGCGCAGCCGGATCAGAAGCTGCGCGCGCTGAACGCCGGCGCGCGGGATTTCATCAGCAAGCCCTTCGATCTGGCGGAGGTGCTGATCCGTGTGCACAACATGCTCGAGGTGCGCCTGCTGCACCGCGAAATGAAGAGGCTCTACGAGAGCGTCGTGGCCGAGAAGAAGGTGTCGGAGCGGCTGTTGCTGAACGTGCTGCCGCAGGCGATTGCGGAACGGCTGAAAGGGCGCGCTGAAGTCACGGCCGACAATTTCACCGAAGTGATCGCCGACCGCTACGCCGAGGTGACGGTGCTGTTCGCGGACATCGTGGATTTCACGACGTTTTCCGAGGGCGTGAGCGCCGAAGCCCTGGTGGATGTGCTCAATGAAATCTTCACCCGCTTCGACAGCATCGCCGACCGCCGCGGCCTGGAGAAGATCAAGACCATCGGCGATGCGTACATGGTGGCGGCCGGATTGCCGGTGCCGGTGGACGATCACCCCGTTCGCGCGGCCGAGATGGCGCTGGACATGATGCAGGAGATGCAACGCTTCAACGAGCATACCGGCCACGCGCTGCAGGTGCGCATCGGAATCGATAGCGGCGCGGTGGTGGCCGGGGTCATCGGCAAGCGCAAATTCCTCTATGACCTGTGGGGGGACGTGGTCAACACGGCGAGCCGCATGGAATCCCACGGCGTGGCCGGGCGCATCCAGGTGACGGACGCAACCCGGGGGCTTCTGCTCGAGCGGTTCTCGTTCGAAGAGCGCGGCTTCATCCAGGTCAAGGGCAAGGGTTCGATACGCACCTGGTTCCTCAACGGCAGGGCGGTGTAGGCGGGATTCCTCGACGTTGGGCGGCGCGGACCGGCGACGCCCCGGCTGGCGGTAGAATGAGGGGTTGGGTCAAACCTCCAAGCATTTTCTCTACCGGGAGCTACTATGCAACTAGACGTGAATCGCAGTGATTTGACCGTGGGCATCATCGGCGCCGGCGCCATGGGCCGCGGCATCGCCCAGGTGGCGGCAGCCGGCGGCATGCAGGTGCTGATCACCGACAGCCGCGAGGGCGCGGCGCAGGAGGCGCGCGAGTTCGTGGACAAGCTGTTCGCGCGCGCCGCCGAAAAAGGCAGCATGACCAAGGAAGCCGCCGCAGCCGCCGGCGCGCGCATCAAGGTGGTTTCCGGCCTGGCCGAGTTCAAGCCCTGCCATCTGGTGATCGAGGCCATCGTCGAGAACCTGGAAGTGAAGCGCGCGCTGTTCGCCGAGCTCGAGGGCATCGTCGCGCCGGACTGCATCCTCGCCAGCAACACTTCCTCGCTCTCGATCGCCACCATTGCGGCCAAGCTGAAGACGCCGCAGCGCTTTGCCGGCATGCATTTCTTCAATCCGGTGCCGCTGATGAAGCTGGTCGAAGTGATCTCGGGTCTGCGCACTGAACAATGGGTGTTCGACGCGCTGATCGCCATCGGCCGGCGCATGACGCGCGAGCCGGTGGGTCTCACCGATGCGCCCGGCTTCCTCGTGAATCAGGTCGGCCGCGGCTTCACGCTGGAAGCCTCGCATCTGGTGCACGAGGGCGTGGCGAATTTCGTCGACGTGGACCGCGTCATGCGCGACGTAGGTGGATTTCGCATGGGGCCGTTCGAACTGATGGAACTCACCGGGCTGGACGTTTCCCAGCCCGCGTCCGAAGCGGTGTACAACCAGTTCTTTCACGAGCCGCGCTACCGGCCCAGCCTGGTGATGCGCACCCGATTCGACGCCGGCGTGCTTGGCCGAAAAACGAAGCAGGGTTTCTACGACTACGACGCCGAGATGAAACCCATCGTCGCGCCCGAAGCGGCGGCGCCCACGGCCTGGCCGGGCAGCGTCTGGGTCAGCCCGGCTGTGGTCAGCGGACACGCCGCGCTCAGCGAACTGCTGAAGAAGCTGGGCGCGCCGCTGGAGGCGGGTGAGCGACCCAGCGCCGCGGCATTGATCCTGGTCACGCCGCTGGGCGAGGACGCCACCACCTGCGCCGTGGAGCAGGGGCTGGACCCGAAGCGCACCGTCGCCGTGGACACGCTGTTTCCCATGGTCAAGCGGCGCACTCTCATGGGCACACCGCTCACCGATCCGGTGTTTCGCGACGCCGCGCATGCGCTCCTGGCGAGCGACGGCGTGCCGGTGACGGTATGCCGCGACAGCCCGGGTTTCATCGCGCAGCGCATCGTCGCCATGATCGTCAACATCGGCTGCTCGGTCGCGCAAAGCCGCACGGCGACGCCGGCCGACATCGACAAGGCGGTGACCCTGGGCCTGAACTATCCGAAGGGCCCGTTCGGATTCGCCGACGCGCTGGGCGTGGACAAGGTCTACGCCGTGCTCGCGGCCATGCAGCGCATCTACGGCGATCCGCGCTATCGCCCGAACATCTGGCTCACGCGGCGCGCCAAGCTGGGCGTCTCGCTGCTGACCCCTGAACCCTGACCCTCAACCCATGGCCCCTGGCCCCTGATCAAACCCTCATCTGAAAGGAAGACGAAATGCTGAATGCCTATATTTACGACGGACTGCGCACCCCCTTCGGCCGTTACGCCGGCGCGCTCGCCAAAGTGAGGCCGGACGACATGCTCGGCGCGGCGATACGCGCGGTGATGGCGCGCAGCCCGTTCAAGCCGGAGAGCATCGAGGACATCGTGGTCGGCTGCGCCAACCAGGGCGGCGAGGATTCGCGCTGCGTGGCGCGCCATGCGGGCCTCTCGGCCGGGTTGCCGATTGAAATTCCGGGCACGGTGCTGCAGCGCAATTGCGCCAGCGGCCTGGGCACGGTGGCGCATGCGGCGCACTCCATTTCCGCCGGCGAAGGCGAAGTGTTCGTCTGCGGCGGTGTGGAGAGCATGAGCCGCGCCCCGTTCGTGATCAACAAGGTCGACGAGGCCTTTGGCCGCGGCGTGAAGATGTTCGACAGCACCATCGGTCCGCGCTTTTCGAACCCGAAGCTGGTGAAGCTCTACGGCGACGACCAGATGCCGCAGACCGCCGACAATCTGGCGAAAGAGTACGGCATCACGCGCGAGGAGGCCGATCGCTACGCGGCGGGCTCGCAAGCGAAGTACGCTGCGGCCAAGCGTGACAAATTCTTCGAAGGCGAGATCGCGCCTTACAGCATCGCGCAAAGGAAAGGCGATCCGGTGGTAGTGAGCGAGGACGAGCATCCGCGCCCGAAGAGCGACATGGCCGCGCTCGCCGCGATGAAGCCTCTGTACGAAGGCGGCGTGGTCACCGCCGGCAACGCCTCGGGCATCAACGACGGCGCCGCGGCGCTGATCGTCGGCTCGCTCGGCGTGGGCGAGAAAGCCGGCGTGAAACCGCTGGTGCGCGTGATCGCGAGCGCCTCGGCCGGCGTGCTGCCGCGCATCATGGGCATAGGCCCGGTGCCGGCTTCGCAAAAAGCCATGGCGCGGGTGGGCCTGACGATCAAGGATATGGACGTGATCGAGATCAACGAGGCCTTCGCGGTGCAGGTGCTCTCCTGCCTCAAGGGCCTGGGTGTCGCGTTCGACGACAGCCGCGTCAATCCGAACGGCGGCGCCATCGCCCTCGGGCATCCGCTGGGCGCTTCGGGGGCGCGCCTCGCGCTCACCGCGGCGCGACAACTGCAGCGCTCGGGCGGGCGCTACGCGCTGGTGAGCCTGTGCATAGGCGGCGGCCAGGGCATGGCGGTGGTGCTGGAGCGCGTCTAGGCCGGGAGTTCAGGTCCACGCGCCCGCCCGCAGTTTCGGGCGCGTGGTCAGCCGGCGCTGTGGCAAGGCAGCATGGGAGGCGCCGCCTCAGCGCAGCATCGCGGTGACCGCGCGCATGCGCCCGATCAATTCTTCCCACAGCGTGTCCATATTTTTGCGGAACACGATATCGGCGTCGGCGTTGAGCGTATACCAGCCGCCGCGCTGGAGTTCGGCGGCCAGCTGTCCGGGCGCCCAGCCGGAGTAGCCGTTGAAAAAGCGCACGCGTTCGGGCGGCGTGTGCATCAGCTTTTCCACGACGGCAGGATCCAGAGCGAAGGCAAGATCGTCGAGCACGCCGAGTGCGCCCTGCGGCTTCTCCTTGGTGCGAAATACCGCGAACAGATCTTCCCTCTGCACCGGGCCGCCGATGTACAGCGGTTCGGTAAAACGCTTGAACACCTCGTTGTCCGGAAGGATCTGGGCGAGGGACCGCGTGCTCGGCCGGTTGATGATGAAGCCCACGGTGGTGCCGTCGGGCGCCTGCGTGACCAGCACCACGCTGCGCCGGAAGTTGGGATCGGCCATGGCCGGTTTGGCGATCAGAAATACGCCGTTCGGGATTTTTTTCGTCTGCGCCCAGGCTGGAGGAATCAGCGCAAGCAGCGCGCCTAGCAGCAGCAGGCGTCGAAGGTGAAGGTTCACGGCCGGTCCTGCAATTGCGCGTGGCGAAAGCACTCGACCAGGTGGTCGTTGACCATGCCGGTGGCCTGCATGTAGGCGTAGCAGATGGTGGAGCCGACGAAATTGAAGCCGCGCCGTTTCAAGTCCTGGCTCATCGCGTCGGATTCGGCCGTGCTCGCCGGCACGTTCTTCATGCTGCGCCGCCGCTGCTGCTTGGGCTTGCCGCGGACGAAGCCCCAGATGTAGCGATCGAAGGAGCCGAATTCCTTCTGTACCGCAAGAAACGCCTGCGCGTTTTGTATCGTTGCCGCGATCTTGAGCCGGTTGCGCACGATGCCCGCGTCGACGAGCAGCCGCGCGACTTTCTTGTCCGAATAGCGCGCGACCTTGCGCGCGTCGAATTGATCGAAGGCTTGGCGATAGTTGTCGCGCTTGTTGAGGATGGTGGACCAGGACAATCCGGCCTGCGCGCCTTCCAGGATCAGCAGTTCGAACAGCATGCGCTCGTCGTGCTCCGGCACGCCCCATTCCAGGTCGTGATAGGCGATATAGGCGCCGCTGCCCAGACACCAGGGGCAGCGGGTCTTGGATTCGGATTGGGTCACGCACCCATCATAGCCGCTTCAGATAAGTTTGGCCGCCGACACCAGCAAGTACCCGACGACGCAGGAGGTCGATACGCCGATCAGCCCGGGAAAGATGAAGCTGTGGTTGATCACGTATTTGCCGATGCGCGTGGTGCCGGAGCGGTCGAACTGGATCGCCGCGAGGTCGCTCGGGTAGGTCGGCAGGATGTAGTAGCCGTAGGCCGCGGCGGCGAAGGCGACGATGTAGCCGGGGGGGACGCCGATCGCCAGCCCGACCGGGACCATGGCGCTGATGGCCGCTGCCTGCGAGTTGACCAGCTTGGACACCAGCAGCAACGCGATGGCGTAGGTCCACGGCTGGGTCTTCACCAGTTCGGTCAGCGTCGCCTTCAATTGCGGCAGGTGCGCCTCGAACACCGTGTCGGCCATCCAGGCGATGCCGAACACCGCGACCACCGCGATCATGCCGGCGCGAAACACCTCGGTCTTGCCGATCAGCCCCGGGTTGGTTTTGGTGAACAGAATAATGAGGGCGCCCGCGAGCAGCATGAACATCTGGATGGTGAGCACCATCGACAGCGGCTTTCCGCCCACCAGCGGCCGCAGCGTCGGAAATGCGCCGAGGAAGGCGACGACGGCAATGGCGCCGAGGAAGATCCACATCGCGGTCCACTGGTCCGTCGAAAGCGTCTTGCCCATGAGCGTGGTGGACTCGCCGTAGATCAGTTTGCGTTGTTCCGGATCGGCGATGCGCGCCTGAAACTCCGGGTCCTGGTCGAGGTCCTTGCCGCGGAACCAGCTGAAGGCGCCGATCGCGAGGACGCCGCACAGCGTCGAGGGGATGGTGATGGACAGGAGCATGATGAAGTCGATGACCGTGCCGCCGACCGGCGCTTTGGCGAGGAAGGCTACGAGCGATACCACCGCGACGGATACCGGACTGGCCATGATGCCCATCTGGGCCGAGATCGATGAGGCCGCCATCGGCCGCTCGGGCCGGATGTTGTTCTTGATCGCGACGTCGTAGATGATGGGCAGCATGGTGTAGACGACGTGACCCGTGCCGCACAGGATGGTCAGGAAGCAGGTGACGAACGGCGCCAGGATGGAGATGTATTTCGGGTTGCGGCGCAAGACCATCTCGGCTCCCTTCAGCATCACCTCCAGGCCGCCCGAGGCCTGCAGGGTGGCGGAGGCCGCGACGACGGCGATGATGGTCAGAATCACGTCCACGGGCGGCTTGCCCGGGGGCAGCTTGAATGCGAACACCATGAGGACGATGCCGATGCCGCCCAGCAGGCCGAGCGCGACGCCGCCTTTGCGCGCGCCGTAGAAAAGACAAACGAGAATGATTGCAACTTGAAGCAGCAGTTCCATGGGGAAATCTCCGCTGGGCGAACGACGTTAATTCACTCTAAGCAGCATGAGGCCCGAGAATCCGCAGCATTTGATTTCTATCAAGCTTTTGGCAATGCGCTTTGTGCTAACCTAAGCCAAAACTCACCGGCCCAGCGTAGCTGGCGCTGCATGCAATCGCAGTAACCTCACGAGTCAGATACGACGGGGCAGATACGACCGCGCCTGGAGCGCCGCGCGGCGGGGTTTTTTTGGCAATGCTCAATTGAAACAAAACCGGGAAAGGAAACACCATGGCTGATGTACTTGCTCCACTGGCGGGAAAAATATGGGAAGTGCTGGTAGAAGTCGGCGCGAAGGTCGAAGAGGACGACGAGCTGATCGTCATCGAGGCGCTGAAAATGGAGAACACCGTGTATTCGCCCTCGGCCGGGACGGTCAAGGAAATCAAGGTAAAGAAGGGCGACAGCGTCGAGGATGAACAAGTCCTCATGGTGCTCGAGTAATAACAGGAGGAAGGCAGCGATGAATTTCGAACTGACCGAAGAACAGAGGTTGATTCAGGACACGGCCAAGCGGTTTGCCGCGGAAGAGATTGCGCCCACGCTGGAGGCGGAGGAGGCGAAGCACGAGTTTCGCGCCGATCGCGTCGTGAAAATGGGGGAACTCGGCATGTTTTCCTGCTGCGTGCCGGAGGAGCTCGGCGGCAGCGGCATGGGTTTCATGGAATCGGTGCTGATGGCGGAACAGATCGGCAAGATCTCGGCCTCCTGGCGCCTGCCGTTCAACATGCAGAACCTGGGGCCGGCGTTGACGGTGTCCAAATTCGGCACCGAGGCGCAGAAGAAGAAATACGTGCCCGGCTGGGTCGCCGGCACGCAGCTCGGGTTCTTCGCCATGACCGAGGCCAATACGGGTTCGGACGTTTCGAGCATGAAGACGCATGCCATCGACAAGGGCGATCACTGGGAAGTGCACGGCAGCAAGATGTGGATTTCGCAGGCGCACGTGGGCGACGCGGGGCTGCTCTACGCCTACACCGACCGTGCACAAGGCAACAAGGGCATGACCGCCTTCATCATCGAGCCGAAGAACTGGAAGGGCTGCACCGCGCGCGCGATCGAGACCAAGCTCGGACTGAAGTGCGCGCCCACGGGCGAGTTCGCCTTCGACGGCATGAAGGTGCCGAAAGAGAACGTGCTGGGCAAGCCGGGCGATGGGTTTCGCATCTGCATGTGGCAGTTGAACCAGACCCGCATCGGCTGCGCGGCCGGCGCGCTGGGCGTCGCCGGCGGCGCCCTGGACATCGCCATCCAGTACGCCAACGAACGCACGCAGTTCGGCAAGCCGATTTCGCAGCACCAGATGATCATGGCGCAGATCGCGGAAATGACGGTCGAGCACCAGGCGGCGCAGATGCTGGTGTACAAGGCGGCATGGCTGAAGGACAACGGCAAGCCGAACCAGTTCGAGACCTCGGTCGCGAAGTTCGCGGCGTCGGAGGCCGCGGTGCACGCGGCCAACGAGTGCATGAAGATCTACGGCTCCTTCGGTTTTTCGACCGAATATCCGGCGGAACGCTTCTACCGCGACGCCAAGTCGCTGCAGGTGGTGGAGGGCACGTCGAACATCCAGAAGATCATCATCTCGGGCATGGCCTGCGGGTCCACGCCCAACCGCGAGTAGAGAAGAAACCGGGGACAGACCACCTTTTCCGTCTGCAGCCTTTCCGAAACGGGAAGGGAGAAGGAAAAGGTGGTCTGTCCCCGGTTTAACTTAAGGAACAGACATGAGACCGTATTTCGAGAAAATGCCTAGCTTCGGCAAGGCGCTGAAGGAAAACCGCATCGCGCGCACGCAGGAGAGCCGCGCCAAGCTGGAGGCGGTCGAAGCCGAGATCGCCGCGGCGAAGAAGGCGGTGGAAGAGGTCGGCCTGCCCACGGCCAAGATCAACGAGCGCGGCGGGCTCACCGTGTGGCAGCGCCTGGAATACCTGGTCGATCCGGGCACCTGGCAGCCGCTGCACAGCCTCTACAACCCGGAAGAGAACGAAGAGGGCACGACCAACGTGGTCGACGGCCTGGGCAAGATCGGCGGCCGCTGGGCGGTGATCATAGGTTTCGACAACAAGGTGCTGGCCGGCGCCTGGATCGCGGGACAGCCGGACAACATCCTGCGCGTGACCAACCTCGCCAAGCGCCTGCACATTCCGCTGGTGTGGCTGGTGAACTGCAGCGGCGTGAAACTGCCCGACCAGGAAAAATTCTATGCCGACCGCCGCGGTTCGGGCGCGCCGTTCTACCGCCACGCCGAACTGGAGCAGGCGGGCATTCCGGTGCTCGCCGGCATCTACGGCACCAACCCCGCGGGCGGCGGCTATCAGGCGATCAGCCCGACCATCCTGATCGCGCACAAGGACGCCAACATCGCCGTGGGCGGCGTGGGCATCGTGTCCGGCATGGCGCCTACGGGCAGCTTCGATGTGGCGGGGCTGGAGCAGTTGATCGCGGTGACGCGCAACATGAAGGACAAGCCGCCGGGCAGCGCGTCGACCCATTACGATTCGACCGGCTTTTTCACCCGCGTCTACGACGAGGAAAAAGGCGTGCTCGACGGGATCAAGGAATACATGCGCATGATCCCGGCCTACGATCCGAAGTTCTTTCGCGTGGCCGAGCCGGCCGAGCCGCAGCTTCCGGTCGGTGAACTCTACAATCTGCTGCCGTTCAACCAGAAGTCGGATTATTCCTTCGACGACATTCTCGCGCGCCTGGTCGACGGCAGCGAACACATGGAGTTCCGGCCCGGATACGGCCCGGAGATCTACACCGGGCTGGTCAAGCTCGATGGCATGCTCGTCGGCGCCATCGGCAACCGGCAAGGCTTGCTGCCCAAGGGCTATCCCGAATACGCGGACTATCCGGGCATCGGCGGCAAGCTCTACCGCCAGGGCCTGATCAAGATGAACGAATTCGTGACGCTGTGCGCGCGCGACCGCGTGCCGGTCATCTGGTTCCAGGACACGACCGGCATCGACGTGGGCGATATCGCGGAGAAGGCGGAACTGCTGGGCATAGGCCAGTCCCTGGTCTATTCGATCCAGCAGGCCGACGTGCCGATGATGCTGGTAGTGTTGCGCAAAGGCAGCGCGGCGGCGCACTACATCATGGGCGGCCCGACGGCGAACCGCCAGAACGCCTTCACCCTGGGCACGGCGGCAACCGAAATCTACGTGATGCACGGCGAGACCGCGGCGGTGGCCACCTATGCGCGGCGCGCGATCAAGGACAAGGACTCGGGCAAGCCTTTGGAACCGCTGGCGCAGAAGATGAACGAGATGGCGCAGAAGTATTACGACACCTCGCGGCCGGAGTACTGCGCGCGCCACGGCTTCGTCGACGAGATCGTGAATCTTTCGGCGCTGCGCGGATACCTGAAGGCTTTCGCCGGCGCGTCCTACCAGAACCCGAAATCGATCTGCCCGCGCCACCAGATGCTGCTGCCGCGGGTGATCAAGGGCTGAGGTCGGTTCCGGCCGGCGCCGGGCAACTTGCCAATTTTGAACAGACAATATGCCCTAGAGTCAGGCGCCGCCTTACTCTAGGGCATTGCAATGTTCATAAATGTGGCTGCAGCTTTGCGCCGGTTTGAAAGCGGCGCATGTCCGCAGAGAGGGCTTGCCGCGTAACCTGCCACGTAACAATCAGATCAGCCCCATCCCCTTGAGCACCGACAGCATCACCGCCGCGGCCACCACCGAGCCGATCTGGCCGCCGGTGTTGGCGCCGGCCGCGTGCATCAGCAGGTGGTTCTTCTTGTCGTAGCGCTGTCCCTGCGCCTGCACCACCCGCGCCGCCATCGGGAAGGCGGAGATGCCGGCGGCGCCTACCAGCGGGTTCACTTTGCCGCCTGTGAGCTTGCACACGATCTTGCCGAACACGACGCCGGCCACGGTATCCATGCAGATGGCGACGAAGCCCATGGCGAATATCATCAACGTCGCCGGCTTGAGGAAGGCATGGCCTTCCATGGTGCCGCCGATGGCGAGGCCGAGAAACAGGGTCACGATGTTGGCGATTTCGTTCTCGGAAGTCTTGGACAGGCGCGCCACCACGCCGCACTCGCGCATGAAGTTGCCGAGCATGATGGTGCCCATCAGCGGCAGGCCCTTGGGCGCGAGCAGGCCGGTGATCAGGGTGACGACGATGGGGAAGAGCAGCTTGGTCTGGGTCGAGACGCTGCGCTTGATCGGCGCCATCCTGATCACCCGTTCCGCCGGCGTGGTCAGCGCCTTCATGATCGGAGGCTGGATGATGGGAACGAGCGCCATGTAGGAGTAGGCGGCCACCGATATGGGCGCCAGCAGTTGCGGCGCGTACTGCGAGGCGACGTAGATGGCCGTGGGGCCGTCGCAGGCGCCGATGACGGCGATGCTGACCGCTTCCAGCGCCGGGAAGCCGAGGGCCAGAGCCAGCAGCAGGGTGAGGAAGATGCCGAATTGCCCGGCTGCGCCGAACAGCAGCATTTTCGGATTTTCCAGGAGCGCACCGAAGTCGATCATGGCGCCGATGCCGATGAAAATGAGCAGCGGGAAGAGTTCGTTGGCGATTCCCATGTCGTACAGGATCTTGAGCAGGCCGCCGGGCTCCATCAGGTCGGAGAGCGGGATATTGACCAGCATGCAGCCGAAACCGATGGGCACGAGCAGCAGCGGCTCGACTTCCTTCTTTACGCCCAGATAGAGCAGGACGGCGGCGATCGCCAGCATGATCAGGTTGGGCCCGCCCTGGGTGAACAGATAGGTGATGCCGCTGCCCAGACCCGAAATGCCTGCCAACACGCTTTCGAACATTTTCTTCCCCCTGAAGCGGAGTCGCCGGGCAGAGCCGGGTTCCGCCGCGATCCCTGGATATCGATGTAGGTCCGATCGGGGCCAGCGGCCCGTTCAGACCGTCCCTGCTATTTCTTCTCGGTAGCGTTCTTTTCGGTAGTGTCGGCTTTGGCCTCCAGCGGAAATACCTTTTTCAGGCCGTCCATGACCAGGCTCAGGATCCACAGCGTGATAAATGTTCCTCCCATGCCGACTATCATCATGGTGAGTCCGAAGGTCCATTTGGCATTGTCCATGCTGTGTTTCCCGAGTGTGGATGCGCGAGTGTGGATGGGCTGCGCTGGCGTCGCCCGATTATATGGCTAAGCCGCGCAAGCGTCCATGAGCAGCCGCCATTGTTGGTATCATCGGCAGCTTGCCATACGCTGCAGCCCGGAAGATACTTGGCGCGGCGGATGGCGCCCGGGTGGTTTCAAAGCAGATCCTTGTTCCCGCACTAGGAGGTCGCGATGTACACGAAGATCCTGATGGCTTTCAACGGTTCGCGCGAGGGGCGCGCAGCGCTGCTGGAGAGCGCCGAAATCGCGGCGTTCATCCAGGCGGAAACGCACCTACTGGCGGTCGCGGGGATGCCGCCCAGCCTGTTCCTGACGGAGGGTTTTTTGCCGGAGGAATTGCTCGAAGAGGAAAAGAAGCGCACGCAGGAAATCCTCGACGAAGGCATCAAGCTGCTGCAGGAGAAAGGGTTCAACACCACCGGGCACCTGACCGTGGGCGAACCGGTGGAGGAAATCTGCCGCGTGGCGACTGAACTCGGGGCGGACCTGATCGTGCTCGGACACCGGCAGAAGCTTTCGTTTGCGGCGCGCTGGTGGAAGGGCTCGGTGGGCGCGATGCTGCTGGAATACGCGCCGTGCAGCATCCTGATCGCACGCGCGAGCTGAGTTCGGCGGCGACCTCGGTGACGACGACGGGCGCTTTGCCGGATTGTCGCGGCGGTGTGCGGGGTCGCGCCGCCATTCGCTAGTTCGTCGCTGGTTACTGACTGGGTTGACATGCAGGTGCACACCGTTCGATGGTTCCTGACCGCCCTGGCGCTGTGGCTGTCGCTGGGCGTGCACCTGCCGGCGAGCGCGCAGGCGCCGCAAAAGCGCCAGCCGCCGGGCGCGCGCGCGGCGCAGGCCGCGAAGCAGGTCGACGACCGGCGCTGGCAGGAACTCATGGATCAGGCCGAGGCGCACATCGCCAAGGGCGATTACGCCCGCGGCGAGGACAGCGCGAAGCAGTTGGTCGAAGAGGCGCTGCGCATATTCGACGACAGCCATCCGGATACCGCCACCAGCCTCAACGTTCTCGCCGACGCGCAACTGCGGCAGGGAAAGTACCCGGAGGCCCAGAAAAATTTCAGCTCGGCGCTGAACATCTACGAGAAGCGGCTGGGACCGGAACATGCCAACACCGCCGCCGCGCTGAACAATCTGGCGCTGGTGCTGGAAAAACTGGGCGACTACTCCAGCGCCGAATCGCTGCTGCGCCGTTCGATGCGCATCCTGGAGAAGACGCTGGGCAAGCAGCATCATGACACCGCGACGACTTTGTCCAATCTGGGGCGGGTGCTCGACCTGCAGGGCAAGTTCGGCGACACGGCCGGCGAAGCGGGCGCCGAGGATGCGAAGCAATTGAGCGTGCGCGCGCAGGAGTTGATCAATCGCGGCCAGTACAAGGAGGCCGAAACCCTGCATCAGCGGGTGGTCGGTATCCACGAAAAGACGCTGGGAAAGGAGCACGCGGTCACCGCCACCAGCCTGTCGAACATGGGCAATGTGCTCTACCTGCAGGGCAAGTTCAAGGAAGCCGAGGCGGTGCACCGGCGCGTTCTGGTGGTACGCGAGAAGGTCATCGGCACCGAACACCCCGACACCGCGACCAGCATGAACAACCTCGCCAACGTGCTGCAGGAGCAGGGCAAGGACGAGATGCTCGCGCCGAGCGAGGCGCGCGCCCAGGCGCGGCACAATTTCCAGGTTTTCACGGAAACGGAAAATCTGTTTCGCAAGGCGCTGTCGATCCAGGAACGGACTCTGGGCCCGATGCATCCGGCCACGGCCAACACGCTTAACAATCTGAGCACCTACCTCGACCGGCGCGGCCGGCCGGAGGAGGCGGAGCCGCTGCAGCGGCGCGCGGTCGACATTCTCGAGAAAAGCCTGGGTCCTTTGCACCCGGATACCGCAGCCGTGCTGACCACGCTGGCGGTGATGCTGGACCGCCAGGGCAAATTGACGGAATCGGAGGCGCTGTATCGCAAGGCGGTGGAGGTGTCGCGCCGGGCGGGCAATCCGCGCATCCTGCTGCTCAACAGCAGCCGGCTCGGATTCACCCTGGCCAAGCACGGGCGCTACCGCGAGGCGCTGCCGTTCTACAAAGAGGCGGTGAACACGCTCGATTACCTCTATGTGCGCACACGCGGCCTGTCGGAGGAGACGCGCGCCGCCTTCCTCGGCCAGTACGGCAACATCTATCTGGAAACCATCAAGGTGCTGCTGCAGCTGCACCGCATCGCGCCCCAGGGGGGGTACGACCGCGAGGTGCTGGAGATCGCGTCGCGCAACCAAAGCCGCGTGTTCACCGAAATGATGCGCCAGGCGGACGTCGCGAAGTTCTCCGCCGATCCGGCCTTCCTCGGCCTGAAACGGAAGCGCGAGGATCTGCACGAAAAGATAGAAAGCCTGCGGCTGGCCGTCGTCACCCTGCCGGTGAACCAGCCCGGGACGGAAGCGCGCCGCGGCGACCTGAATTCCCAGCTCGCCGAGGCCAACGCCGAACTCGCCGGCCTGGAGGATGCCTTGTGGCGCGACTACCCGCGCTTCATGGAACTGACCAACCCGCGGCCGGTCACCTTGCAGGACCTGCAGCAAAAGCTGCTGCGGCCGGACGAGGTATTGCTCTCCTATGTGCTGCTGCCGCAGGAGCTGGCCATATTCATCGTCACGCGCGAGCGCTTTCAACTGGTCAATCTCCCGGTCAAGCGCGAGGACGTGGCCAAACGCGTGCGCGCGGTGCGGCGCGCCATCGAAAAAGTGGCGGCGGGCGAATCCGTGCTGTTCCTGCGCGAGATCGACCCGGCCAATCTGCACGCCCTGTATCAGGACCTGGTGGCGCCCATCGCCGCCGCGCTCGCCGGCAAGCAAAAGGTCATCGTGGTGGCCGACGGGCCGCTGCTCACGGTGCCGCTCGAATTGCTGGTGACGCGATACGGGCCGGCCGAGCAGCAGGCGTTCGAGACCACGCGCGGCGCGAGCGACGGCAGCGCCGGACAGCCTTTCCTCGGCGAGTACGGCGCGCTCAACTATTTGGGCAAGGAGCATCGCTTCGGCTATCTGCCCAGCCTGTCCTCGCTCGCGTCGCAGCGCCTGTATCCGAAGCAGGTAAAGGGGGAGCGGCAGGAGTTGACCGCGTTCGCCGATCCGGTATTCGTTCCTGCGAGCGGGCAGAGCTATTCGAGCGCCACGCGCGCGGCGCTCGATCTGCTGTCCAACAACTATCGCATGAGCAAGGACGGGATACCCGACATTGCGCGCCTGCGCGAGACCGCCGACGAGGCGCGGAGCATCGCCAAGATACTGGGCGGAAGCAATCGCATGTTCATCGGCGACGAGGCGCAGGAGAAAATGGCAAAATCGGGGGAGTTGAAGAACAGCCGCTACGTGCTGTTCGCCACCCACGGATTTCTCGGCGGCGAGTTTCTGCCGGGCGCGGACCCGGCGGCGGAGCCTGCGGCAGGCGCGCCGCGCGCGAAGGGCCGCGCGCAGCCTTCGCTCGCATTGACGCTGGTCGGCGATCTGCAGGGCGAGGACGGCATGCTGACCATGAAAGAGGTGATCGAGGATGTCGAGCTGAACGCCGATTTGGTGGCGCTCTCGGCGTGCAATACCGCGGGTGAGGCCTCGCAGGCCAACAACGGCGAGGGCTTTGCCGGGCTGACGCGCGCCTTCATGTTCGCCGGGGCGAAAAGCCTGCTGGTGTCGCATTGGAGCGTGGACAGTTTGTCGACCGAGGCGCTGATGACGTCGACCTTTCGCCACATCAAGCAGGGCGAGGGCGCGCTCACGGCGGTGAGCGACGCCCAGCGTGAACTCCGCGGCGGAAGCTTCGCCAGCGGGCAATTTCGATTCTCCCGCAGCCATCCGTTTTTCTGGGCTGCCTTCGTCTACGTCGGGGACTGATGCCAATCGCTCACAGCTGGTCTTACCGCCTGCGCAGTTTCTGGCGCTTCGTGTTTGTCGTGGCCCTGGCGTTCGGCTGCAGCGAAGGGCTGACACGACTGGGCTGGATGGACGCGCTGGAGAACGTCTATTACGACTACTGGCACCAGCTGGCCGGCAAGCGCCGCGACGCGACGCACACCGCGGTGGTCGCGGTGGACGAGCAGACGCTGGACGAATACAAGGACGACCCGCTCGCGTTCTGGCAGCCGCATTTCGCGCGCACGATGCAGACGCTGACCGACGCCGGCGCGAAAGTGATCGGGCTGGACTACCTGTATCAGGTGAGCGCGGAGGACTGGCTGAAGAAACTCAATCTGCCGGGAAACGATTCGAGCCGCAGCTACGACTCGCCGTTTCGGGCGCAACTGGCCGCGGGCAACAAGATACTGATCACGCAGTTGGTCGAACTGGCGAACGGGGAGGGGAGGCTGCTGCTGCCGCCGCAGGATCATCTGTATCTCCTGCCGCAGGGGATCAACGATCTGGGCATCGCCAACCTGAATCCGGACGACGACAACTCGGTGCGGCGCTTCCTGCCCGTGTTCGATCCCGATCCGGGCAAGCCGGCCGTGGGATTTGCCACCCAGCTCGCGCTGCGCGCCGCCGGACTCGATCCGGCGCTGACCGAATGGGATATTGCGGGGGTGAAGCTGCCGCGCGAAGCGCGGCCGCGGCTGATCGGCTACGTCGGCCCGCCGGGCAGCGTGCCCACGGTATCGATGAAGAGCTTGCTGCAGGCCGACGCCTTGGCCGATCCCGAGGTGCAGCAGCTGAAAGGGCGCGTGGTCATCATCGCCGCGAGCGACCGCGGTACGCAGGATCGCCATCCCAGCCCGTATTCGCGCGCGCTGTTCGGCAAGCAGAGCGACCAGATGATAGGCGGGGAGATCCACGCCAATATCGTCGAGACCCTGCTCTCGGGCCACTATCCGCGGCGGATGCCGCTGGCGGCCGAATGGATCTACGTGCTCGCGCTGGTGCTGATCGCGGCGCTGCTGTACCTGCGCCTGCACCCCGCGGGCGGCCTGGCCGCCGCGCTGGTACTGGGCGTGCTCTGCCTCGTGCCCGCCTGGTTCCTGTTTCTGGACGACTGGCTGCTGCCCGTGGGCAGAACGCAGGTCGCGCTGGGCATAGGGTTTCTCGCCACGCTCGGTTTGCGCCTCACGGGCGAAGAGCGGGAGCGCGCGCGGCTGAAGAAAATGTTCGGCCGCTACGTCTCCGACGACGTGGTCAAGGTGCTGACCGAGGGCGAACGCCCCGATCTGGCGGGCGAGTCGGTGCATGTGACGGTGCTGTTCTCCGACATCCGGAATTTCACCACGATTTCGGAGAAACTCAACGCGCACGAGGTGGTTGAAATGCTCAACGCCTATTTCAGCCGCGCGACCGAACCCGTACTGGCCGAGGGCGGGATGGTGAACAAGTTCATCGGCGACGCGGTGATGGCGATATTCGGCTCGCCGGTGCGCCATCCGGACCATGCGCGCCGGGCGCTGCGCGCCGCGCTGCAGATGGCGCAGGAAGCCGAGGCGTTCAAGCAATGGATGCGCTCGCGCTTTCCCGACCGCGGCCTGCCTGAATTCGGCGTCGGCATCGGAGTGCATACCGGGGATGCGGTGATCGGCGATATCGGCTCGGTCAAGCGCACGGAGTTCACCGCCATCGGTGATACAGTGAACGCGGCCTCCAGGCTGGAAGGGGCGACCAAGGAGGTGGGCTGCGTGCTGATCGCCAGTAGGGCGACCGTCGATGCGGCCGGGCCCGGCGTCGTCACCGGCAAGCGGGTGGAAATCATGGTCAAGGGAAAGGCCAAGCCCATAGAGGTGTTCGAGATTCGGGGGATCGAATCCTGAGTCAAGCGCAAAGGCGGCCGCAGCCCGGTCGAAGTTTGTGCGGGCAAACAGCGTAAAGTGTGACAAATTCACGGGCGGCGGCGCCGGTTTGTTGCTTTATTTGAATCGGAACAGGGAGACTTCATGCGAGCGATGGGGGGGGGATTGCTGATAGCCGCACTGCTGTTTGCGAGCGGCGGTGAGGCCGCGGCGCAAGGGGCGGACGTGGGTTTGGTCAACCAGGTGGCGGGTGAGGTTTCCTATGTAAGCGGCAGCGGCGCGGGCAAGGTGCAGGCGTTCATGAAGATGCGCCAGGGCGACCGCTTCAACCTGGCTGCGGGCGCGCAACTCAAGGTGGTCTATTTTCAGAACGGGCGGCAGGAGACATGGCGCGGTCCGGCCGGATTCAAGTCGGGCGTCGCGCACAGCGAACCGCTGGCGGGCGCGGTCTACGAGGTGGCGAATCTGCCGCTCGGCGTGCCGCAGAAGATCCAGCGCATACCGGAACTGCTGCAGATGGCGAAGCTGGGCGGCATACAGGTACGCGGTGCCACGCCGAAGCAGCGGGCGAGCCTGGAGCAGCAGGCCGAGGTCGCCGCGGCGCGGACGACCTATGCGCAATTGCGCCAGCAGGTGCCGCAGGACGACATCACGCCCGAGCTGTATCTGTTCACGGTGCTGCAGGACTATCTCTTGTACGATGACATGAAGACGGTCGCGGACGAGATGCTGCGCAAGCAGCCCGCGAATCAGGAAGCGCAGCAACTGGCCGAATGGGCGCGGGTGCGGATTCAGTCTTCGAGGTGAAGTCTGGAATGCGGCGCCGCGCGGTGCGGCGAGGAACCGGGTACAAATCAGTATAAACTTCGCGGTAGGAACTTCGCGGTAGGAACTTCGCGGTATGAACTTCAAAGCGGTCTAGCGAAAGAGAGGTGAGTATGAACATTTTGAAATCGATGCTTGCGTTGGCGCTGTGGGGCCTGAGCCTGGGCGTGAGCGCACAATCCGGCGACGTGGGCCTGGTCAATCAGCTGTCGGGCGACGTGGCCTATACCGGCCAGGGCGGGGCACAATCGAAGGCGCAGGCATTCATGAAAGTGCGCCAGGGCGACCGCTTCACGCTTCCTGCCGGAGCGCAGTTGCGCGTGGTGTATTTCAACGGCAGCCGCCAGGAAACCTGGAAAGGGCCGTCCAGCTTCAAGGCCGGCACGCAACAGAGCGAAGCGCTGAGCGGTCAGGTCGCGGAAGCGGCCCAATTGCCCTCCGGCGTGGCGCAGAAGATCGCGCAGGTGCCCAATCTGGTCCAGATTGCCAAGCTCGGACGCTCCGGCGGTATCGCGGTGCGCGGCGGCGGCAAGCCCGGACGGCTGTCGGCCGAGCAGCAGGCCGAAGTCACCCAGGCCAAGTCCACTTATGCCCAGATGCGGCAGAAGGCAGCGGCCGAGGACATCACGCCCGAACTCTACTTCTACTCGGTGCTGCAGGATCACCTGCTTTACGAGGAGATGAAGGCCGTGACCGACGAAATGCTCAAGCGCCAGCCGAATAATGCGGAGGCGCAGGAATTGGCGGCTTACGTGAAAAGCCGGACCTGAGCGTCCTCGAATAGGCCGGGACACGGGGCGCGCCAGCGCCCCGTGTGTTTTGGGTGTCCCCGCGTTCAGACGTTTCAAGGCGCGTGCCGCGCTATGCGCTGCGTGCCCCCTACCGGCCTGGTTCGCACTGCGTGCATAATTCGACGATGCCAGCCAAGCGCACCTGGGATATTTTCTGCACCGTGATCGACAACTACGGCGACATCGGCGTCTGCTGGCGGCTGGCGCGGCAACTGGTCGCAGAGCACGGATTGCAGGTCCGCTTGTGGGTGGACGATCTGGCGAGTTTTCACAGGATCTGCCCCGAGGTGATCCCCGGTCTGGACGCGCAGGCGAGCCGCGGCGTGGAAATAAGGTGGTGGCGCGAGCCTTTTCCTGCCGTATCGCCTGCGGCTGTCGTGGTCGAAGCCTTTGCCTGCGATCCGCCGGCGAGTTACGTCGCGGCGATGGCCGGGCGGCAGCCGAAACCGGTCTGGATCAATCTGGAATTCCTGAGCGCCGAGAATTGGGTGCAAGGCTGTCACGCCCTGCCTTCGCGGCACCCTACGCTGCCTTTGGTAAAGCATTTCTTCTTCCCCGGATTCGTCAGCGGCACGGGCGGCTTGCCGGCCGAGCGCGGCCTGGTGCAGGCGCGCACCCGGTTTCAGCATTCTGCGGCGGAGCGGACCCATTTCTGGCAGTCCCTGCACGTTCCGGAGCCGCGCCCGGACGAGCTGCAGGTTTCCCTGTTCTGCTACCCGAACGCGGCCCTGGCCGCGCTGCTGCGCCTCTGGGGCGGTGGCGGCGAAGCGGTGCGCTGCTTCGTGCCGGAGGCGGTGGCGCAGGACGCGTTGGCGGCGTTTTTCGGTGCCGCGGACATCTCGGCCGGCGCCGTATTGCGCAAGGACGGACTCGAGGTCAGGATTTTTCCCTTCCTGGATCAGGACGCCTACGACCGGTTGCTTTGGTCATGCGACCTCAACTTCGTGCGCGGCGAGGATTCGTTCGTGCGCGCGCAATGGGCCGCGCGCCCGCTCGTCTGGCAGATCTACCCGCAGCAGGCGGGCGCACATTGGCCCAAGCTCGAAGCCTTCCTCGACCTGTACTGCGCAGGGCTGCCGCAGGCGGTTTCCGCGGCGACGCGCAGATTCTGGCGCGCCTGGAACGAGGGCGACGCCGCAGAGCTCGAAGCGGCCTGGCCTGGGTTCCGGCATTGCCGGATCGAACTGCGGGGGCACGCCATGGGTTGGGCGCGGGATCTGCCCAAGACCGGCGATCTGGCGAATAATCTTGCGCAGTTTTGCGAGAATTTGTTAAAATAGAAGGCTTTAGAACGCGGCACGGCATGAGGGGGCAGGTTCCCTCATGCTTTCCTAGCTCAGGGCGGTTTCAAGCATACCGGAACCACCCGTCAGACAATTAATCGCAGGACTATACAGATATGAAAATCGCACAGGAACTTCGCGCAGGCAACGTGATCATGCTCGGCACCGATCCGATGGTGGTGCAGCGCGCCGAATTCAGCAAATCCGGCCGCAACGCGTCGGTGGTGAAAATGAAGCTCAAGAGCCTGCTGTCCGAGTCGGTGAGCGAGGGCGTGTACAAGGCGGACGAAAAATTCGACGTGGTGGTGCTGGAGCGCAAGCAATCCACCTATTCGTATTTTGCCGATCCGATGTACGTGTTCATGGACGCCGAGTACAACCAGTTCGAGGTGGAAAAGGACAACATGGGCGAGGGCATCAATTTTCTCGAAGACGGCATGGAGTGCGAGGTCGTGTTCTACGACGACCGCGCCATTTCGGTCGAACTCCCGAATACGGTGGTGCGCGAGATCCTCTACACCGAACCGGCCGTGCGCGGCGACACTTCGGGCAAGGTGCTCAAGCCGGCGAAAATCAACACCGGGTTTTCGGTGCAGGTGCCGCTGTTCTGCGCCACCGGGGACAAGATCGAGATCGACACGCGCACGGGCGAGTACAAGCGGCGCGTCTGAGGCGCGAGGACGAATCCAAAAAGGGTGCCGAGCGCACCCTTTTTCGTCTCTCTAGGCGGCGCAGCGGCGGCTGAGGGAATACCCCCCACTTGACGGCCGGGCATTTAGCAGGTATAACGCGCACAAGTGTTTAGTTTCAAGTGCTTGAGAGCGGTTGCCTGAGTGGTACGTCCTTTTCAGTCTTGAGATTCAAACATTCATCGGGCTCGGCCCGAAATTCTCAACTTTAAAAGGAACGCGACATGGCAACTGGTACAGTGAAATGGTTCAATGACTCGAAGGGTTTCGGCTTCATCACTCCTGATGGCGGCGGCGAAGACCTATTCGCACATTTCTCTGAGATCAACATGCAGGGCTTCAAGACCCTCAAAGAAGGACAGAAAGTGTCCTTCGACATCGTAGACGGCAAGAAGGGTAAGCAGGCGGCCAAGATCCAAGCTGCTTGATCGAGCCAGTTTCCCATTGAAAAAGCCGGGCAGTCAGCCCGGCTTTTTTTATGCCGCGCCCGGAAGGGCGCGTTCATTTCGCTATTTGGCAAACTCGCTATTTGGCAAACTTGCGAAAATTCGGTTTGCGCTTCTCGCGAAACGCATTGCCGCCTTCCTTCGCTTCGTCGGTATCGTAGTAGAGCTTCAGCGCCTGCATCGCAAACGATGAAATGCCGCGGATCATCTCGGTGTCGATGTTGAACGAGCGCTTCGCGAGCGCGATCGCAGTCGGGCTCATCTGCAGGATTTCGTCGCACCATTTCCTGACTTCCGCATCGAGCTGCTCGTGCGGCACCACCGCGTTGACCAGCCCCATGCTCAAGGCCTCCTGCGCGCTGTAGCGCCGGCACAGGTACCAGATTTCGCGCGCCTTCTTTTCGCCGACGACGCGCGCGAGCAGCGCCGTCCCGAAGCCGGGGTCGACCGAACCCACTTTCGGCCCCACCTGCCCGAACTGCGCCTTGTCCGAGGCGATGGCCAGATCGCAGATGGTCACCAGCACATTGCCGCCGCCGATGGCGAAACCGTTGACGCGCGCGATGACCGGCTTGGGGATGTCGCGGATCACGCTCTGCATTTCCTCTACCGGCAGCCCGACCGTGCCGCGCCCGCCGTAGCCCCCGTCTTCTGCGTCCGAGGTCTGGTCGCCGCCGGTGCAGAATGCCTTGTCGCCCGCTCCGGTGAGGACGACCACGCCGACATCGCGATTCCAGCCCGCCTTGCCGAAGGCCTGGATCAGTTCTTCGCAGGTGCCGCTGTTGAACGCGTTATAGACTTTCGGGCGGTTGATGGTGATGGTGGCGATGCCCTGCGCTTCGGTGTAGATGATGTTCTTGAATTCCATGGCTGTCTTGTCCTTTCGAGTTGTTCGAGTTGTTCCGAGTTGTTCCAGATCATTGTCTAGTTCGACGCCCTTGGGTATTATGAATACGACATAGATGTCGCGCAATGCAGTTGCGATTGCGGAACGCGAACATCACGAGCCGGTCGCCTGGAACACGCGACCAATTCCGGCGGCTTTGCTGCCGGGACATGGGTGATCCGGCCGCCGTACTTACTTATTCCCAACCAGGCAGATCCGGAGAAACAAACGATGAACATTCCCGCTCACGACCAGCATCAGGAGTTGCGCGACGCGATGCGCGCACTCTGCGCCGAATATCCTGACGAGTATTGGCGCAAGCTCGACTATGACCGCGGCTTTCCGGTGGAATTCATCGATGCGCTGACCAAGGCCGGCTGGCTCGCGGCGCTGATTCCGCAGGAATACGGCGGCTCAGGGCTCGGACTGGCGCAAGCCTCGGTGATCATGGAAGAGATCAACCGCTGCGGCGGCAATGCCGGCGCCTGCCACGGCCAGATGTACAACATGGGCACGCTGCTGCGGCACGGCTCGAAGGCGCAGAAGGACCTCTACCTGCCGAAGATCGCCTCCGGCGAGTGGCGGCTGCAGTCGATGGGCGTGACCGAGCCGAGCAGCGGCACCGACACCACCGCGATCCGCACCACCGCCGAGAAGCGCGGCGACCGCTACGTCGTCAACGGCCAGAAGGTCTGGATCTCGCGCATCCAGCACAGCGACTGGATGATCCTCTTGGCGCGGACGACGCCGCTCGCCGAGGTGAAGAAGAAGACCGAGGGGATGTCGATCTTCATGGTCGACCTGCGCGCCGCCGAGAAGAGCGGCATGGCGGTGCGGCCGATCGCCAACATGGTCAACCACGAGACCAATGAGCTGTTCTTCGAGAACCTCGAGATCCCGGCCGAGAACCTGATCGGCATCG
>CAYNVY010000040.1:0-25753 GCA_964400745.1 uncultured Enterobacteriaceae bacterium | reverse complement strand
TTGCTGAACAGGAAACCCTGCATTTCGTCGCAGTCGAGCAGGCGCAGCAGGCGCGATTGCTCTTCGGTTTCGACCCCCTCCGCCACCACCTTGAGCTTGAGCGAGTGCGCGAGTTTGATGATGGTGGACACCAGCGCCAGTCCCTCCGGACCGGTGGTCATGTCGATCACGAACGAGCGGTCGATCTTCAGCGTATCCACCGGCAGTTTGGCGAGGTAGCTGAGCGAAGAGAAGCCGGTGCCGAAGTCGTCGATCGCTATGGTCACTCCCATGGCGCGGATCGCCCCCAGGCTGGCGATATTGTGCTTCACGTCCTCCATGATCACGCTTTCGGTGATCTCCAGTTCGAGGCCTGCCGGCGCCTGCGCGTCGATGCCGATTACCTGCTCGATCTCGGCGATGAAGCCGCGATTGCGCAGTTGCAGCGGCGACACGTTCACCGCGATGCGTACCGCGGCCAGGCCCGCCGCGCGCCAGCGCAGGTAGTCTGCGATGGCTTGGCGCAGCGCCCAGCGCCCAACGTCATAGATCAATCCGGTTTCTTCCAGCACCGGGATGAAGCGGCCCGGCGGCACCAGACCCGTGCGCGGATCATTCCAGCGGATCAGTGCCTCGGCGCCGGTGAGCTTGCCGCTCGCGAAGTTCCCTTTGGGCTGGTAATGGAGCACGAATTCTTCGTTGTCCAGCGCCTGGCGCAATTGATTTTCCAGGGTAAGCTTGCCCGCCAGCGCCTCGGTCATTTTCTGCGTGTAAAACAGGTAGCGCTCGCCGCTCGCCTTGGCCTTCTTAAGCGCGGCCTCGGCGTGCCTGAACAATGTCTCGGCGTCGGTACCGTCATCCGGAAATAGCGCTATTCCGGCCTTGATGGCGACACGGAACACGGCGTCGTTCAGGCGGAACGGATGCTCCAGAAACGCTTCCATCCATTTGTCGAGAAGCCGCGCCACGTCGCCTCCCTGCTTTACTTCCGGCAGCACCGCGGCAAAATGGTCCGCACCCACCCGCGCCAACAGGTTCGCGTCCCCCGCGATTTGCGTCAGCCACTCCGCCACCTGCCTTAAGAGCGCGTCGCCGGCGGGCCGCCCGAGACTGTCGTTGATGTTCTTGAACCGCTCCAGATCGATCAGGAACACGGCCAGTTTGTGCCCGCCGCTGTCAGCGCTGCGCATGTACTGCGTCACCCGGTCGAGAAACAGACTACGGTTCGCCAGACCGGTGAGCACGTCGTAGTAGGCGAGGTAATCCAGTCGCTCCCGCTTGTCGAGGTGATCGAGCGCGAACGCGATGTCGCCGGCCAGCACGATCAACAGTTCCAGTTCTTCCTTGTCGAAGAAACCAGCTTCTTCGGAGTACAGAGCGAGAACTCCCTTCGCCTCATCCGAAATGACCAGCGGCAATACGGCCATCGAGCGGACTCCGGCATTGACGTAATTCCTGCCGAACAAGACCTGTGGATCGCTTTGCGAATCGTTGGATACGACGGCCTTTTTCTCCCTAACCGCCCGCGCGACCATGGTCGTTGGCGCACCCTCGGTCGATGACAGGATGCTCTTTATGTCGTTCAGGAGCTCATGGTCCTTGCCGGCCGAGGCTATCGGAACAATCTTCATTGCCTGCCGATCGACGATGGCTATCATGGACATTCTGAATCCGCCCGCGTCGACTGCGGTCTGGCACGCCTGTTTGAACAGTTCGTCGCGGTCACCCACGCGCACGATCAGCGCGTTGACGCCGCTCAGCATCGCATGTACGCGGCTGAGGTGCGCGATCCTGGCGTCTGCTTTCCTGCGTTCAGTGATGTCGACCGCGGTGGCGTAGGTGGTGCCGTCGTGACTGTCGTAGTAGGCCATCCAGGACAGGCGGATTACTGTGCCTTCCTTGCACACGTAGCGGTTTTCAAAATGCATAGTCGCGCGCGTTTCCACCTGCAGTTTCATTTCATCCGCGGTGCTTTGCCGGTCCTCGGGCAGGACGAAATCGAGAAACGGCTTTGACACAAGCTCGCTTTCGGAATAGCCGGTCAGCAGCGTGAACGCGGGATTGACCTTCTTGAAGCGCCCGTATGGATCGGCGATGCACATCGGGTTGATCGAAAGCATGAAGAACTTGAAATACTGGTCTTTTTCCCGCTCCAGTCGCTTGCGCCCGGTGATATCGGTGCCAACGCCGCGGTATCCCTTGAACGCCCCGGTGACATCGAACACGGGATCGCCGCTGATCAGGATAAAGCGCTCGTCGCCATCGGTCCCGAGCCGCGACAGTTCGAAGTCCCGAAACGGAAGATGCGCATCCAGCACCGCCCGGTGCGCCTGCCAGCCGGCTTCGTCGGGCGAAAGATGCGGAATCTCCCAGCGGCGCTCGCCAATCTGGGTCCCGCGTTCGAATGTCGAAACCGCGCTCGATTTCTTGTTCGCCGAGGCGCGCGCCGTGAGCCGATGCCCGGCGTCGCTCTCCCAGTAGAAATCCGAGGACATCTCAGTGAGGCTGCGAAATCGCGCCTCACTGAGAGCGATGGCGACGGCCCCGCGCCGCTGGCTTGCAAGAGCCAGCATCAGCAAAAAGGCGAAGCCGGCGATGAATGCGCTGGTCAGTCCCGCCGCCCAGTAATATCGGTTCCGCCTGCGATGGAACTCGGCCATCACGTCGGCTTCCGCGGCCCCGACTGTGGCCATGATCTGATATTCGGGCAAGGTTCTGTAGCTGTAAAAGCGCGGCACCCCGTCCCGTGCGCCTTTGCCGAAATAGTTGCCGGTAGGACGCTTGGCTTGTTCTACAAATAGCAGACTTTTTCCAATGTCTTCTCCCCAGCTTGCCACGGCGCCGCTCAGCCTGGCCCGGGTGATGCCGTCCAGACCCACCAGCGAAATGACATCGAGCGGCCGCAGTTTTGCCTCATGCAGGACATCCGTGAACCGGGCGGGCTCGATCAAGGCCATTGCGACGCCACCGAACGACCCGTCGGCCTTGTTGATTCGGCGCGTGACCGGAATTACCCCCTGGCCCGTGACCCGTCCCAGCACCGGTTTGCCAACAATTGGCCGGCCGCTGTCGCGCAGGGCGTGGGCTTTGAAATGTTCGCGGTCTGCCAGATTGATCGGCTTGGCCAGGTTTCCCGAGTAGGCGGTGGTCATCGCATTGCCGCGCTCGTCCGCCAGTACTACACCGATAATTGCATGATCGGTGACGGTGTAGCGCGCCATGAATTTGGGGAGAGCCGTCTCGCTGCGCGAGCCCGCGTATTCCCGGATCAGGTACTGGGTCACCGCATCGGCGTTATGCAGGGTGCGGGAGGCATACTGCTCCAGTGCGATGGCAAGATTGTCATTTCTGTCGACTGCGGCACGGATCGTATCTTCGCGTTCGGTCCGCACCAGTCCGAACACGGCGCTACAGATAATGCCGATGAGAATCGCGACAAACAGTACGATCGCGGTGTTGACGCCCAGGCTCGTTGAAATCCGGTACCGCCATGCCCGCTTGCTACTCATGGTTTCCGTTCCAGCGCTGCGGCTTTGATTGCCGCCACATCGCCATATTTTGCAACCATGGTCCCAGGATCAGAGATCGCTGCCACTCTGATTCCTGGCAGCAACATTGCGATGCTGGGTAAGAGCTCATCATGCGTCACTCGGCGGGCGGCGGAGCCAGGAATCGAGTCTCAAAGATCTCGGCCGGTACCGGTTTGCTGAATAGATAGCCCTGCATTTCGTCGCAGGCGAGCAAGCGCAGCAGGCGTGATTGCTCCTCGGTTTCGACCCCCTCCGCCACCACCTTCAGATTCAGCGAATGCGCCAGGCCGATGATGGTGGACACCAGCGCCAGTCCCTCCGGCCCGACGGTCATGTCGACTACGAACGAGCGGTCGATCTTCAGCGTGTCCACCGGCAGTTTGGCGAGGTAGCTGAGCGAGGAGAAGCCGGTGCCGAAGTCGTCAATGGCGATGGGCACGCCCATGGCGCGGATCGCGCCCAAGCTGGCGATCGTACCTTTGACGTCCTCCATGATCAGGCTTTCGGTGATCTCCAGTTCCAGTCCCGCCGCCGCGTGCGCGTCGATGCCGATGGTCTGTCTGATTTCTTCGACGAAGCCGCGATTGCGCAGTTGCAACGGCGACACGTTCACCGCAATGCGCACCGCTGCGAGGCCCGCCGCGCGCCAGCGCAGGTAGTCTGTGATGGCCTGACGCAGCGCCCAGCGCCCGACGTCGTAGATCAACCCCGTCTCTTCCAGTACCGGGATGAAGCGGCCTGGCGGCACCAGGCCGGTGCGCGGGTCGTTCCAGCGGATCAACGCCTCGGCGCTGGTCACCTTGCCGCTCGCGAGGTTCACCTTGGGCTGGTAATGGAGAACGAACTCTTCGTTGTCCAGCGCCTCGCGCAACTGATTTTCCAGCGTGAGTTTACCGGCCACCTTCTCGGTCATCTCCTGCCGGTAGAACAGGTAGTGCTCGCCGCTCGCCTTGGCCTTCTTCAGCGCGGCCTCGGCGTGTCTGAACAAGGTGTCGGCGTCGGCGCCGTCATCCGGAAATAGCGCCACACCGACCTTGCCGTTGATGCGGAACACGGCGTCGTTCAGGCGGAATGGATGCTCCAGAAAGGCTGCCATCATCTTCTCGAGCATCCGCGCCACGTCGCCCTCCTGCTTCACCACCGGCAGCACCGCGGCAAAATGGTCCGCACCCAGGCGTGCCACCAGGTTGGCGTCCCCGGCGTTTTGCGTCAGCCACTCGGCTACCTGCCGCAGGAGCGCATCGCCGGCCGGCCGGCCCAGGCTGTCGTTGATGTTCTTGAAGCGCTCCAGATCGATCAGAAACACCGCAAGCTTGTGCCCGCCGCCGGCGGCGCTCCGACAGTACTGCTGCACGCGCTCGAAGAACAGCGTGCGGTTCGCGAGGCCGGTGAGCACATCGTAGTAAGCGAGATAATCGAGCCGCGTTTGCTTGTGGATATGATCCAGTGCGAAAGAAATATCGCCGGCAATTTCGTTGAGCAGTCTCATCTCTTCATTGTCAAAAGCTCCAGCCTCCGACGCGTATAACAGCAGCAGCCCCATCACCTTGTCGTCCAGCTGCAGCGGGAGCACAGCCACCGACCGGTAGCCGCGCTGCAACGCCTCCTCGCGCCATCGCACCATCTGCGGATCGGTGCCGATGTCGTCGCAGACCATGGACGTCTTTTCGCGCAACGCCCGTGCCACCAGTTCACAGCGGTCGGGCGCGCCCTCCCGCGCGGTGAGTTCAATATTGTCGAGATAGCCGTCGTCGATGCCCGCCCTGGCCACCGGCGTCACGTCCAGGCCATTGACGTCGAGCAGCCCGATCCACGCCAGTCGGAATTCGCCCTCGTCCACCGTGATACGGCACACCTCCTCGAACAGTTCCTGCCGATCCTGGGTGCGAACGATGGTAGTGTTGATGCCGCTCAATACGGCGTACACGCGATTCAGGCGCTTGACTTTGATCTCGGATTGCTTGCGCTGGGTAATATCGGAGGCGACGCCCGCAGTCCGGTACGAATGGCCGGCGCCGTCCAGAATCGGAAATCCCCGAACGTGGATCCAGCGCACGTCGCCGTCGGCACGGACGATGCGAAACTCGTAATCGAATCCGGTATGCCGGCCCTCGTTGAATTTCGTGAACGCATAGTCGAGATCGTCCGGATGGATCGACTCCGCCCATGACATCGCATTGGCGTAGAGGCTTTCGCAGGTTCGGCCCCAGACTTGCTCATATGCGGGGCTGACGTAGTAGATCTGCGAGCCCTCGGGATTCTGAAGAAAGAATACGTCGTTGATGCTCTCCGCCATCTGCTTGAAGCGCAGCTCGCTTTCGCGCAGTTCCTGCGCCGCCCGCTTGCGCTCTGTAATGTCGTCGTACAGGCCCAGAACGCCGATGATCCGATTCTCATTGTCACGCAGCGGCACCTTGGAGGTGCGCAGCCAGATCGTGCTCCCGTCCGGCGTCGTTTGCGGCTCTTCGATGTCCGGCTTCGGCACGCCCGATGCCATTACCGCCCGGTCATCGCTGCGGTACAGCTCGGCCTGATCCTTCCATCCCATTTCAAAATCGGTCTTGCCGATCAGTTCGTCGGGCCTGGCGTGCCCGGCATCTTTGGCGAACCGGGTGTTGGAGCCCAGATAGCGCAAATCGCGATCCTTCCAGAATATGCGGGATGGGACGTTCTCCAATACAGCCTGGAGCAGATTTCTCGACTGCCGCAGCGCGTCCTCCGCGCGCTTGCCCTCAGTGATGTCCGTACCGACCCCGCGATAGCCTTCGAATGCGCCGGATGCATCGAACACCGGTTCGCCGCTGATTGAAATATAGCGTTCCGCCCCGTCGGCGCCGAGCCGCGAGAGCTCGAAGTCGCGGAACGGCAAATGCGCATCCAGTGTCGCCCGATGCGCCTGCCAACCGGCTTCGTCCGGTGAAAGATGCGCAATCTCCCAGCGGCGCTCGCCGATCTGCGCGCCACGCTGGAATACCGAAACCATACTCTGTTTCTTGCTCGCCGAAGCGCGAGCCGTGAGCCGGTGCTCGGCGTCGCTCTCCCAGTAGAAGTCGGAGGACATCGCAGTCAGGCTGCGAAAGCGCGCCTCGCTTTCGCGCAGTGCCAACTCAGCGCGCTTTCGTTCCGTGATGTTCACGTGCATGACGACGGCGCCGTTCCGACGGTCGTCGGCCAGCGGGGTCGACGTCATCAGGAACCAGCGCTGTTCCGCCGGCGAATGGCAGGGATATTCGAGCGAAAAGCTCCTTGTCTCGCCGGCCAGCACCGAACGGATGCCCGCGGCCGCCTGGTGCGCTTCCAGCGCATTGTCTCCTTGCGCGCTGTCGCAAATATCGAGGTAATCAAGGCCGATCCCATATTCCGGGTTCTGGAGCGCATTCGCGCTGGCGAATCGCCGCCACGCCTCGTTCACCGAGATGATGGTCCCCTCGGTATCGAGCAAAGCGATATGCGCCGGCAGCGCGTTGAGGATGGCGGCCTGTTTGGCGGCCTCGCTGTGGCGCAAATGGTCCTGGGCGCGCCGCAGCAGGAACGTGCGGCCGTCGCGGTCCGCCACCGTATCCACCTCGCCTGCCGTCAGTTGCTCCAGGCGTTGCTCGGTGTGGTGCAGACTCTCGATTAATGCAGCTATTTCCTCATTCGTGAACGCCGGAAGCGGTGTTTTCTTCTTTTCGTTCATGCAACGAGGGACTCCAGCCCCAAAGCCTGCAACACGGTCTGCGTCCGGCTGAGCGTGCCGACGATCGCCTGCACCGGGGACGGCGCGAGCTTGACCAAAGTCGGTGTCATGAAAATCCTCTCTGCCAGGGCACGCTCCGGTTGCCGAAACACGTCCACGACTTCGATCTCGTGCCGGTCGGGCAGGTGTTCCCGGCAGAATGCATTGAGGTTGGCGAGCGCCTGCGCCGAGTTCAGCGCGTCGCCGGCGACATACAGCCGGAACTTGAACAAGGCACGTCGGTTCATGGCGCGCTCACTTTTCGCCCGGAAATCGCCGCATCGGCGCCGCGCAACTCCTTCATCTGGCTGCGTCCGCGCGACAACTCGCCTTTATCGCTTTGCGTGGTGCGCACCAGCAAGGCCTTCTCCACCTGCTTCGCCGCGAGTTCTGTCTGCAGCGACTTCAGGCGCACCTCGAGTTCAGCCTCTTCAGCGTCGAGCCTGACGTTCTTGAGCTTGGCGGCAGCTTCGGCGGCCTCATGCGCGACCCGTTCGGCGCGTTCCTTTTCCCAGCGCAGCGTGCCCATCAACACCTCGCCGCCCGCCATGTAGGTGTCCGCCAGCGTCACGCCCGCATCGCTCAGGATCAGCTCGCGCAACTGGTTGGAATGTGTCGTGCCGCGCGATTTGACGATGGACAAGCCGCGGTTGCGCTCGCCGGCCTGCATCAGGTAATTGAGATGGATCCAGGTATCCACGAGCGCCGAGATCTGCAGCTGCGAACCGCCTTCCCCCTGGCCGGACATTTCGTCGAGCAGGCTGGTGCAGAGCAGCGTTATGCCCTCGCCCTTGGACCAGTCGATCAAGCGGTCCGCCACGCTCTGTGTGCTCAGATCATTGCCGGATTTGGACCATGCGGACACCGGATCGATCACCACGCAACGGGCGCCATGCTCCTTCGCCAGCGCCTTGATGCGCACCAGGTAGGTCTCCGCGCTGCCGGTGATGGCACGGGCCGAGATCATGCGCATGCACCCGTTCTTGATGTAACGATCCAACCGGATGCCCACCGAGAGCAGGTTGCGGACCACCTCGGTGCTGTTCGTATCGAAACAGACGAACATGGTGCGCTCGCCGCGGCGGCAGGCTGCCTCCGCGAATGCGCCGCTCAAGGTCGTCTTGGCCGTGCCGGAAAAGCCGGTGATCAGCACGCTGGCGCCGCGGTAGTACCCGCCGCCCAGCATGGTATCGAGCCGCTCGACGCCACTTGAAACGCGCTCGCTGCTCACCTTGGCGTCGACACGGCTCAGCGTGTGTGCAATGGAGACCTCGAATCCGCTCTCGCCGATCAGGAACGCCGATTCATTCTCGTCGAAGCTGGAGCCGCGATACTTCTGCACGCGCAGACTGCGCTGCGAAACACCCAGCACCACGCTGTGGTTGAGGATCACGGCGCAATCGACCATGAACTGCATGAAGCCGAAGGGCTGCTGGCTGATCGAGTATGTATCATCCGCCCCGGATTTCAGCGTGACGATGGCGGTCAGCTCGTGCGCCAACAGCCACTGATGCAGCCGGTAGATCTCGCGCCTTTCCGCGGCCAGGTCGGGCAGCAGCGCCAATAAGACATCGAGGGCATCGAACACGATGCGTCGCGCGCCCATTTCCCGGGTCTTGACCTCAAGTGCCGCAAGCATTCCGCCGAGATCGAAATCCCCCGACTGGACCAGATCCGGCAGGGGTTGCGCGTCCATGAAATACAGCTTCTTCTTGCGCTGCAATCCGGTGAGGTCCCAGCCGAAACTTTCGGCATTGGCGACGATGCGCGTCGAGGCTTCCTCGAACGCGACGAAGATGCCCGGCTCCCTGCGATCGCGAGCGCCATGCGCGAGGAATTGCAGCGCGAGCACCGTCTTGCCCGAACCCGGTCCGCCCACCAGCAGCGTAGTGCGGCCGCGCGGCAAACCGCCGCCGGTGATTTCGTCGAAACCGTCGATGCCGCTCGGCGCCTTGGGGAGGCCCTTCAAGGTGGAAGATCGTGCGTCTTTCATCTGGATTCCTGCAAAATACACCGGCGATTCGGTCTTGTAGATGCAAGTATCAGATGGCGACCTGAAGCCGATCGACACCTGCGACAGAATCAATCCATGTCGTGATCTAAAACGCGGTTATTTGGACCTTTCGCAGACACTTGCCGCCTCCCACTCGAACATTGCATGGTCTTTGAGGCCGGTCACGCGGCAACAGGCGCGGTGAGAACGCAGAAAGACCACATGAACCAGGGAAATGGCTAGGCCCCCGACCAGAACAATATCTGCTCGATATCTAGGTCTGTATGTGCGGTAGCACACAATAACGGCGGTGGCGCTCGGAGCGAGCGGGGTCACTGCGAACGGTCAGGTCTTGCTTTGACGCATTTGCATCAATCCAAGACCTGACCCCCGTTGTGACCCCCGTTGCGACGTTACGTCCGCGTCGGAGCCGCCAGCAGCGGCCCCGCGGCCACCAGTCTTTTTCGACGCGGATCAACCGTCAGACTTAGCCCCTCCAGGCTGCGCGCTCCGAGCAGCAGCAGATCGCCTTTTTCGGCGAATAGGATCTCGTCGATGGTAAACGCCTTGTCAACGCGGATGATGGCAAAGCCCACGCTGCGCGTAATGCGCTGGCCGTTCGCCATCACAAACTCCACATCCTTCTTCTCTCGATCGATGCCGATCTTCTCGAGCGTGGTTGCGGGGGCCCACGTATATTCGCTGCCGGTATCGACCAGCATGCGCGCAAGTTTGACCTGACGCGTCCGGTCAACCACATTCTCGATCTTGCAGCCTACCGAAAAAGTACCCATGGTCTCACCCTGCTCTGGCCTGCTGGCGACAGCTTGAATCTTACTCTGCTGGAGCGAATCAAGGGATGCTACCCGACGATTGCACAACCGGCAGCTTGGCAAGGTAGCCGTTCAATCGGCCGGGCGCCCTTTGCCTATCCACGCTTCCGTTTGGCTCAGCGATAGGCGATAGCGGGCACAGTTCCAGCAGTGCCGGAGGCGGGGCGTATCGCCTTATTGCCTGGAATTCAAGTTGCGATCGACGCGCGCCCACGCCGCGTGCGCTGCCGGCCTTACGTCCTGCCAGGCGGGGTCGAGTTCGGCCTTTGCGGCGTTGTAGTCTGCCTTCAATTCGGGTTCCGCCTGTTCGAAGCTGCGCCCGTCGTGGCGCACACGGCCTTCCCAGCCGGCGCGAAAGCCCGGAGCGTAGTATTCGTACGCCCTGCCGTTCACATAGTAGGGTTCCCGGATATAGGTCTCTCTCCAGAAGATTTCTTCGGCAGTGGGGTTGACCGCTTCGGCCGCGCTCTTGCCCGCCAATCCGCCTGCCACCGCCCCTACCGCGGCGCCGATCACGGCGCCGATCGGCCCGCCGATTGCCGTTCCGACAGCGGCTCCGGCAAGCCCGCCGGATGCCGCGCCGGCGCCCGTGCCCAGCGGGTGAGCGCCCGGTGCGCCGCTGATCGGGTCGCGGTTCAGATCTTCCTCGTTGGCTACAACTTTCCTCGTAACTACTTGCGTCATTTTCTTTCTCCTAGGCCGATTGCCGGCGTCTCGCGTTGGCTGTTGCATGGGGAGGTGACAAAGCATGAGTTCTCCCGATTGCGTCCGCGCCGCAATTGCGGAAAACCGCAGATCGGCAGCACGGCTGCGTCGGGTAAAGCCGCCATTTGCATGGCGGCGTGAGCAACTTAACGCGTGTGCGGCAATCGATCTGTGCGCTGACGCGCCTTACGCATCAATTCGCATACCGGGGCCGCCGCACCGCCCAGCGCGCCGAGCAAAGCTAGCAGCATCTGCGCCGTATTCAGCACGCGCGCAAGGCGACCGCGAACCGCGGGGGCGGAGGCTGGCGCGCGCGGCTTCGCTGTGCGCGAAACGACAAAGTACCCGGCGGACGCGGCGCCGATGACCAGTCCGGCGATGACGTAAGGCGACTTCGCCAGCCGGCGCACCCTGAACTCCAGCGCGTGAACCTGCGCGCGGATGTCCGCCCTGGAGGCGGCAACCCGCGCCTCTGCGGACTTAAGCGACGTCGATGAATTACTCATGGCCTGGTGCGGGCGCGGACTTCAAGCCGAGCTGGCGCCGCGTCGCGCAAAACAGAAGATCCTTGCTGCGCTCGATGGCGAGGAACACGAGGCCGCCGGCGCCCGCGAAACTCAGCAGCGCGGCGATCAACAGCGACCAGACCCAGCCGAGGATGTCGTTTTCCAACAAGGCTGCGACCGCGCAGGCGATCAGCGCAAGCCAGCCGGTTACCAACAGAACGGCCGCGCCGAAACCGAATCCGAGCATCAGTGCGAGTCCGATGCCGGCCTGTCTTCCTTCCAGCACGGCGAGGTGGACGAAATTGTCCAGCAAGTCGCGCACGGCATCGATGAGCGAGTGAATGCCCGCCGCAATCGACGGCGGCGACGCGTTGGCGTAGCTTGGTATTTTGTCCATCGCCGACACGCCGGGGCGAGAAGCCCCGGCGCGCGCTTATCGTAGAATGATACGGCTCAGCACAAAACCCGCAATCACGGCAAACCCGGCTGACTTCAGCGGATTCGCCGAAATGTAACCGCGCGTATCCTCCACCAGTCTGTTCTGCGTGGCGTTTAGAATTTCGCCTTGTTCGGCCAGCCAACCGGCTGTCGGCGCGGCGACGCCCGCCGCCTTGTCCACCGCCTGGTGGGCCATTGCGGCAACCCGGTCGATCGCAGGCTTGACCGTGCGTGCCGCCTCGTCTGCTGCCCCGGCAATCGAATTGACAGCGGAGTGGGCGCTCGAGGATGCCTTGCCTAAAATGTCTCCGGTGGTAGTAGACATTGCAGAAGTCGGGAGGGTGTAGTCGCGTGCGATGGTTTCCATGTGGTTCTCCTATGATTGTTTCCTAGTTGAAAATTATATAAATAATCACCAGCACGAATACCGGCACACCCAAAATCCAACCCAGAACATACTTACCCATGATCGATCCTCTCAATAAAAGGTCATCCTGCGCTGGCCATCGCCAGCGCGCGTTTTTTTCGGGGCACGGCCCCTGGAATCCTGTGGACGCTTAGCGCAGGCCGAGAAACGACAGGATTGCGAGAATGATGACGATTGCGCCAACCAGGTAGACGATGCTGTTCATGATAATTTCCTTCGCGTGGGTTAAAGAATCCAATCGCGCGCTAGAGCGATTCACTGCACATCAGGGGACACCTTACCGAACCTGGCCGGGACGTTCCGTACGCTAGTGCGCATACGGCCCGGATAGTTCTAGGGAGATACTGAACAAGGGGGCGACGCCTCCTTGTCCCCCGAGGGGACTTTCTTCCGGGCGTCCCCCGAGGGGACTTTCTTCCGGGCGTCCCCAGAGGGGACTTTCCCCCGCAAGGGGGGATCTAGACCTTCGGGGCGTCCCCCACTTCAGAGGAAGCGTTGAATATCTGAAGCGGCCGCTTGGTCCTAAGAGTTCATTACAAAACGAGGGGATAAGTCCCCTCGTGCTCCCCTAAGCCAGGGGCCATTTCGGTAATTCCGAAATGGCCTCTAAGAGACCTGTGTCGCGGCTTCCGGGTACAAATCCGGAAGCAAAAATTGCAGCGCGTCGAGCGGAAGCGCCACCTGCACGGGCGCCATACGGCTGAAACTTTTCACCAGCCCCGTTTCTATGAGCCGTGAGAGGAGCGAGCTTGCAGTGCGTTCCCCCAACCCGGTCATCTGCATGAATTCGCCACGCGGCGTGGACCCGGCCAGAAACAGAAAGTACAGAGGTGCCGCGGCCTCAATCCGAATTCCTTTGTCGAACTGCGCGCGAAAGGAGATCAACGCCGTAATCCTCGCTTTCATCTCTTGGAGATTAAGCATTCGGGTCATAAAACTCACTTGGTCCTCGGCGATAGATACAAACCACGCGCACCATTCCCACAAGGCTTCTTCCGACAAGTTGCCGCGTCCATCCAAATCGCCTTGTCGATGATTGTCTGCAGCGTCCAGCAATTCATAGTACCGCTCGCGGTTACGCGCAAGTCCACGATTCATCGACCACAATCCGGTGCTCAACGGAAAAAGGGCGCAGTGCGTCTGTAGCCTGACCGCGCGGCCATTGCCGTCCAGGAAAGGGTGGACCCAAGCCATCCGATGATGGGCCGCGGCGACGTATACCAGGATGTCGTCCAGTGCCAAAGTTTGAGAATAGGCTTGTTCCAGCCGAGCCAGGAATTCAGGTATTGCAGGCCATAAGGGCGGCTCGTGCCTTCCCACAGCAACCTGCTCCGCGCGCAGTTCGCCTGGCGCAACGACCCGGCCCTCCGGTGTCGTGCGGTCCTCACTGTAGAGCCGGCTGTAGAAGGCAGCGTGCGCTGTGACCAGGAACCGGGCAGTCAAGGGCCGCTCACCTGCGATTACTTGTTGCTCAAGTTCTTTTTCAGCTTCGATGTGGGCCAACGCAATACGCTGTAGCGTCGCCACGTCAGGCTTGTCGGAGAAGTTTTTGTGCAACGCCGCCTCGATGTTGAGAGGATGCGTGCTCTGCCCCTCGATTCGGTTCGAGTAGTACGAATTCATGTTGCGGACCAGTTCGCGCAATGCAGCAATGGTCGTAGGGTGCGCCGCGCCGGAAAGGCGATAGGCGTGCTCTACTACAGCACGTGTGCGCTCCCGCAACTCGGCAAGCCGAAACTGCGGAAGCAGGGGCTCGATCTGGTGCGGCTGCGTGTAATGAGCTACAGCTTGTTTTTCCACTATTTTTGCGTGCAATTTTTCGGATAAATATTTATATAAAATATATTTAAAAACATGAAGTAATATACATTACATGACGATATATTGCAAGCTAAGTTGCGGACTGTATTTTTGACTGTATTGCGACGCTTGTACGCAAAATGGCACTGTTACACCGGCGGGCAAAAAGCCCTGGCCACTTGTCTAGCTGATACTGATAGAAGCCGTCGGGACGCAAGGATCGCGTCCTGGCCTGGATGCGGGGTTCTCCCACGAGAAAGCGCTAGACATCATCACCGTGGGCGACGGACGCACCGTGCCTGCGCATTTCGATCCGGCGGTGCTCGCGGCCTTCAAGGACTGCGCCGGTCGCTTCCGCGACATTTACGCGATGCACCTGGATGCGAACTGACGCCAGGGGCTGCGAGCCGCCGGCGTGATGGACCAGGCATCGACAGCCGGACACAGCCTGTAGTAACGAACCATCGTCCCAGTCGCCTGAGCCAACCAGAGCGGGCATAGTGGACCGCGAGATCGGCCGAGAGCCCGCGCGCGATGGCGGGCAATCAGGATTTACAATCCGGATTTAGCTTCGTGCAGCAGCAGTCTTGACCTCTAATCAGCTATCCAACTATGATCGGGAAGGAGGTTGTATTGGCCGACTTTTTTAGCAAGAGGTTTGGAAAGAATGTGTGGATTACCCATCACGCTCGGGAAAGCATGCTCCGGCGAGGAGTCGATGCGGCTACCCTGGAACAGGTCATCGAGGAAGGCGAGATCAAGCGCCGCGACGAGTTGAATCTGTGGGTTTTCAGGCATATTGAAGGGCGGGCCGACAACTTGATCTGTGCCGCTGCAGTCGAACAGACAGCGGTAGTCGTTAAGACGGTCATGATAAATTGGGAACTGGAGGACGAACCATGAGAATCAAATACGACGACCAGGACGACATCCTCCACATTGAGTTTTCCAAGGAACCCATTGTTAAGGATGTTTCCCACGGCTGGAACGTCAATGTGGGCTATGCGGCTCATGGAATCGCGGAAATCACGATTCTTGACGCAAAGGCTGCCGGCTACTGGCCGCTGGAAAACGCCAAGGATTTGCTGTCCCTCGCAGCGTAGTCCAACCTCTACAAACTAACCTTCGCGTAGCTCTGCTACCGGGGGTTTTTCACGTCTGGAGCGGCAATCACTGCTGCCCGGTCCGCTCCTCCTCCAGCCAATCGGCCAGCTTGGCAATAACCGCGCCCCACGTCACCTGCCGGCGTCCGGCACCTGACCCGATCTGATCCTGATGAACATGGTGATGCCCGAGATCAGCGACCTGGAAACCTTGCGCAGGCTGAAGGCCTCGCACCGGTCCGCCGACATTCCGGTGATGATGATCACCGGTCAGAGCGAGAAGGACCTGGTGGTGGAATGTCTCAAGGCCGGCGCGGTGGACTTCGTGGTGAAACCCGCCAATCGTGAAATGTTGCTGAAAAAGATGGCACGCATTCTGACCGGGTGAGGCAATCCGAACCACTTCAAGATCGCCGTCTGTTTCCACTGCGGCGGTCTCAGAGGGAAGCGAATTTCGGCAGCCCCTGAATTGAGGTAACGTCCTTCGACGACGCGACATCGCTGCCGACGCGGAGGATGGGGTCAGGGGCTCAACGGGTGGCGTCCACGCGTTTCAGGGCATGTCCCCACTCGAGCAGGCGCTCGTCTGCCGTCAGCAGCGCGGCGCGCCGTGAAATCGCGGTTGCGACAATGAACCGATCGGCGGGATCTTTGTGCAGCGCTTCAAGATCGGCCGCCAGGATGGCGATCTCACCGTCGATGGGCCACTCGACCAAGCCAGCGGCGACCAGGTCGCCGCGCCAGGCGAGCGGCGATTTCGGCAGCGTGATGCGTCCTCTCGCGTGCAACATCGCGCATTCCCAGAAGCTGACCGCGCTCACGGCCAACTGCTGCGCTCCCCAAGCCTGTTGAATCGCGCGCCGGGCCGCTCGGCCCAGTGCTGGGTCATCGGCGTCCATCCACACCAGCGCGTGCGTGTCGAGCAAGATCACCCGAGCGCTTCCCATTCCAGGTCCAGCGGCGAAACGATGTCGCCATCAATGCTGATCAAACCCTTGTGCAAGCCGACGGGCGACTTCGGCCGTTCGCCCGTATAGGCGCGCAATTCGGCCACCGGCTTGCCGTTCTTGGTGACCACCAGCGTCTTGCCGGTGCGCGCCACTTCATCCATGAGCGCCAGGCATTTGGCTTTGAATTCAGAGGCCTTGATTGTCTGCATAGCGTGCTCCCGGATGGATGTGACCATAGACATGGTCACTATAGCACTACCGGACTCCATTGCCGCATTCGCGTTGGTCCCGGCATTGTTGGCGACGCTGAGTGGGTGCGAAAGTGGCTGCAGGATAGATTCGAGAAAGTCTTCGATCAGAGTCGGATGACTCGCAAAAGCTGGATGGATTTACGTTCTGCATTTCTTCCAGAAGAAATCCAAGAGCGGAATCAAGACACCCAGGGAAGATCTGGCACTGATCAACGTGCGGTTGAAAGCCGCAAAGCAGGATTACGAGGTTTGGCAAGCACAGCAAGGAGCAAGATGATGAGCCAGCGTGACGAAGTGACAATCGAAGAAGGCAGCACCAATGTCTATGCCGACTTGGGGTATGCCGGCGCGGCCGAAATGCAGCGCAAGTCACAGCTTGCCGGGGAAATCGCCCGCGCGATCAAGGCGCGCCGCTTGACGCAAGCCGGGGCCGCCGCCCTGCTCGGCATCGATCAGTCAAAGATATCGCGCATTACCCGGGGACAGTTTCGCGGCGTCAGCGAAGGCAAGTTATTGGAACTGGTGACCAAGTTGGGTCACGACGTGAAAATTGTCGTGGGACCCGTACGGCGCCGCGCCGGCAAGATCGAACTAGAGTTTGCGTAACCAGTCCTACAACGATTGGACTGGCAGGTAACGCTAAACCCGGGGCCAGGTCTTGCATTGTCGCTCCCATACAAGACCTGACCCCGGATGTAACAAGAAAAGTCCTGGACTCGGGCTGAAATGGATACAGCGCGCGGAACACGGTCTCGAGCCGCCCGAACAAGTCCGCCGCCGCCTCGGCAATCTGGCCGCGCCCCTCCGCACTCAGTTGCAGGGAATTCATTCTTGCCTTGAACGCCGCCCAGTGCGCCGGGACCGCGGCGCCGTAGCTGTGCAGGTAGGCGAGGCCTTCGTTGTCGCTGAGGAGCAGCGCGCGCGCTACCAGCGGCCGCACGACCGTGGCGCCCAGCGTGGAACCCTCAAGCACGTAAATCCAGCCGAGCAGCGCCAGCGGTGCCTCGATGGCGCAGGCGCAGCGCATCGGCCGTTTTCAGCGCCGCGTCCACCGCCTCTTTCAGGTCCGCCACGGTGCGCGGTTCGAAATACCCGAGGTCTTGCTGCAGCAGGGCGAGTTTGCGCATGTCCGCGTTCCAGACGGCAGCGACCCGTTCGTCCGTGCACACAGCCAGCGCCTGCTCGATGACCCCGTGAATCGCGAGCAGGGCGCGCAGTTGCCCCACATAGGATTCGAGCGGCAGATGGCAGGCCGCCAGGGCCTGAAACAATGGCGCCGTCTGCAGCCTGGCATGCGCCGAAAACGTCGCCGCCTTGAGTTCCTCCATCAAACTGAGTTGCTGCCCGAAGAGTCCTGGTTTCATGGGAGTTCCTGGTATTGACCTGGTGATGGTTCTGACGGGCATCAGGTCGAGAGATGAATTGCGGCCCGGACTACGCCGGAATCACGTATGCCTTCTCCCGGAACAGTTTCAAGCAGGCATCGGCGACGAGCGGGTCGTAAGCCGTTCCGCGCCCTTCCTGGATTTGAGCCAGGGCAGCTTCTATTCCCAAGCCAGGCCGATACGGCCGATGCGAGGACATCGCCTCGATCACATCGGCTACCGCCATGATGCGGGCCTCGAACAGGATAGCTTCGCCCTTGAGGCCTTGCGGATAGCCGCTGCCATCCATGCGCTCGTGGTGCTGCAGCGCGACCTCGGCCACCGGCCAGGGAAACTCCACGTCCTTCAACACATCGTAGCCCGCCTGGGCATGGCCCTGAATCAACTGATATTCGACCGCGCTGATTTTGCCCGGTTTCGACAGGATTTCCGACGGGGTAGTGATCTTGCCGACGTCGTGCAGATGGCCGGCGACGCGCAATCCTTCCTGCCGGCGCGCGTCCAGGCCGAGTTCGGCGCCGATCGCAGCGGCGATCTCCGCCACACGCCGCTCGTGGCCGGCGGTATACGGGTCGCGCAGTTCGCTCAAGGTGGTCGCAACCTTGACGGTACTCATGAACGCGGTTTTAAGCTGCTCAAGGTAACCCCGGATCTCCGCGTCGGCGCGTTTCTTCTCCGAGATGTCCTGGAGCAAGCCGACGATCGCGGGTCGGCCATCATGGGTAGCCATCGCGGCATTCGCGCCGACCTGGATCACTCCTCCGTCCCGGCGCAGGACGCCAAAATCCAGTGCGAGGCTCTTTACTTCGCCGTCAACGAGCCGGCGAAGATTCTCCGCGACTTTGCCGCGGTCGGCCTCGCTGATCCAAACTAAGGGATCGGTGCCGATCAGGTTGTCCGTCGAACCCTCAGCGACAATCTCTGCAGCACGCGGATTCACATAAACGAGCTTCCCGTCCTGAATAATGTAGATGCCGGCGATCGACTGCTCGACCAGACCGCGGAACCGCGCTTCCGATTCGAGGAGTTCCCGCTTGTCACGATTGCGCTCGGTGATGTCGGTGCCCACGCCACGATAGCCCTTGAACACGCCGGACGCATTGAACATCGGATCGCCGCTGATTGAAATAAAGTGCTCGATGCCGTCGCTACCCAGACGCGAGAGTTCGAAATGACGGAACGGACGATGCGCGTCGAGATCCTCCCGGTGCGCCCGCCAGCCCGCTTCGTCGGGCGAAAGAAACGGAATCTCCCAGCGGCGCTCGCCGATGTGCGCCCTGCGCTGGAACACCGACACCGCGCTCACCTTCGTATTTGCCGAGCCGCGCTGCGTCAGCCGGTGCTCGGCGTCGCTCTCCCAGTAAAAGTCTGAAGACATCTCGTTCAGACTGCGGAAACGCGCTTCGCTTTCGCGCAGCGTCTCTTCCGCTCGCGTCTTGTCCTCGATCAACTGCAGCAACTCCTCGCGAGATCGGTTGGCGGCGGCCAGCAACTCCCGCGCCACTCTTTCGGAGGCGGCGATGGCCTCAATGCGATTGTGCTCGGTGAGGTCGATTGCCACCAGACAGTAAGCATCGGAACTCCCGCTGATGGGCAGGTTGCTCACCGAAAGATAGACCGGCACCCACGTTCCGTCGCCGGCGGCAAGGATAAGTTCCTCGCGGCGTTCTTCACCTGCGCCTTTTTCGAGCAGGGATTGAAAAATTGGCTGGCTTTCCGGCGCAATCCAGGTGCGGACCGCCGAACCCATCACCTTTTCGAGCGGCGTCTTGAGCAACCCGGCAAAGCTCCGGTTGGCGTACACAATCACGCCCTCCGCCGTCATGGTCAGCGCGCCTTCGCTCATCTCCTCTACCAGTATCCGGAAAGATTGATCGGCGTCCTTGAGCGTAAACAGCTGCGCCCCGCCCACGCCCGAGACGAACAGCGCGTCCACCTCGCCGCTGCGCATCTCGCGCAGGGTCTCTTCGGCTTGCGCAAGCCGGACGCGCAGGCCTTCGTTTTCAGCGAGGAGCTGCGGTTGGCTTGCGGGCTTGTTCGGCATCGTGCGCTACACCTTCTTGCGCAGATCCAGCCCCACCAGCACGCGCTCGGTGTCCGACATGTCGCCGATAATGCGGCGCAAAGGCACCGGCAATTTCTTGATCAGCGTGGGCACGGCGACGATCTGATCGCCCTGCGCCAGTTGCGGCTGCTGGTACAGGTCGATCACCTCCAGCTCGTATTGCCCATGCAGTTGCTCCTCGCAGATCTTCTTGATGTTGGCGATGGCGAGCGTGGATTTGGGCATCAGACCGGCGACGTACAGGCGCAGGACATAGCGGCCTGATGCCGCTTCGGGCATTTTGGCTCCGGGCGGAGCGGGCCGGCTTGGGATGGCTTTCATCGCGTGCCCGCTTTTCGTTTGTGCGGTTTCACATCCGCATTGCGGTTCAGCCCCATTTCGACGCGTTCCTGGGCCAATTGCACTTTATCCGCTTTTTCCTGCCCGATGATTTTCAGCGAAGCGATCTCCTGCACCGCAAATTCGGCCTGCAACACGGCGATCTGCGCTTCCAGCGTCGTGCGCTTGCGCTCCAGTTCGATCCGCCGCAGCTCGACTTCCTGATCGAGTTTCGTCTGCGCAGCCTGATCCTGCGCCGTTTGCGTGAGCCGCGCCGAGCCGGTCAGTACGCCACCCGCGCCGACGTACACATCGCGCAACTCCACACCATGATCGGTGAGCAGAAACTCGCGGATCTGGTTCGAGTGCGCCATGCCGCGCGCTTTCAGGATGTACAAGCCGCGATTGCGCTCGCCGCCGTTTTCGATGACGCGCAGCAACAGCCAGGCGTCGATCAGGGACGAAACGGAAACTTCGGACTGCTCGACAGCATTCCCGCCCGAAGTCAGGCTGGTGTACAAGCCCGTGATCCGATTCGATTTCAGGAAATCGATCATGCGCACCAACATGGCCTTCACGGCACTTTGAGTGCCTTCGGCGCCAAAGCTGTTCAGCGGATCCATGACCACGACCTGCGGCTTGAATTCAGCGACCGCCTTGCGCACCGTTGTCAAATGCCGCTCCAGCCCGAAAATCGTGGGGCGTGCCGCATGGAATTGCAGCAGGCCCTTGTCGACCCACGTCTTCAGGTTTATCCCGATGGAGCGCATGTTGCGCATGATCTCGGTGGGCGATTCCTCGAAGGCGAAATACAAGGCGCGTTCGCCGCGGCGGCAAGCGGCATCGACGAAGTGCGCGGCGATGCTGGTCTTGCCGGTGCCTGCCGTACCGGTGACGAGGACGCTGCTGCCACGATAGTAACCCGCGCTGCCCAGCATCGCGTCCAGGCGCGCAATGCCGGTCGGAACGCGTTCGCTGGAGGCAATATGCTGCAGGCTGAGCGAGGTGATGGGGAGCACCGAGACTCCGTTTTCGTCGATCAGGAACGGATACTCGTTGGTGCCGTGAAAGGAGCCGCGATACTTGATGATGCGCAGCAGCCGTGAGGAAATCAGTTCGCTTACGCGCTGGTCGAGCACGATCACGCAGTCCGAGACGTATTCCTCCAGCCCCTGGCGCGTCAGCGTCGCTTCGCCGCTTTCGCCGGTGATGATGGCGGTCACGCCCTTGTCCTTCAGCCAGCGGAGCAGGCGGCGCAGTTCCGAGCGGAGAATGAGCGGATTGGGCAAGCCGGCGAACAGCGTTTCTATCGTATCCAGCACCACGCGCTTGGCGCCGATGGAGGCTATGGCATGACCCAGGCGGATGAACAGGCCTTCCAGATCGTATTCGCCGGTCTCTTCGATTTCGCTGCGCTCGACGTAGACGAAATCGAGCACGATCTTGTTGCGCGCGACCAGGTCTTTCAGGTCGAAACCGAGCGAGGCGACGTTCAGGGTCAGGTCTTTGGCGGTCTCTTCGAATGCCATGAAAACGCCCGGTTCGTCGAACTCGGTCGCGCCGCGTACGAGGAACTCCATGGCGAGCAGCGTCTTGCCGCAGCCCGCGCCGCCGCAGACCAGCGTCGGCCTGCCTTTGGGCAATCCGCCGCCGGTGATTTCGTCCAGCCCCTGGATGCCGGTCGGCGCTTTGGGGAGTTGCGGCCGGGATTTCGGTGCCGGCCTGGGTTTGCTTGACGGCTTGGGTTTGCCTGCCGGCTGGAGTTTGGCCATGGTCTGTTTCTCCGTGCAATCCTGCAAAATGGTAGGACTTCGAGCAGGGCAGTGATGTGCGCTGGCGTACATAGACGGGCATTTGTTTCAGCCGGCGACCGGCGTGAGCTTGCGGCGGATTTGCGCGGAGCGCCGTGTTCCCCGACCATTTATGTCGGTACTGCGACCGCGCTGGGGCCGAACCATTCGATTCCAGAGGCCATGGTCCTTTACCCCGCATGTTCTATACTGAACATAGCCGGTGAATGCTGTACCGCACCATCGGATTTTCCAGGTAGGTCGAATCCGATTTATCGGAGGTTGTTCATGACCAGCCCGCATGACCCGCGCCAGAATCACCTCCTCGCCGTCCTGCCGACAGACGCGTACGAGCGTGTCTTGCCGCATCTGGAACTGATTCCACTACCGCTAGGCCGAGTACTTTACGAGTCCGGCATGCGCATGAGTTACGTCTACTTTCCGACTACTTCCATCATTTCGCTGCTTTATGTCCTGGCAGACGGTGCGCCGGCCGAAATCGCCGTGGTCGGAAACGAAGGAATAGTCGGAATTTCACTTTTCATGGGCGGCGAAACCACGACTAACCGTGCCGTATTGCAAAGCGCGGGGCACGCCTACCGGCTGCCGGGACAACGGCTGAAGGAGGAGTTCTACCGTGCCGGCCCGATGCAGCACCTGTTGCTGCGCTACACCCAGTCATTGATAACGCAAATGGCACAGACGGCTGTGTGCAACAGGCATCATTCGCTGGAACAGCAGTTTTGTCGCTGGCTGCTGTTGAGCTTTGACCGTTTGTCCTCGAACCAGCTGGTCATGACGCAGGAACTCATCGCCAACATGCTCGGGGTGCGGCGCGAGGGTGTGACCGAAGCGGCGGGAAAGATGCAAAGAGAAGGTTTGATCGAGTACAGTCGCGGGCATATCGCCTTGATCGACCGAGCCGGTCTGGAAAAGCGCGCCTGCGAGTGCTACGCAGTGGTCAAGAAGGAGTCTGAGCGCCTGCTCCCGGAGACAATCGCCGGCTGACTGAAATTGTCCTAGTGAAATACTGAACAGGGGGGCGACGCCCCCTTGTCCCCTGGGGGACTTCCTTCGGGGCGTAAATCCCCCACTTCAGAGGAAGCGCTGAATATCCGTTAGCCAAATTCGGGACTTAATCAGCGCTTCCCTAGTTTACTGCGGCCGGCAGAGTCACCACCGAGAACCAGTATTGGACGATGCCGTTGAGCACGCGTTGGAATTCGTCGAACTCCATGGGCTTTCTCACGTAGGAATTGCAGCGCATTCGATACATCCCATTGACATCTTCCGGCTCGGCCGACGAGCTGAAAATGACTACTGGAAGATGGCGCAAGTGTGCGTCGCTGTCGATTCGCTGCATGACTCCGAACCCGTTCATTTGCGGCATATTGATATCCAGCAACAACAGGTCTGGAAACGGCATTTCTGTATAGGGACTTTCTCCGTTGAGGTAGGCTATGCACGCTTCACCGTCCGGAACGCGCCGGATATCCAGGCGAGTCTGGATGGCACTGAGCGCGCCCGATGCAAGCGCAAACTCATCATCGTTGTCCTCGGCAATGAGCAGGACAGGAGACTTTTGATGCGCAGGAAGAAGGTTCAATTGCTTTCCTTTCTCGCGGCGAATGAGCTGCAATCGGCTACTCCGCCTCGGTGCTGCCTTGATCCGCGTGCGCCCGGGTGGATACGCACCTGCGGTTTGCTTGCGCAAGCAACGATTGCGCGCAGTTTCGATGCCGGGGCATAGCTTCAGCCCCACATAGCCCGATGCATGGGTATTACGTATACCTGAAACAATTCGCCCTGTATGTACGTTGCCGAACTTAAAGGACTTTTCAAGCCGGCCGGACAAAAGCCGGCCGGACATCGCGTCGGGCAGGCTGGAGCGCACCAGGATGGTGCACCGGCCTTTCGCCCGTTCGATCAACCAGTCCGCCGCCCGGGCAAGTCAAACACCTCAGGACGTCGCGACAATCAGCCTTTGCTGAACTGTATCACCCCGCCCTTGGCCGCTATCTTCACCGTGTCTTTGGCGGCAAACTCGCCCTCCAGCATGCGCTTCGCCAGCGGGTTTTCGATTGTCGACTGGATCGCGCGCTTCAAGGGGCGCGCGCCGTAGACCGGGTCGAAGCCCGCTTTGGCGATCTCCACCAGCGCGCTGTCGGCCACGTCGAGCTTGATCTCCATGCCCGCCAGGCGCTTGCCCAGGATGCCGAGCTGGATCTTGGCGATGCTCTTGATGTTCTTCTCGTCGAGCGCATGGAACACCACGATCTCGTCGATGCGGTTGACGAACTCGGGACGGAAATGCGTGCGCACCTCGCCCATCACCGCGAGCTTGATCACCTGGTAGTCGTCGCCCGACATCTGCTGGATCATCTGCGAGCCGAGGTTGGAGGTCATCACCACCACGGTGTTCTTGAAGTCCACGGTGCGGCCGTGGCCGTCGGTCATGCGACCGTCATCGAGCACCTGCAGCAGTACGTTGAACACGTCCGGGTGCGCCTTCTCCACTTCGTCGAGCAGGATCACCGAATAGGGTTTGCGCCGCACCGCTTCGGTGAGCTGGCCGCCCTCCTCGTAGCCGACGTAGCCCGGCGGCGCGCCGATCAGCCGCGCCACCGAGTGCTTCTCCATGAATTCGCTCATGTCGATGCGTATGAGGTGGTCCTCCGAATCGAACAGGAATCCCGCCAGCGCCTTGCACAGTTCGGTCTTGCCCACGCCGGTGGGCCCGAGGAACAGGAACGAGCCGTAGGGCTTGTTCGGGTCGGCGAGGCCGGCGCGCGAGCGCCGGATCGCATCGGACACCAGGCGCACCGCCTCGTCCTGCCCGACCACCCGCTCGTGCAGCTTCGCTTCCATGTGCAGCAGCTTCTCGCGCTCGCCCTGCATCATTTTCGACACCGGAATGCCGGTCGCGCGCGACACCACTTCGGCGATTTCCTCGGCACCGACTTCGGTGCGCAGCAAACGCGCCTTGCCCGGCATCGCGGCCGGCTTCTCTTCCTTCTTCAGCTGTGCTTCCAGCTGCGGAATGCTGCCGTACTGCAGCTCCGACATGCGCTGCCAGTCGCCCTTCCTCTTGGCCGCCTCCATCTCGACCTTGAGCTTTTCCAGTTCTTCCTTGATGTGCTGCGCGCCCTGCACTTCGGCTTTTTCCGATTTCCACACTTCTTCCAGGTCGGCGTATTCGCGCCCGATTTTCTTGATCTCGGCTTCGATCAGCGCCAGGCGCTTTTTCGACGCTTCGTCCTTTTCCCGCTTCACAGCCTCGCGCTCGATCTTGAGCTGGATCAGGCGCCGGTCGAGCTTGTCCATCACCTCGGGCTTGGAATCGATTTCCATTTTGACGCGCGCCGCGGCCTCGTCGATCAGGTCGATCGCCTTGTCCGGCAGGAAGCGGTCGGTGATGTAGCGGTGCGACAGCTCCGCCGCGGCGACGATGGCCGGGTCGGTGATGTCCACGCCGTGGTGCACTTCGTATTTCTCCTGCAGCCCGCGCAGGATGGCGATGGTGTCCTCCACGCTGGGCTCGCCCACCTGCACTTTCTGGAAGCGCCGCTCGAGCGCGGCGTCCTTCTCCACGTACTTGCGGTATTCGTCCAGCGTGGTCGCGCCGACGCAGTGCAGTTCGCCCCGCGCCAGCGCCGGTTTGAGCATATTGCCCGCATCCATCGAGCCTTCGGTCTTGCCCGCACCGACCATGGTGTGCAGCTCGTCGATGAAGACGATGGTCTGGCCCTGGTCCTGCGCCAGTTCCTTCAGCACCGCTTTCAGGCGCTCCTCGAATTCGCCGCGGTACTTGGTGCCGGCGAGCAGCGCCGCCATGTCGAGCGAGAGCACGCGCTTGCCCTTGAGGGTTTCAGGCACTTCGCCGTTGACGATGCGCTGCGCCAGGCCCTCGACGATGGCGGTCTTGCCCACGCCGGGCTCGCCGATCAGCACCGGGTTGTTCT